>JAKAKE010000052.1 GCA_021824625.1 Bacteroidota bacterium | reverse complement strand
CGAATAATGAGAAATTTCCTCCTGCAAACTGCCTTTCATAAGCTACAATTTCATTCCTGATTGCAATTGCTTCCTGCTTTTTCTGGATGATATTCGGTGCATTACGCAGAGGTTCGTCCTCAGTTTGCGAATATAGTATTTGCGAAGTGCCTGTGCGGCTATCATAAGCAGAGTCAAGCAAAAGATTATAGCAGATTGCCTGTATATAATGGTTCACCCAAATTCCTGTTTTTACAAATCTGCCATCGGGCAAAGCAGCACTCATATCCTTACCGGGAGCTTTACCCGACTTCAATTCTATTATATTTTTCCTGTTAATTTCATCTTCAAATTCAATCAGCACATCAAGCCTTCCCTGTAAACCATAATCTGAAGATATAAATGTCGGCTCTATGCTGTACCTGTCATAATCTAATCCTGATGTGATTCTCCGAAGGTTATCATATTGAGTTTTTGCATTCTCTTTTATTTCTTTTGTTTCCTTTGGATTATTGGTTGCAATAGCAAAAATTTGAAGCGGTTTTATTTTCAAAGCATTTTCATAAGCATCTTCAAAATTAGATTCCGAATTATTGAGTATTTCATCGAAGCAGGAATTAATAATATTTCCTGTTATTGCCTTTGCATTTGTGGATTTCAATTTAAACTTTGATAAAAAATAAATAAGTGCATTTGAACCGTTATATTGGAAACATTCAGCAATATCTGTTACATCAACAAGGTTATCGGGTTCGAGAACGATAATTGTAGAGTTTCCAGCTTTGAATTCATCTTTTCTCTGTGCGTCTCTTTTCACTGAAAAAACATTCAGCACAGCGCCTTTCCAGGTCAATGAATGAAGCTTACCCCATGGATTTCTGAAACGCAGTTTGATTTTTCCGAATTCTTCCGATTCGCAGATTAATTCATAATCAGTAATTGAATTTTCGGAATATGTTTTTACAGTTCCCTTTTCGACTACAACTGCACGGATAAATTCAATAGTGTCGCTTGTTCTCGCGTATTTAGGCAGTGGTATTTTGGTGCCGAGTGTTTTAATTTTATCAATTAAATATTCCTCGTTCCCGGATGGGTGAAGAAAATTTATAAGTTCAATCAAAGTTACATAAGCATAATTGAGATGTTGTATAGAGATTTCAAAACTCAAATCTTTTCTTATTCTTTCAGCTATAGAAGTGAAGGTTCTGATTTTTGTTGTTAATTCCTCAGGGAATTCATATTTGTCGGCTATATAAACAGCTCTTGCAAACACTGATGAAAAATATTGCTTCTCATTTTCTGTAAGTTTCGTGATTAACTTTCGGTATATGGTTCTGAAAGAGAGAATCTTCTTCCTGAATGTCAATTCATTGCCGTCAAAAATGTCATTTAGTTCTTTCAGAAAATGTTCTGCGGTTTCATGGGGTATCATTGCTGTCGGGTTTAATGTCTTTAATGCGTAGTTGTGTATATGTTACACCATTGTATAAACTTTCTTCAATATTAAATAAAATAGAGAAAGGCTTTCCCTGCTGAGTGATATTTATCTTATCGGCAAGGCCATATCCGATAGCGTCAATCTCAAACATCTGGAATGCCCTGAATTTCAGATGATTCTTCCCGACAACCTTAACTCCGTTTGATGACCTTACACCCTTCGAGAAAAACATAGGCCTGTTGTTGTCGAATCCGTAGGGTGCGAATTTATTCAGTACTTTTAAGAAGTTTGGATTGAGGTCGCTTAGTTTTAATTCGGCATCAACAATTATTTCGGGAACGAGCATTTCATTGCTTATTTCTTTGTTTGCAATTTCTTCAAATTCTGTTCTGAATGTATCAATATCCTTTATTTCAAGTGACAATCCTGCGGCGTGCTTATGACCTCCAAATTCAGTCAATAAATGCCTGCATGTTTTTAATGCCTTGTGAATGTCAAATCCGTAGATACTTCTTGCAGAGCCTTTAGCCAATACCTGGTGCGTTTCGGGGTCTTCAAATTTTGTCAGCATGACGGCAGGCAGATTGAACCTGTCAACCAGCCTCGATGCAACAATGCCGATTACACCTGCATGCCAGTTGGGTGAATAAAGTACTATTGCCCTTGATTCGGGATTTTTCTTTATGTAAGCCTCAGCCATTGGAGCGGCTTGTTCAAATGTTATTTCATCGAATGTCCTGCGTTTCCTGTTCTCCCTTTCCAGCTTTTGTGCAACCTGGAAGGATGCGGTTTCATCGGATTCAGTCATCATGTCGACAGACCACCTTGCATCGCCTACTCTTCCTGCGGCATTGATTAACGGTGCAAGAGAATACACTATGCTCGATGTATCAATCGAACCGACTTTTAAATGAGTGCAGTCAATCAATCCCTTCAATCCCGGACGCGGCTTGTTATTCATCTGCTCTAATCCGAAATGAACGAGAATCCTGTTCTCTCCTATGAGCGGAACCATATCCGCCGCTGAGGCAAGTGCTACAAAGTCAAGATACTGAAATGCTTTTTCAGGTGTTCCCAATTCTTTGCAAATTCCCTGGATTAATTTAAAAGCAACGCCACATGCCGCAAGATGCTTAAACGGATAATTACAACCAGGTTTCAATGGGTCAATGATGCAATACACATCCGGAACCTCATCAATCGGTTCATGATGGTCGCAGATAATTGTTTCGAGTCCTTCCTTTTTAGCATAAATAAGCGATTCATAAGAAGTAATACCAATATCAACCGTTAAAATAAGTGATGCTCCTCTTGATTTTGCACTGCGGATTGAATTTATAGATAAGCCAAAACCTTCGTTAATTCTGTGAGGGATATAATACTCAACCTTTGCTCCTATTTCACGTAGAAACAAAAGCATCATTGCTGTGCTTGCGGTACCATCCACGTCGTAGTCGCCGTGAATCCAGATAAGCTCCTTTTTACTGATTGCACTCAATAGCCTCCCGACAGCCATTTCCATGCCGTCCATCAAGTAGGGGTCGAATAGGTCGTCAAGAGTAGGTTCAAAGAACTTTCTAGCATCTTCCTGACATTCAACACCTCGTGCAACCAGCACATGCACCAAGCTTGCCGGTATTTTTAGTGAACTTGTTAACCTGTGGATAATATCTTCATCAGCACTTTTTCTTAAAGTCCAACGATAATTCAAAACTAAAACTCATGTTAATTATTCTAATTACTATAAATTTACGAAAATCATAAGCCATTTCCAAAAAAAGTGTGTAATTTTTTTCACAGTTTCCATTATTTTGTAGTAATATATTAATTTATTTAAGAATTTTGACCTTATTTGAAACTTTTAACCCTCTGGAAAAGGGAGAAAGAAGTTAACAGAAGGTATTGCTAATTTGGTATAGATGTCATTCTTAGCTTCGCTCAGAATGACGAATTATGTACATTAAATTAGCAATAACTAACAGAAAAGATTTGGTTAACTTATGAAAAACTATTAATTTTGTAGTTCTTTATAAACCAAAAGATTGGGGCGTAGCCAAGTGGTAAGGCATCGGCCTTTGGAGCCGACACTCGAAGGTTCGAATCCCTCCGCCCCAGCAGAGTAGCAGAGTATTGATTGTTATTTGAGAAGATAAAAATGCCTCATTTCAAAGTCGCATCGGGACGCTCAAACATAGCTCTGGCTGAGAAGGTAGCCGAGCATCAGGGAATTCATCTTTCTGAAGTTACTATCCGGAATTTCAGCGACGGTGAGATTTGGGTTAAGTTCGAGGAGAATGTCCGCGGGATTGATTTGTTTATAATTCAGTCAACGAATGCTCCTTCTGATAACTTGATGGAATTGCTGATTATGATTGATGCGGCAAAGCGTGCATCCGTCCAGAGGGTAACGGCTGTTATTCCTTATTACGGCGGTGCAAGGCAGGACAGGAAAGACCAGCCGAGAGTTTCAATATCGGCAAAGCTTTTTGCCAACCTGATTGTCAGGGCTGGAGCCGACAGGGTAATAACCGTCGACTTACATTCGTCGCAGATTCAGGGCTTTTTCGATATACCGCTCGACCACTTGTATGCTTCGCCGGTTCTGATAAAGGCTTTGAATAAGCTGAATCTCGATAATCTTGCTATTGCCGCACCTGACGTTGGCGGTGTAAAAACTGCAAGAGCTTATTCCAAGAGAATTGGCGGAGATTTGGTTCTGGTTGATAAAAGGCGTCCTGCACACAACGTTGCGGAAATTGTCAGCGTGATAGGCGAGGTAAAAGATAAGAACGTTATTATTGTTGATGATTTGATTGATACAGGCTCGACATTCGTACAATGTGCAGAAGTCCTAAAGGATAAGGGGGCGAAATCAATTCACGGAATATGTGTTCACCCTGTTTTTTCGGGGGATGCACTCGAAAGGATTGAAAATTCTAAAGCTATTGAAAGGCTTTTTGTAACTGATACAATACAGTTGAACAGGTTATGCAGTAAGATTGAAGTTGTATCTGTTGCAGAGCTTCTCGCTGAGGCAATCATCAGGACACATGACAACCGCTCAATAAGTTCTTTGTTTGAAATAGAAAGATAAAATTATAAATTAATAGGATTTAAGGATAGAAAAATGAGTGAGATTACATTAAAAGCAGTTAAACGGGGCACCGGGAAAAAAGGTGCAAAAAAAGTCAGGGCAGACGGCATGATTCCCGGCATATATTACACAGAAGGCAGTGAATCAATTCCCGTGGCAGTTCACCCGCTTGCACTGAGGCCCATCGTTTATACGGCACACAAGAAAATTTTTGATTTATTTATTGATGATGCCACACAGCCATTGGAGTGTGTTTTGAAAGATACAGCTTTCCATCCGGTAACAGATAAGCTGTTACATTTTGATTTGTTCGGAGTGAAGACCGGAAAGATGATGGGTGTCGAGGTGCCTATCATTCTCAAAGGGCAGGCAATCGGAGTAAGGGATGGTGGTGTACTTCAGCATACTACACATAGGGTTAAGCTGCATTGCTTACCTGCTGATATGCCCGATTCATTTGAGATTGACATATCTAATTTGTCAATCGGGAAATCAGTACATGTGAAGGACATCACGAGAGAAGGCATACACTTTGATGTTGCACTCGATACAGTTATAGTATCATGTCTCCATCCGCGGCTTGTCAAGGAAGAAACACCTGCAGCAGAAGTGTCTGAAGAAGCGGCACCGACAGATGAGGCAGCAAAGGATGATAAAAAGGATTCAAAAAAGGAAACTAAAAAAGAATCTAAAAAAGACTAATTTTCTTTTAATATTTTTTTTTAAAGGTATTCTTATCGAATGGGAATACCTTTTTTTTATAAGTTATAATTAATATAATTTTCAATTTTTTTAATTTTCAATTTTTAATGAATTTCCAATAAATTAATTTAGTATTTTAAATGTATTGCAGCTATTTTCAATTAGTGGGATGATTTTATTGACAAATCCTTGAGACTATAGAATTTTCAATGAAATAATTTTCAATACAATAGATTGATTTAATATTATTTTCCAAAATGTGATAAATTTTTATAATGTTATTTAGTCCATTAATTTTTAACATTAAAATATTTTAAATTGATTGAAAATTGTTAAAATTGAAAATTATAAATTGTAGCTTTTTAATATCATTATTATATCATAAATAAATAAATTATATGGGAAAGAAAGTTGACTGGCTGATAGTTTGTCTTGGTAATCCCGGGAGTCAATACTCAGGGAACAGGCATAATATAGGTTGGATGGCAGCCGCTGAACTGTGTAATAAACATAAAAAGCCTTTGATGAAAAGTTTTTCAAAAAGCTATAACGCATCTCTCAGGATTGCCGGACAGCTTGCACTCGTAATACTTCCAACGACTTTCATGAATTGCTCAGGAGAAGCTGTGTCTGAAGTAATTGAAAATTTTGAAATTCCGGTTGAACGTATTATTATTGTGTGCGATGAATATAATTTTCCTTTGGGAAAAATACATTTGAGGCAGGGAGGAAGCGACGGAGGACATAATGGTGTAGCCTCAGTGATTGAAGAGCTTGGAACGGAAGAATTTTTCAGGCTGAGATGCGGCATTGGAAAGAATTTTCCCCAGGGAGGGATGGTTGATTATGTACTGTCGGATTTTTCAGATGATGAAATAGAAGAAAAAAATATTATGGTCAGGAAAGCTGTTGAAGGAATTGAATATCTTATTCAGCATGGTAAAACAAAGGCTATGACTGATGTGAATTCGGAAAAATTATGGTGTAAGGAGAAAATTATAAAAAATGAAAAAGATAGTGAAGAAACTCTCAATAATAATGTCAATAAACAGTGTTAATTAAAAGAAGAATTGCAAATTTTTAAAAAAGTGAAATCAGAAAGGTTGGATTGTAATAATGGCATATAATGTCGCTGTGATTGGTACAGGGTATGTGGGATTGGTGAGCGGCACATGCTTTGCCGAAACCGGAAATGAGGTTTATTGTGTGGATATAGTCGAAGAAAAAGTGGAAATGCTGAAAAAGGGCAATTCTCCTATTTTCGAGCCGGGACTCGATAGATACCTGAAAAAAAATCTTGAAGAAGGAAGACTCAGGTTTACAACTAACCTTGAAGAGGCAGTTATAAATTGCAAATTAATTTTTTTATGCCTTCCGACACCGCCAAATGAGGATGGCTCTGCCGATTTACAGCATGTATTGAAATGTGCGGAAGATATTGCCGGTATTATGTTAAAGAACAAATTAGATAACGATAAAATTATTATAAATAAAAGCACAGTGCCTGTAGGAACAGCAGCTAAAGTTAAATGGATTTTTGATGAAAAGATACCCGGTAATAAAATTGAAGTAGTGAGTAATCCCGAATTTTTAAGGGAAGGTTTTGCTGTCGATGACGCATTGAAACCCGAAAGAGTAGTAATTGGTACTTCGAGTAAGCTTGTCGAAGAAATCATGAGGGATTTATACGAGCCTTTTGTACGAAGCGGTAATCCAATTATAGTAATGGATGTGAAAAGTGCTGAGGTAACAAAATATGCCGCAAATTCTTTCCTCGCTACAAAGATTTCTTTTATGAATGACCTGTCTGAATATTGCGAAAAAGTAGGTGCCGATATTGAGAATATTAGAATAGGTATTGGCTCTGACAGCCGTATCGGGAAGAGATTCCTTTTTGCAGGCATCGGATACGGCGGTTCATGTTTCCCAAAGGATGTTAAAGCATTGATACACTCAACGGATTCCGAAGGCACATCAATGAGGATTGTAAAAGCCGCACAGGAAGTGAATGAGCATCAGATTGAGAGATTTTTCAATTTAATTTTAATGCGTTTCGGCGGGAATATTAATGGCAAACAATTTGCTTTATGGGGATTGGCATTTAAGCCGAACACTGATGACACTCGCGAAGCACCTGCTTTTAGGTTAATTGATATGTTTTTAAAGAATGGTGCAAAAGTCAAAGCTTATGATTCTGAAGCCATGAGCAATACCAGACAAGTTTACGAAGATAAAATCGCTTATGCTACCGGTATTTATAATTGTCTTGAAAATGCCGATGCTTTAATCATTACAACAGAATGGAATTTATTCAGGAAACCTGATTTCAGCAAGCTTAAGACAATATTGAATAACCCGGTTATTTTTGACGGAAGAAATTTATACAACCTCGATGAAATGGCAAAATTGGGATTTGAATATTATTGCATTGGTAGAAAAAGGATAAATTCGAGGATTAAAGATTAAATTTTCAATTTAAAATTTAAAATGAATTTTTAATGATTAATTTAAAATTATTAAAACTTAGATAATTTCAAATACAATATAAAGCTAGTAGAATAATTCTTAACAAACAAACTTATTTTTGAAGTTTTTTCCAATTTGAGTTAATTTGCATAAAAATCCATTTTTTTATTTGGGTAAACGTGCCAAATATCAGGAAACATATATTTAACAGGAAGCATTTTAATCAGGTGCTTTCAAAGATTGATAAAACATCAATCTCCAATTATGATGAAAAGCAAAAAATAATTAGTATTTGGATTGACTTCATAAAAAGCGGAAATATATATTCAACCAAAGAATCCTCAATACAAGGGAATTTTCTTAATGAATTTTTCTCTGATGTCCTCGGATATAGAAGCAGAATCAAAAACACAGAACAATGGAACCTTAATCAGGAACAATTAACCACTATTGATTCAAAATTTGCCGATGGTTCACTCGGTTTCTTTACTACTGATTCAGAAGATGTCAGAGTAGTAATCGAATTAAAAGATGCAAATACTAATCTCGATGAGAGACAGCATCGGTTTAACGATACGAGAACACCTGTCGAGCAGGCATTCAGCTATCAGCATAAAATAGGAAAAAGCTGTAAATGGGTAATTGTTTCCAATTTTATTTCAATCAGGTTATACCACCATTCTTCTTCAACTGAATATGAAGAATTTCTTATTGGAGAACTTTCGGAATGGGAAAAATTCTGCCAATTCTATTATCTACTTTCGTATGAAAACCTGATATCTAACACAGGAGCAAGTGTTATTGATGCGTTATACGAAAAAAATGAGGAAGAAGAACAGAATATATCAAAAATATTTTATTCCGAATTTAAACAGGCGAGAGCAAATTTATATGAAAATATAAAGCTAAGCAACCCTGATAAATCAGAACTGCTCTTATTGGAGAAAACCCAAAAATTTCTTGACAGGTTTATATTTATATGTTTTTGTGAGGACAACAGACTATTACCTGAAAAAACTTTTAAAAATATTATTAAACGTGGAAAAGAATCATTCACTAAATCGGATAATAAAATTTGGAATGAGTTGAAAGGCTTTTTCGATGCCATAAACATCGGTTCAACTGCTCATAAAATCAATAAGTTTAATGGCGGACTGTTTGCACAGGATTCGGATTTCGACAGTTTGAATATTAATGATTCAGCTCTCGAGGAACTTACAAAATTGACTGAATATGATTATGAATCCGATATTGACGTAAATATTCTCGGGCATATTTTCGAGCAGTCAATAACCGATATAGAAGAAATAAAAGCACGTATCGAAGGAAAGGAATTTGATAAGAAGAAAAGCAAAAGGAAAAAAGAAGGAATTTATTATACACCTGAATACATCACTAAATACATCGTCGAAAATTCAGTCGGCGGATGGTTGGATGAAAGAAAAAAACAACTCGGTTTTTTTGAATTACCTGAAATTGATTTTCCTTTGAACAGGAATGGCAAACTTAATTCTGAACAGCAGGTAATAATAAAAAAGCATGATGATTACTGGATGAAGTACAAAGAAAAGCTGATGAACATCAGGGTGCTTGACCCTGCCTGCGGTTCAGGTGCTTTTCTGAATCAGGCATTCAATTATCTTTATGCAGAAGGCCAGAAAGTAAATGATAAACTCGCTGAACTGAGAAACGGACAGCATGAAATATTCGACCTCGACAAACACATACTCTCAAATAATCTTTTCGGTGTGGATTTGAACAGCGAGTCTGTAGAAATTACAAAACTCTCATTATGGATAAAAACTGCTAATAATAAATCGGAACTCACAGCATTAGACCACAATATTAAGTGCGGCAACTCATTGATTGATGACCCGGAAGTGGCAGGTGACAAGGCTTTCAACTGGTTCAAAGTATTTCCCGAAGTGTTCCCCGGATTCAGGGATTATCATAAAAAGAAACCCACACCCGAAGAAATTTTGGAAGAAAAACGTTCCATGTATCCCGATTACTCGGAAATAAAAGAGAGGATGCTGAAAGAACCGTCATATTCTTATGAGAGCGGAAGCAAGGGATTCGAGGTCGGCGGCTTTGATGTAATAATATGCAATCCACCGTATTCAGTGTCTAATAAAAACGAAAGGGAATATTTAAATAATAAATATCAATTAAATACAATTGAAACAGCAATGAATTTTTTAAAACTATCATATTTGTTGCTTAATAGTTATGGAAATCTTGGATATATTGTTCCAAAATCTTTACTGACTGTTGATTCCTGGAGTAAAATAAGAAATTTTTTATTGAATAATACATCTTTAAAAAAAATCAATGATGTTAGTACAGCATTTGAGGAAGTTGGTTTAGAAACTATTATTATCATTTACAATAAAGATTATCATTTTGACAATCAGGTCACTATTCAGTCAAATTCTGTTTTTATAAATTGTATTGAACAAAGTTTTTTTAGTAACCGGGACAAGATTTTGACTTATCTGAATAAAGATAGATTTGAATTGGTTAAAAAAATTGAGAATGATAAAATTCTGTTATCCTCGATTTCTTTAATGCCCAGAGGAATAACAATAAATTCTATGGATTATATTGATGAAAAAAATGAAAATTTTATTCAAGCGTTAGGAGGTACAAATCTTCAAAGATATTTAATTAAGGATGGTAATTTAAGAAAGCCAAATCGTTATATTCATCGAGATAGAAAAGAAATAAAAAATAAGGAGCATATTTTTAAAATTCGTAGAATAGTTTATCAAAATGTGGTTTCAAGTGACCCTAAAATTGTTGCAACTATTGTAGACTCTAATTCTATTACAGATGATACACTAAATAATCTGATTCTTAATAATGAAGATTTTTGTTATGAATATATATTAGCATTAATGAACTCAAAATTATTTGTTTTTTATTTAAAATATGTAGCAACGAATAATTCAATATTAACTGTTCATCTTGACATTCCATACTTAGGTAAATTTCCTATACCTGACATTTCATTAAATTCACAAGCACCCTTCATCTATCTTGTTGATACATTGCTAACGAAAAACAAAGAACTGATGATTGTGAAGAATGAGTTTATTGAATTTATTAAGAATAAATTTCCAGTTGAAAAACTTTCCTCGAAATTGCAAAGCTGGTATGAACTTGACTACAAAGGATTTTTAGAAGAGTTAACAAAAGCAAAATTAAGAATCCCATTAATTGAACAATTTGATTGGCAATCATTATTTAATTCCAAAAAATCCAAAGCACTGGAATTGAAATCAGTCATAGATAGAACCGATAAAGAAATTGACAGGATGGTTTATGAACTTTATGGTTTAACTGAGGAAGAGATTAGAATAGTTGAGGAAGGTTAATTTTATTGGCTTTTCTGCTTAATATTAGCCATTAATTTGTAGCATTTTATTCAATTTAATTTTGTTATAACGTTATGGATTTTATAAAGTCTTGAATAACACACATTTTTAATGTTGGCACACTTTTTATTATCTAAAAACTAAATATTTTCAAACAATTAGCCGATTATTAAATTTGTGAAAATATTTTTTCCACAAATCAAATTTTAATTGAAAATGGCAAAAGAAAAAGAAGCCGAAGGCACTGAATCGCAAGACAAAAAAACTGAAGAAAAGCCGCCCAAAAAACCGGGTGAGATGAACTTAATGAAAATGCTCATTATGGTTGGCGGAACTGTGGTGGTTTTATTCATTCTTCTGATTGTAGTTTACATGCTTATTATTAAGCCTGACCTTCAGAAAATGTCGGTAAACGGCGAGGGCAAAGCTCAGACAGAAGAAATGAAACAGGCAAAGGATGAAGATTTCAATCCTGAAGAAATAAAAAAAGAGGAAAACGAAAGGTTTATGTCAACAGGCAGGATTACTACGAATCCAAGTATGTCAAATCAATTTGTGGTGGTTGATTTAGGGCTTGATTTCTATGTCAATGAAGAGCAAATGAAGGAAATCAAAAAAGAAAAACCCGAGGAAAGTCCGCTCATGCTAAGGCCATTGTCATCTGTTAAAGGAGAAGTGAATAATCTGCTTGGTTCAATGACGGTGCAGGAACTTCAGTCAATAAGAAGGGATACATTACAAAGAATGATTAATGCAAAACTTACAAGAGTTTTTCTATCGAACAAGATGGTGCTGAAAGAAGCAATATTGCAGGAATTTATTATACAGTAAAATAGAATTGAACAATGTCTGACGTTTTATCACAAAATGAGATTGATAATCTGCTGTCCGAAATGACTTCGGGTTCTGTGGATGTTGATGATATTCTGAGCGGTAAGGTTACTAAAGGAGAGATATCTAATTATGATTTCCGCCGCCCTAACAGAATATCCAAGAATCAGGTCAGGACTTTGCAGACTGTCCATGAAAATTTTGCCGAGGTATTTGGCTATTACCTTGTCTCAAAGCTTCAGACGATAGTTTCCATAAACGTAACATCGGTTGACCAGTTATTTTATTCAGAGTTTATTTTGTCTGTATCAAATCCGAGTTGTATATATATTTTTGATATTGAAGGAACGGACGGAAGCGGTATTCTCGAAGTCAGTCCGCAGCTTGCATTGACTGTGATTGAAAGGCTTCTCGGCGGTGCTACTGATGCTCCACCAAAGGTAAGGGCAATTACTCCAATCGAACAGGCTGTAATCAGGAATGTGATTGAACATGCCCTGTCTGATTTGAGAAATGCCTGGAGGTCAATTGCCGACCTCAATTTCAAGTATCAAAGGCTTGAGATGGAAGCCGATTTTGTGCAGATAGCACCTGCATCGGAAATTGTTATTGTCGTATCTCTTGATGTCAATATCGGAGTGAATACCTATTTGATGAATCTGTGTTTTCCGACTTTTGCTTTGGAAGAAGTAATGGCAAGACTGAACCGACAGCAAATTTCAACGAGTGTGCTGAAGCTAAGCCCCGCCAGAATACGCGAGAATATGTCGGTTATGAAACAACAAATGACGACTACTTATCTTCCTGTTGTTGCAGAACTCGGTAGAGCAGCAATCACTGTCAGGGAGCTTCTTGATTTGAAAACAGGGGATATTTTAAAACTTAATAAGAGAATAAACCAGGAATTGGAAATTACAATAGCAGATAGAAAAAAATTAGCTGCCAGGCCAGGCAGTGTGGAAGGAAAAAAAGCTGTAAGGATTACACGTCAACTCACGGAAGAGGATTTCGTCATGGAGGATATTTCCTTTAAGGAGGAGAGTTAAAAATGGCAATGTCGCAGGAAGAAATTGATTCAATGATAAGCGGCGAAGGTGCCGCAAATGCCAACGACACCAGTGCAGTAGCTACAACCAAGGGCGGTCCGCTCGAAGCCGGGGATGTGAAATTTCCCGAGATGGAGTATGGAGGCGAGCAGACTATTTTTTCGCCGCTCGACCCCAAGCTTGAACTGCTCTATGATTTGCAGTTACCCGTATCAATAGAGCTGGGCAGGTCGAACATGCTTATCAGGGATATAATTAGGCTTGGCAGAGGCTCGGTTGTCGAGTTCGACAAGCTTGTGAGTGAACCGGTTGATGTGTTGATTAACGGTAAAAAAGTAGCCGAAGGTGAAGTCGTAGTGATTGACAAGCACTTCGGTATTAGAATCACTACATTGATTGACCCGACTGACAGGATGAGGGCAATAAAGAGGTAATCGTAAAAATTTTTAATGAATTTAAAATTTATAATTTTTAATAATTAAAATAAAATATTTAGAATCATCGAAATTAATTATAAATAAAAATTATAACAGAAGTTTAAAAATTTAATCATTTAATATTAAAAATTCATTTTAAATTTTAAATTTCAAATTTTAAATTAAAAAATAATAGATTACTGATTAATTCAGTTATAATAAAAAGAAAAGGATTTCCTAAATAATAGATGGAGCTATGCGATGCCTGAAAGTGCATTATTAAAATCGTTTTTATCTCTGGTTCTGCTTGTTGCCGTTCTTGGAATCATTCTTCTTCTCATTAAAAGAATTGCAAAAAAAACAAAGCAAAAGAAACAAAACAGCGAATTATCAATTCTCTCGAGGATGTCACTGTCTCCTAAAGCTCATTTATACATTGTTCAAGCTGAAAATAAGAAGCTACTGTTAGGTGTAACCGACCACCACGTGAGTCTTGTTCACGATTACTCAAAGCCAAATCAGATACACGATTTAATAAATACAGATGACTCAACGGCAATCACAAAAGAGATGCTGAAACAAAATCCGGTCAAAACAGATGACCAGTCCCTATCTTTTGGAAATTTTTTGAAGACTGCGTTTAGGAAACAATAAATTTGTAAAAAAGATTTGTGCAATTTATTTAATTGAAAATCGTATTTTTGCTTAACAAAAATATTCTAAAAGACATAAAAAATGAAATACGAGAATCCATATCGTGAGGCAATGCGTTATATTGATAATGCAAGGACAGCCCTGAGCTTAGCAGGGAAAGAAGACAAATTCTATCTTGATGAAAAATATGTTAAGTCTGCCTGTGGCATTGCATATTCAGGCTTACTCAAAGCACTTGATTTTCTTTTTGACATCAAAGATGTTCCAAAACGTAGAGGTAGGAAATCTATATTTTATTATCAGGAAATTCTATCAGGAATGGATAAAAAACTTCTAAAACATCTTAATAATGGATATGAGGTGTTGCATTTATACGGTTATTATGACGGAGGAAGTAAAATTGAAACCTTGGAAACAGGTTTAAATGATGCTGTTTCAATAATCACTGCCTTGAAACCTTATTCCGGTAATGGCAAAAATAATAAATAATTAATGGACGCTGTTACAGGGAAAGAAAAACACTCACTACTTCCAACTCTTGGATTATTCATTACTATTTCTATTGTCGTCGGTGCCGTAATTGGTTCGGGCATATTCAAAAAGCCTGCCCTTATGGCTTCACAGCTTGGCTCTCCCGAATGGTTGATTGCTGTGTGGGTTATTGCAGGTGTGATAACGCTTTTTGGTGCACTGACAAATGCCGAAATCGCAGGTATGATTACTGAAACGGGCGGGCAGTATATTTTCTTCAAGGAGATTTACGGCGACCTGACGGCTTACTTCTATGGATGGGCTATTCTGGCTGTAATACAAACAGGTTCGATTGCCTCGATTACTTATATTTTTTCAGAATATACACAGTATTTCTTTACACTGCCGAAATTTTCACATACCATCGAACAGAGTTTTATTATTCATATTCCATTTATTGGAAATATTTTTCCTTTGGAAAACATAGGTGTAAAATCTCTGACGATTCTTGTGATTTTTTTCCTTAGTGGAGTGAACTATGTCGGTGTGATGCTTGGCGGAAGGGTTACGAGTTTTTTTACAATCTCCAAGGTAATTGCAATTCTTGTTCTGGTTGTACTCGGGTTTGCCATAGGAAACGGTTCTTATGATAATTTCTGGAAGGATGCACCAACTTTAAATATGACCGGAGTGGGTTTGTTTGCAGGATTGACGGCGGCTATATCCGGTGCTTTCTGGGCTTATGACGGATGGAATAATATTACATATATAGCCGGTGAAGTCAAGAATCCGCAAAAAAATATTCCACTTGCATTGATATCCGGGACAATTATAGTTATTGTTGTTTACGTAGTAATCAACCTTGCATATTTGTATATATTACCAGTTGAAAAGATGGCAGGTTCGAGCCTTGTTGCTTCGGATGTAGCTCAGGTAGTTCTTGGTTCTGTAGGAGGAGGATTTATTGCGGCGGCAGTAATGATATCCACCTTTGGCACTTCGAACGGAACAATCATGGTGAGTGCAAGGGTTTACTATGCTATGTCGAATAAAGGTATGTTATTCCCGATTTTCGGAAATGTTCATCCGAAATACAGGACACCCGGAAATGCCTTGATTTTGCAGGCAGTTTGGGCATCACTACTTGTGCTGAGTGGTACGTTTGATATACTGACAGATATGCTGATATTTGTAAGCTGGATTTTTTATGGGCTGGGAGCATTCGGAGTATTTGTTCTGAGAAAGAAAATGCCCGACAGGTACAGGCCTTATAAAGTAATCGGTTATCCGGTAATACCTGCAATATTTGTCATATTTGCAACAGCATTTGTAATGTTTACACTTTATAATGATATTCAGAATTATATAGCAGGGAAAGTGCAAATAATTAATTCACTTTTTGGGATTTTACTTGTAGGAATCGGAATTCCTTTTTATATTTATTTTAAGAGAAAATATAAAATGAACAACCCAAACAATAATAATTGAAATAATCAGACTATACTTTAAGAATTTAATTTTGATTTATATGAAATTTATGCAGCAAAATACAGAATACATTACTTCCTTAATCAAAATATTTATTATAAACTCATGAGGTATTTATGACATCAGAAGTCCTTACAATACACTCAAAGACACCGGAGTTGAGAAAAATCTCCGAGGTTGCGGAAGCTTTGAGGAAGGGTGCGGTTATTTTATATCCGACTGATACCGGATTTACATTAGGTTGTGAGTTGGCAGACAAAGAAGCTATTGGCAGGATAAGAGCCATCAGGCGTCTTCCCGAAGAAAAAGCCATGACTTTTTTGTGCGGTTCATTATCTAATTTATCTGAGTTTGCCAAGGTGAGCAATACAGCCTACCGTACAATTAAAAGATTGATACCCGGCCCCTACACTTTTGTTTTACCTGCTTCCAAGCAGGTCCCGAAATTTGCATGGGACCCAAAAAGAAAAACAGCGGGAATACGTGTCCCTGACAATGTTCTATCACAGTTACTTTTGAAAGAACTCGATGGTCCCATTATTTCTATTTCCGCAAAGATGCCGGATGGTTTAACAATCAATGACCCGGAGGAGTTGATTAAAAAGTTTGTACCATTTGTTGATGTAGCTGTCCGTTCCGATTCATATAATTTCTTAGGTGAATCCACAGTGTTAGACATGACAACAGATGAATTCAGATTAATGAGACATGGTGCAGGGATTACCAAAGTTCTTGAATATGTTGATATTGAAAATCCTTAATTAACTACTTATTTTAGCCGTCCCAATTAATGGGACGGCTTTTTTATTAAAATGATTAAACAAAATGGTAAAAAGAATTAAAACTCCCGAGGAAGAAGAGAAAAAGCAAGGCGTACTTTATATAGTATCAACTCCAATTGGAAACGATGAAGATATAAGTGTCAGAGCTTTGAGAGTCCTTAAAAATTGTGATTTGGTTGTGTGTGAAGAAGCTAAACCGGCAATCAAATTGTTAAGAAAAAACAACCTGTCATGTGAAATTGAGGAGTTGAACGAGCAGAATGAAGAAAAGAAAACCCAGGATATTATTGCACTGCTTGAAGAAGGTAAAAGGCTTGCTTTAATTTCTGACTGCGGTACACCGGTATTTGCCGACCCGGGTTTTCTGTTAGTAAAAACAGCAATACGTAGAAATTACCACATTGAAGTAGTGCCGGGAGCATCAAGCTTGATGGCGGCAATTGTAAAAAGCGGATTTTCACTTAACACTTTTCTTTATGCAGGATTTTTAAGTCGAAACAGCGAAGACAGAATGTGGCAATTGAAACATCTCAGAGACGAGAAAAGAACTGTCGTTCTGATGGAGGCACCATACAGGCTTATGGGTGTTCTCGAAGCCGCATCTAAGCTTATGCCCAACAGGCGCGCTTACATTGGATGCAACCTGACCATGCACTTCGAGACAAATCATTACGGAACATTCAGCGAACTATATGAAAAATTCAGAAGCCTGAATTTCAAGGGAGAGTTTGTAATTGTATTTGAAGGAAATTATTTTACCGAGACAAGGGAGAGGGATTATAAGCCAAAACCAAGATTTGGCGGCGACAGGGACAGGAGAGATTTTAAGCCGAGAGGTAGGGATTCACGAAACCGTAGTTCCAGAGGAGACAGGGATTCTAGAGACAGAGATTCAAGAGGAAGAAATTCAAGAGATAGTGATTCACGTGACAGAAGTCCAAGAGGAAGTGATTCGAGAGGAGACAGAGGACCACTGGACAGGCCTCCAATAGGCAGAGATACTCGGGGTGATAGAGGTCAACTTAATAGAAAATCAAGAGACAGGGGTTCACGAGATAGAAATTCAAAGGGTAAAGGTTCAAAATTCAAAAAATCAGAATAGCAAAATCAATAAATTTTTTAATATAGCCTCTATTCTTATTTTTCTTTCATTTCATTCAACATGAATAGATTTGAACGAATAATTAAACATTAATGATTTTTAATTAATCCAATTTTACTTAATATTATAAGATATTTATTGTATTTTTGTTATCTGTTAAAACTGAAAATTGTTATTAAAAAGAGATTGAATCGGCGATGGGATTATTCCAGCTTTTTTCGAATGATGTGGCTATAGACCTTGGCACGGCAAATACGCTTATCTGGATGAAAGGTAAGGGGATTGTGCTGAATGAACCTTCAATTGTTGCATTCGACAGCCTTACTAAACATATTATTGCTATCGGGCATGATGCCCAGGCAATGTTGGGAAAAACGCACAGGGACATTCAAATAATAAAACCTCTCAGGGATGGTGCTATATCTGATTTTGAGATTGCAGAGGGCATGCTGAGAGCGTTTATCAGGAAGGTATCTCTTAGCTGGCAGCCTGCACGACGCGTTGTTGTCAGTATCCCATCCGGTATTACGGAAGTTGAGAAAAGAGCTGTCCGTGATAGTTGTGAACATGCAGGCGCTAAGGAAGTTCATTTGATTGCAGAGCCTATGGCAGGAGCTATCGGGATTGGTTTAAACGTACATGAACCTATTGGAAATATGATTGTTGATATTGGTGGAGGTACGACTGAAATAGCTGTAATTGCTCTTTCAGGTATTGTCAGCAGTGAATCAATCAGAATGGCCGGGGATGAGATGACTGATGCTATTGTTCAGTATTTCAGGAAGATTCACAATATAGTTATTGGTGAAAGAACTGCCGAGATGATTAAATGCCAGGTTGGCTCGGCAGTTGAACTTGATGAAGAAGTTGAATTTGAAGTAAAGGGCCGTGACCTGCTGAAAGGTATCCCTAAGATGATACAGATTAGCTCTGTACAAATCAGGGATGCGATTGCCGAATGTGTAAATGAAGTTGTTAATGCTGTTTTGAATTTACTTGAAAAAACACCTCCTGAGCTTGCTTCTGATATTTATGACAGAGGCATTATGCTTAGCGGCGGCGGTGCTTTGCTTAAGGGATTGGACGAAAGGCTCAGACGTGAAACAAGTCTTCCTGTTTATGTTGCCGAAGACCCGTTAACTGCGGTTGTAAGAGGCACAGGCAAGGTTCTGGAGAACCTGGCTGAATACTCTTCGGTTCTGATTAAGAGTGTTCGATATTGATTATTATTCATTTAACACATAAGTTATTTATCTATTTATAAAATTTTTAAATTTTTAATTTTAAAATTTTCAATCAATTTTTAATTTATGAATTTAAAATTATTTTTTACTTAAAAACATTTTATTGGTTTTATTTTTTCAAGGAGTATTATTTTAAAATAAATGAAAATTATAAATTTATCATTTGAGAATTCTTTGAAAATTGAAAATTTATTCCATCACTAATACTTAAATATTGTCAGATTCAGAATAGAAGTATCTATGCAGAGTTTTATAAATTTTGTAGCAAAATATAAAGAATACTTCACTCTTGTAGCTCTTGTTATACTTTCCCTATCTTTTATCTCGCTCGGTGATGTTTCCCGGATTGGCGGCTTCAGGACTGTTGTCATTGGTACTGTCGGATGGATGCAGAGCGTATTTACATGGATACCCAAACCGGGTGCATTGCAAAGCGAAAATAAATCTCTAAGGCAGCTCAACCTTCAACTTTCAACTGAAGCGACAAGGATGAGGAATGCTGTGATTGAAAATAAAAAACTTCGGGAAATGCTGAAGCTTAGAGAAGAACAGGAACTCTTTTACATTCCTTCGGAAGTAGTCGGAAAAAATATTATCGAACTGAGAAATTACCTGACTATTGACAGAGGGGCATCAGACAGCGTTCATGCCGGTATGGCAGTCAGAAATGACGCCGGACTCGTCGGTGTTGTAATCGGAACAACCAATAATTTTGCTCTCGTTGAAATGATTGAAAACCGGGATATAAAAATAGCCGCAAAATTACAGCGAAGCGGCATTGACGGTGTGATTGTCTGGGAAGGCGGCGAGGTTTTTGAACTTAAAAACGTACCAAAGGCTTATGATGTTAGGTTGGGCGATATTGTTCTTACATCAACTTTTAGTAATAAATATCCACCTGATGTTCCAATTGGAAAGGTAGTTGAAATCAAGGAAGAACCTGGGAATATATTTAAAACTATTTCTGTCAGGACATTTGTGAATTTTGGTGCCCTGCAGGAAGTATTTGTGATTAAATATCTGCCAAATCCTGAAAGGACTGAACTCATTCAAAAGATGGATGAATTATTGAAATTGAGAAAAGGATATACCAAATAATTTTCAATTTTCAATTTTCAATTTTCAATTTTTAATGAATTTTAAATACAAAATTTAAAATGAAAATAATTTTTGACCAAAAAGGAAGGAAATCGCAGGTTCGCAGTATTATCAATTATGCGATTGCCGCCCTTATTTTGTCGGTTGTTAACATTGTACTTCTTGATTTCATCGCTGTCGGCACACTAACTCCCGATTTTCTTTTAATACTGTGCGTATGGATTGCAGTAACTGAGGGGCAGTTCTTCGGAATTATCGCAGGTTTTTTGTGCGGACTTTTATTTGATTTCATTTCTCATGACGTCATCGGCACAAATGCCCTTGCCAAGACGGCGGCGGCTTTTGTGGCCGGATGGTTTTATAAAGAGAATAAAGCAAATATAACAATCGGCAGTTTCCGATTTCTTGCTATTGTGTTTGTCTGCTCATTGGTTCATAACATGATTTACTTTTTCTTTTACATCAAATCAACTGAAATATCATTCTTCCCTTTTTTCCTTAAATACGGCTTAGCGACATCTCTCTACACAACAGTATTTGCAATCTTCGCAATGCTTGTGAAATTACAGAGGAAGGGTGGGTAGAAAGTATTTTTAACAAAATATTTAATATTGTGGGAGAATGAAGATAATGAGGGAGAATAATTTGAAAGGGGTTGGGAATTGAATCAAATGTACACTTTAAGTAATCAAGAATGAAAAATAGGTTCATAGGTGTAAGTATTATTATGACTACAAGATAGAAAAATAGAATTTTTTTCAATTATTTTTTAAATTACCTAAAAATATATTTTGATTTTTGTCTACTTATTTATTATTTTGCATACTAAAATTAGCATGAGAAAAATATGAATTTGACTATTAATTCACCATTTAGATACGCAGGGGGAAAATTTTATGCTCGAAAATTGATTTTAGAGCAGATAACTCCTCATAATTATTACATTGAACTTTTTACTGGTGGAGGCTCAATATTTTTTGCAAAACCTAAAGTTGCAGATAATTGGTTAAATGATATTGATATCGATTTAATAAACACTTATAAAATAATTCGAGATTATCCGAATGAATTAATTGATATTTTAAAAGGTGAAGTTGCAACTAAAGAACGACATTCATTCTATAAGAATGATTTTGTTCCAACAAATGATTTAGAACGTGCTCAGCGTTGGTTTTATCTTAACAGAACTTCGTATTCTGGGATAATGAATATTAAAAATTGCTACTGGGGTTATGGTGATAAATACAGTATGAGACCTGAAAACTGGGGTATGAATATAACTAGAACATCAAAGAAATTGAAAAATGTTAAAATAACCGATTACGATTTTGAAAAAGTACTTGATGAATTACCTGAAAACAAAGAAATCTTTATTTTTATTGATCCACCATATATAAATGCAGACCAAGATAAATTTTATACCTATTCTTTCACAAGGAATGACCATGATAGGTTACAAAAAGCTTTAATAAAATACTCTCAAAAATTTAAGTTTCTTTTGACCTACGATAATTCATCGGAAATTTGGAAATTATATGATTGGACCAAACAAATATTAGAAAAGGAATGGAACTATACAATTAACCGCACAGATGATCAAAAAAAGAATGGTAATGGAATTAATGACGTTAAGAAAAAAGGAGAAAGGTATAAAGGTAAAGAATTATTTATCCTAAATTATAAATCTAATTATTTTGAAGATTTAGTACTTTTTTAATTTTTAATTAATTCTAAAAATAATTTTTCACTTTTTTCGATTGCCATCCATTTATTTAATGGCTCTTTAGAACTTTCTGCAAACTTAATAACTGGATAATTGGGAATAAATCCACATTTATTTGGTATTGAGCAACCTTTACGTGTACATATTATTTCATTTATTTCCGAAATTGCGAGATCTTTAGAAGAAGCTACATACATCTGATTATATGCATAATGCTGTAATTTATTAATATCTTTAATACCCGACAATTTACTTAAAAATTTTATTCCATCTTTTGTTGGTCTCCAAACAAATTGATTAGTGTCCTTATTGGTATCATAAAAGGCATTTCCAATAGTTGTAATTACTAAATCAAAGTCAGATGGGACATATTGATCATTATGAACTTTTAACAAATTTTCCGTAACACCTAATTTTGGTGCTAAATCCTTAACTTTACTTTCACCTAAAGTACGAGAACGCATACATTTAACTTTAATTTGGAACTCATAATCATTTACAACTTTAAATGAGCCTTTTCCTGAGAGTTTACATTCAATTCTAATAACTTTTTTTGACTTTTTATGAGTTATTATTACATCTGTATCATGAATACTAAACTGAGCATTCATTATTGGTTTTTCAACTGTCCAAGTTTCCTTTGGTAAAATTTCTTTTAAACGTAAAAAAACAGAAAATTCAAATGCTTTTCCTCTTATCATAGGAATAACTTTTGGTTCGCTAATAATTTCTGGTAAGTAGATAAGTGGAATATCGTACAATAAACAGTATGTCCGTACTTTTTCAATCCACTTATCGCTTTTCGGGTTTTTCATTAATTAATAAATCAGCAATTTTTATTTTTAAGGCATTTGCAATTTTTTCAATATTGATTAGTGTAATATTTTTTTCAGCACGTTCAATCATTCCAATATAAGTGCGATGAACATTTGCTAACTCAGCTAAAGCTTCTTGCGAAAGATTTCTCTTTAATCTTTCTTTACGAACATTATCACCGAATATATGTAAAATCTTTTTCTTCATTTTTTTTATAATCAAACAAAAATATGTATTTGCTAATTATAAATCTACATACTATAATTAGCATTTAACAGCTTGATAATTAGAATTGTTTAAAGAATTTAATTCATTTCAAAAAACTATTATTCAATTAAATACATACTCAATATCAACCTGATCATAAGGAATTATATTTTTGTGCTCTGAATTTTCTAAATATTTTAAAATTTAACAATTGAAAATTTATTTTATATTTGCTTATCGTGAGTTATTAAATTTCATCTTTATTTTTTTTATATATTGCCTTTTTTATTTTTCTTGATAACATAAATGAATTTCAAAAGTTTAATATATGCAACCAGGCCAAAAACACTCCCAGCAAGCATAATACCGGTTCTTATCGGTTCTTTTGCCTCGCTTGATTCACCTAAATTCAGTATTAGTATTACTTTTTTGGTTCTTTTTTGTGCAGTATTGATTCAAATTTTCACAAATTTCGTTAATGAAATTTTTGATTTTTTGAAAGGTGCAGACAATGAAAAAAGACAGGGGCCGAAACGCTCAATATCAACCGGTGATATTACCGTTATGCAAATGACGGTTGCTTCTGCAATAGTTGGAGTTGTTGCTTTCACTGCCGGATTAAAGCTGGTAATGTACTCGGACTGGGTCATTTTGGCATTAGGAATTATTTCTCTTTTATTTGCGTTTTTATATACGGGAGGTCCCTTTCCCTTAGCTTATAATGCTCTTGGTGATTTATTTGTGTTTATCTTTTTCGGGCCGGCGGCTGTTTTGGGAACCTACTATATTTTCTCGGGAATACCCGGTGCCGGAATAGTGTTGGCATCGTTGGCTCCGGGCTTTCTTTCTGCGAACATTCTTGCTGTAAATAATATACGGGACATACCTACCGATAGCGAAGTTAATAAGCGAACCTTTGCAATTATTCTTGGCAGAAGTAATGCTATCAGACTTTACAATTTCACTTCCTTACTTTCATATTTGTCGGTTATTGCTTCCGGCTTTATATCATTGAACTACTGGCTTTGCCTGCCGTTAATTTCCATTCCGTTAGCCGTAAAATTAAGCAAAGAACTCAAAAACAAGTATGGCAAAGACTTGAACTCAGTTCTTGAAAAAACCGGTTTACTGCTTATGATGTTTGGTTTGCTTTTATGTTTGGGGTTTTTATTCGGAAAATAAATAATGGGCAGAATAAAAAAAGTAATAGGAGATTTTGTAATTAACCGGCTTGCCGGAGAAAATAATTCTTATGATATTAAAATATCGCTGGAAAAACCTCCCGCTTCAACAAAGAGGATAATACCTCTTTTTAAGTTATCTAATAAAATTCGTAAAGGATTTCTGAGTGAAATTGAATTGAGAGAGGGCTTGAAAATTATCATCAATGATTATAATTTAAAAAAGCCAATAACGGTCAATTTCCAGATTGAGGAAGCTCCTTTGGAATTTGCTTTTTGCTTATCCGGAAATATTCGTGCTATTATCGAAAACGAAAATATACCAATGAGTGATTTCTCCATTCGTCAGGGGTCAAATTCTATTTTCTTTTTACCAAACAGCATGGGGAGATTAGAGCTTTACGGAGGTGAGCCAATCAAAATAATCTCCATCCATGTTGACCCGGGAATTCTGAATAATTTTATCGCCAACGATATAAAAAATTTACCTGACTCTTTGATTAATTTAATCAAAAATAAGAGAAATCATCCATTTATTTCTATTTCTTCAATGAATTCTCAAATGTTCTCGATTGCAAACCAAATATTGGATTGTATGCTGAAAGGTATTTCTCGCAGAATGTTTCTTGAAAGCAAAGCTCTTGAGTTGATGTCATTAAAAATAAATCAATTACAGGAGATTTACAGCGACAAACCCGTTAAAGTCCGTATAACAGATAAAGATATAGGAATGGTTGAAGAATTGGTTGAAATTCTTAAAACAGACCTTCGTAATCCACACTCTCTTGATAAATTGTCCCGAATTGCAGGTGTAAACCACACAAAACTGAACTTTATATTTCGGAGTGTCAAAGGTCAAACAATTTTTTCATTTTTACGAAATATCAGACTTGAGAAATCCAAAGAATTGATTGAAACTTCCCACCTAAACATTACAGAAATATCGTTTATTACGGGATTTAGCAATCCAAGCCACTTTACACGGGAATTTATAAAAAAATACAAAATATCCCCAAAATCTTATCAAAAAGCAATAAATAATCTTCTTTAATTGCAAATTATTATTCGTTATATGCAATTACATTAACTTGAATTGTTATAAATTTGAATTTTATTTTAATTTTAATGAGGACTTATGCGTAGGTTTACTTCTTTTCTAATTATTTGTTTGACATTACAATTATCATCTTTATATGCAATTTCGCAGATAAAAAAATCAGATGCTCCTAAGGACACTACAAAAAGCTATAAAACGGCGGAAGTGATTGTTTATGGCGCTTCCAAAAAGATGGAAAAAATAACTGATTCTCCATCGGCAATTATAAGTCTGAGTAAAGAAGAAATTAAAACAGCCTCCCGCTCAAACCAAATTGCAAATGCACTTACAGGTACACCGGGTGTAGATATACTTTTAAATGGAACAACTGACTTCATAGTTAATGCCCGTGGTTTTAATAACGGTTTGAACAGACGATTACTTGTATTACAGGATGGCAGAGATTTGGCAATGCCGTTACTCGGTGCACAGGAATGGAATTCAGGTTCGCTTCCTCTCGAGGATTTTTCAAGAATTGAGCTTATCAAAGGGCCTTCTTCTGCTTTATACGGAGCTAACTGCTTTAATGGAGTGCTGGCTCTAACAAGTTATGCACCCAAAGAAGTTATCGGTACAAAAGTATCACTTACATCCGGTGATTATAAAACCTTCCGGGGTGATTTTCGAAATGCGGGTTTTATTAAAGACAATATTACTTATAAAGTATCAGTTGGCCGCTCGAGTAGTCTCAATCTGTCAAAAAGCAGAACAGACTCATCAATGCTCGAATACCAGGGTGTAAAACTTGAGCGGAGGCCTATTTCAGACGACGAACGGAACACTTATGCAACTTATGGAACATTAAGATTTGATTATGATTTATCAAATGACAAAAGGGTCGTGCTTGAAGGCGGCTATTCGGATTCCGGTAATGAAGTGTTTGTTCAACCATTGGGACGAGTCCTTGTAACAAATACCCAGCGTCCTTTTGCAAGACTGGCTTATAATAGCGATAGATGGAATTTCCAGGCAAGTTACATGCGTCGTGATGTCAGGGATTCAATGTGGCTGCTTTTTGCCAACCGCGGGCCGGGATTCCCATTAGGTTCGCCCATTCTAACAGATGATGACGATATAATGTTTGATTTGCAGTATAACAATCATTTGGACGATTCTGAAAATCTACATCTTATTATTGGGGCTAATCAGCAATTCCAAAATGTGAACACACTCGAAACAACACTTAAATATCCTGTTAAAGCTGATTATACGGGTATTTACAGTCAGCTTGACTGGCATTTAACGTCCAAACTCAATCTTGTTGCTTCTGCAAGATATGATAGGGCAACTGTACATGAATCTCAGTTGTCACCAAGGCTGGCTGTTGTATATTCGGCAGCGGATAATCACAAAATAAGATTATCTGCAAGCCGCTCTTTCCAACGTCCTAATTATTCTGAATTATACAGGTTTACTCCTGACAGGGGCTTCAATCCATCATCAGCAAAAAATATTGCTAATATTGATAAGTCGGTTACTGATTCATTAAAAGAATGGACAGGTAATCAAAACTTTCAGGATGTCAGCCTCGGTTTGAACAAGGTTAGGGGCCTAGCTGTTGGAAACAGTGAATTGAAAGTTGAACAAAATCTCGGTTTGGAACTTGGATATCAGGGAATTTTCGAAAATACGAT
Source organism: Bacteroidota bacterium (assembly GCA_021824625.1). Lineage (GTDB taxonomy): Bacteria > Bacteroidota > Ignavibacteria > Kapaibacteriales > UBA2268 > XYC2-FULL-35-21. The sequence continues at coordinate 19,836 of JAKAKE010000052.1, read as the reverse complement.
TTTTTTCACTGCGGATGTTTATTACAACAAAATTAAAGATTTTATTACAAATTTTGGCCCTTCTTACAACAAGAATATTTTTCATTGGAGAGCTAATCTTGACGATAGTATAGCTGCATATAACGATAGAGTTACCGATATGGTCTATCAAAAGCTTGTTGGGGATGATATAAACAGATTATCTATTTATAACGGGGTGCCAACTCTAATACAGTCAGTTGGCAATTTTGGAAATGTTAACCAATATGGTTTTGACTTATCTTTGAACTGGTATGCTTCGGATGAATGGCTTATTAGTGGGAACTACTCCTATTATCATGCTAATATTAATATCAAACCGGGTGAACCGGAAATTTCTTCAAATACTGCACCTAATAAAGCGAACATAAGTATTCAATACTGGCAAAATAATAGCTATGATATCAAAGTAACTTTACAATACGTTGATACTTATAAGTGGATTTCCGGAGCAACTATTGGACAAGTCCCTGCATATACTATCGTGAACCTAAATGCAGGATATTATATTATCGAAAATCTCGAGATCGGTGCTTATGTTTTCAATTTATTTAATTCGGATATTATTCAGATTTTTGGAGGAACCTACCTGCCAAGAATGGCAAATGTTAAAGTAACTTTAAACTTATAATAAATAAATTCAAATGCATCTAAAAGCAAAAAATCGAACAAGAGATGCTTTTATTCTGCTTGGAAGTACTTTGTCAGTTCTGGCCGGGGCGGCTATATCTCCATCTTTACCCGGCATGAGCCGGCATTTTGCAAATGTGCCCGATATCGAGTTCCTGTCAAAACTAATGTTAGCTGTACCGCCGCTTTTCATTGCTCTTTTCTCGCCCTTTGCAGGTTATCTTATAGAAAGAACAGGCAGAAAGGTAGTTATAACTTTATCAATTATTCTCTTTGGAATATCAGGTTGTGCCGGTTATTTTATTGATAATCCATATTTTTTGCTTCTTAGCCGGGCTTTTGTTGGTATAACTGTCTCAGGTATCATGACGGGATTCATCGTCCTGATTGGGGATTTGTTCCAATCAGATAAGAGAAGCCGTTTTATGGGTGTCCAGGGGGGATTGATGAGTGCCAGCGGGGTTGTTTACCTGTTGGTAGGCGGCATTCTTGCTGAAAAAAAATGGAATCTTCCCTTTTTAATTTTTGGATTTGCTTTTTTTATTCTATTCGGTATATTAGTATCCATTCGTAGAACGAAAAATTTGGCCGGCAACAATAATAATCTCGAAAAAATTAAATTCAATTCAAACCTGATAAGAATTTATCTAATGGCTTTTCTGGTTATGGTGCTGTTCCTTATGGTACCAACACAACTCCCCTTTTTACTTGCAAAAAATGGCATTCAGCCCTCTATGGTAGGATTAACCCTTGCGATTTGGATATTGTGTTCATCTATTGCATCAATGTTTTACAAAGTGTACAGACAAAAATTTAGTATTGGCAGTATTTATACTATCGGCTTTATTATATGGTTTATTGGATATATAGGGATAAGTTTGTCCTATTCATTTTGGATGATAAACCTATCGCTGATTTTTGCGGGCTTTGGTAATGGGATGATTCAACCAAACTTAAAAATAGAATTGCTTGATTATGCCCCCGAACATGGCCGGGGAAGGCTCACAGGTTTTCTAACAACAAGCCTATATGCCGGCCAATTCTTGTCGCCGATTATTTTGGAACCTTTTATAAGATTAATCGGATTGAATCATACTTTTCTATTGGCATCTTTTTTTATCTTTCTTTTAGTAATTACGGTAACCTTTCTTTATAAAAAAAAGTTTCATTATCATAGTTAGAAAAAAAGAAAACTGCATTCATGCATTAGTTATTTCATCGAACCTTCTACGTTTTTTTGTAATCTTTCGAGCATCATAGTTTCGAGGTATCCGTTAGATTCCCAGTAATGTCTCTGGTAGGTTACATATTCCTCGAAACCATCCATTTCAGCCTTCAATGCAACATTAACTTTACTATCCTTTTGTTCCCTGATGATAAAATCATATTGAATACCTCCGTTTACCCAGACACCGCCCCTGATAATCGGTAAGTCAATGCTGTATTTTTGCAAAACATCAAAAGTACTGTCCTTACTATCAATCAAAACACATATATCGGATTTGACTTTACCCTTGTATAATCCTTCACTAGTCTGGTTGTATGATTCATTCATAATCATACAGTTTAATTCTGTGACAGATTGTTTTGCCGCCCGGAAGACAACTTCAAATGGAGCATCGAAAGTGATTTCGTATTTTTCTTTATAGTATTTAAGCTTTTCAGGTATTTCTTCTTTAAACCTGTCATCTTCATTGACCCGTTCCTCTGTTTTTTTCGGTTCTTCCTGCTGTGCAAAGAGACGGGGATTAAATACATAACTTTGTAAAGTCAGTACAGCAGACAATATTAAAATAAATGACAATCTCATAAATATCTCCTAATAACAAAAGAGCAATTCTTAATAAATATTATGAACAAATTGTAGTTCTTTTTTTATAATATTATGAATATTTACGATAAAAGTCAAGAAAATTCTTATTTATGTGTTAATTAACCAATTTTGGCTGTTCGAGCCTGACTGAGACAATTTTGGATATACCTTTCTCCTGCATGGTAATGCCATAAAGGTAATCGGAGGCTTCCATTGTCCTTTTGCTGTGTGTAACAATCATAAATTGGGTGTTGTTACTGAATTCTTTTATAAGATTTATGAATTTATCAATATTAGTGTCATCGAGGGGTGCATCAACTTCATCTAAAATACAGAATGGACTTGGCTTGACAAGATATATTGAGAAAAGCATTGCGATAGCAGTTAAAGCCTTTTCACCACCCGACAACATATCAATTGAATGAGGTTTCTTGCCCGGAGGCTTGGCTTTGATGCTTATTTCTGCATCTAAAGGGTCGCCTTCGCCGAGAATTAGTTCGGCTTCACCTTCGGGTCCAAATAGTGTTTTAAACAGGCGGCTGAAATTATCCTGAATTTTTTCAAAAGTTTCATTAAATCTCTGAACTGCCGTTTCATTTATTTCGGCTATTGATTCCTGAAGGTTTTGTTTGGATTCTTCAAGGTCTTTTATTTGCATTGTGTAAAATTGAAGTCTCTGGCTTTGTTCTTCGTATTCCTCGAGTGCCATGAAATTGACATTGCCAAGCGAACTTAGCTTTTCCTTTAATGATGTAATAGTTGATTTGGATTCTTCTATATTAAAATTCTCCTGAAGTTCAAATTCAGCCTGTTCAAGAGTGATGTTATAATCCTCTAATGCCTTTTGAATCAAACCGGATTTCCTCACTCTGAATTCGCTGAGCTTTACATCGAGGCTATGGCTCTGCTCGATAGTCTTGTCATACTGCTTCCTTGACATTAACAAATAATTTGTCTGCTGTTGAATTTCTTCCTGCACAGATAAAATTTTATCATGGAGTTGCTCACGTTTGTTTTGAGCTTCTTCCAATTCTTTTTGCAGTTCTTCAAGTTCGCCATCAATGATGATTGTGTGAGTCTTCAATTCTTCTGTTTTTGCATCGAATCCAACAATTTCATTGTGATTCTTAATTTCTTTTTCTGATAGTGATTTTATTTGTTCTTCAAACGTGTGAATTTCTTTTTCAAGAGCTTTTATTTCTTCTTCGAGCCTTGCCCTTTTTATTTCTGCTTCCTGCAAGGCAGAAGTTTTTTCAGACAAATTACTTTCTGCATTTGAAAGTTCTTCCAGAAGAGCAATCAGTTCGTCATTAAGGATTGTCAGACGGTTTTCGGTTTCATCAATGTCTTTGGTGAAACCATCATTTTCCCCTGTCAGTCTCGTTATTTCATCATTGAAAAGCCTGATATTATTCTCGAAAATTTTGTAGTTATTTTCGGCATTCTCTTTTTTTAGTGAAAGCTGGGATATGTATTGTTCATTATTGTTCTGGTCTATTTCTGCTTTCCGGAGTCGTTCGCCAAATGCAATTAGGTCAATTGAATCATATTTGGATTTTATTTCAATAAGCCGGGCTTCAACTGTTTCTATCTTTTTTTCAAGATTTGAAATTTCTTTGTTTAAATTTTCAAGTCTTTCTTTTTTGCCGACAGTCAGTCCTTCGGTTTGAGTTACAGCACCGCCGCGAATAATACCCTTGCTTCTTACTAATTCCCCATCCAGAGTTACGATTGTTTCAGCTATACCGGACTTAATTACTTTAAGTGCATTGTCTATATTGTCAATTAAGAGTGTTTTACCGAGGATAGCACGGAGGGCATTTCTGAGTATATCATCAACTCTTACTAACTCGCTGAGCCAGCCGATTATTCCGTCATTTGCAAAAATATTTTCAGGAGCGGATACATTTGGAATTAATTCGCGAACAATAAATGATGCTTTTCCCTTACCACTTTCTTTGAGTTTTTCAATTCCTGACAAAGCTTCGGATAAAGTACCGGTTACAAAGAAGCGGACAGCATCGCCGAGTGCAGCATCTACGGCTATCCTGTGCTGTTCGTCAGCCCCGATTGCTTCGGCAAGAAGAATTTTTTCACCGGACGGCTTCCATTCTTTTGTACTAATCAGAAATTTAGTTGTTTCATCGGAGTCAACAATTCCCGATATAAATTCAAGAGCCGCCTGGTTTCTGTTCAGCTCGTTTTTTAAATCGGCTAATTCTGTTCTTGTATTTTCAAGATTTGATTCAAGTGAAGATTTTTTCTGTTGTGCTGATTTATAATCATTTTCAATTGACACGAATATATTGTTTAATTCAGTTTGATTTGATTGCGAAGTTATTATATGTGCATTAATTTCAGAAACTTCGGATTTGATTTTCTCTATATCATTTTTACCTGAATCAATGCTCCCGGAGATGTTGTCTAACCTTGAATTATTTCTTTCGATTGCATCTTTTGAAGAATCAATTTTCCCTTGCAGATTGACTAATTCCTCGTTGGCACGGTTGAACTTTTCACGCGAAGCATTAACTGAATTTTGCGACTGTTCTTTTTGTTCATTTGCATCCTCCAGTTCACCGGCGAAGGAATCGAGCCTGTTATTTGCCGATAAAAGATTTTCATTTGTTTTCTCAATTTTTCCTTTTAATTCACTTTGCAGAGAACCCGAATCGTAAATTTCCTTCAAAATTCTCTCTTTGGCATTTTGCAATGAAAGAATTTTTTCTTCGGAAACTGCTTTGTCTTTATTTTTTCCCGATATTGTATTATTAAGAGTGCTTTCATGTGCAAGTGCTTCATCATAATCAGCCTCGACAGAATCAAGGCTGCCCTTCAAACCCGAAATATCGGTTTCTTTCAAGTGTAATTCATGTTCCTGATTCTGCCTGTCTTTCTGAATTTTTTCAAACTCTGTTTCAAGCGTGGAAGATTCATTTTTGATTAATTCATATTCGTGGTAAATCAGATTTAGCTCTATATTCTTCAGTTCTTCTAAAAGTTTGTTATAACGCCTGGTTTTTGCCGCCTGGCGCGAGAGTGAATTAACATTTTTCTGAACTTCCTGGTTTATGTCGTAAACTCTAAGGAGGTCAGATTCAACTGTAGTAAGCTTTCTCCCGGCTTCTTTTCGCTGGTGCTTGTAACGTGTTACTCCTGATGCTTCCTCAATTAGGTGGCGTCTTTCTTCCGGCTTGCCGTTGAGAATAGCATCGACCATTTTCAACTCGATTACGGAGTATGTGTCAGCACCAATACCCGTGTCCATGAACAGGTCGAGTATGTCCCTCAGCCTGCATTGGGTATTGTTCAACAGGTACTGACTGTCGCCTTTTCGGAATAACCTGCGTGTAACCTTGACATCTGTATATTCAATAGGTAATATATTCTTATTATTTTCGATAAAAATTGATACTTCAGCCATTCCTAAGGGTTTTCTTGAATCTGTTCCGTTGAATATGACATTATCCATTATTTCGGAACGCAGAATGGAGGATTTCTGCTCGCCAAGAACCCATCTGATTGCATCAACTATATTCGTTTTTCCGCAACCATTTGGTCCTACGATGGAGGTTAGTCCATCTGCAAATTTTATATTCGTTTTATGTGGAAAGGATTTAAATCCGATTATTTCCAAACTTGATAAATACATTTTCTATTCGTTTTGGATATTAATAAATGTCGAAATTATATAAACAGCAAAATTAAGAAATAATGCCTTATCTGCACATACTTTTTAAGTCTGTGGAAAACAAATATATTAGTCTTTCAGTGTATTTTCTTTATAATAATATTAATGTATCAGATTTATATTTACACAGATATAGTATTTTGAATTTTCAATTTTTCAAATTTCATTGAATTTTAAATTAAAATTTTCAAAATATTCAATTTTTTCAATTAGCTTGGGTTTTATATTCTTAACTTTTTTATTGAATTATTATATCACATTTTTAACATTTGATATTATGAATTGATTGAAAATTGCAAAATTGAAAATTGCAAAATTGAAAATTATAAATTATAGAATAATAATATGCAATTAGAATTGATTAACTCATATTTTATTGTTAAATTAATTGGGATATTAATGAGGTATGAAAATGAATATTGAAGCTTTTTTCAAAATCACTTATGGCCTTTACATTGTTACTTCAAAAAATGAAAATTTATTAAATGGCCATATTTCAAACACTGTTTTTCAGGTAACTGCCGAGCCGCCCCAGTTTGCAGTTTGTTCGAACAAGGATAACCTGACAACGGATTTCATTTTTCAGAGCGGAGTGTTTGCAGTATCAATCATTGAACAGGATGTTGATTTGCAGTACATTGGACATTACGGTTTCAAAACGGGCAAGGATTTTAATAAATTCCAAAATGTGAATTACAAGATTGGCAAGACTGGAGCACCGATAGTCCTCGATAAAACCACTGCATATTTTGAATGCGAGGTTGTTCAGAAATTTGATGTCGGCTCTCATATTATTTTTATCGGAAAGGTTATTGACTCTGAGATAATTGATGAGAGCAAAATACCTTTGACTTATAATCATTACAGGAATGTTATTAAAGGTGTTTCTCCTAAAAATTCTCCGACATATTTTGACAAGTTAAAACTTGAAAAAATGAAACCGGCAGGGAAAACAGGAAAATTATATAAATGTAATGTTTGTGGTTATGTTTACGAACCTGAAGTAGGGGATGTGGAACAACATATAAAGCCGGGTACTGCTTTTGAGGATTTGCCCGATAACTGGGTATGCCCGGTTTGCGGTGCAAACAAAGATATGTTTGAAGAATTAGCGTAAATTCAATTTTCAATTTTCAAATTTTCAATTTTCATTGAATTTAAAATGATAAAATTTAAAAAAAATTCAAGTATTCGAGGTAATAAATAGTTAATAAATTGTAAAGTAAGTAAGTTTTTTTAAATTAAAATATTGAAAATTGATAATTAATTAGTACTGAAATAAATACTTATGCACAACATGAATTAAATGAATTTTTAAAAATTATTGTTAGTAATAAAAGGAGACATTATGAGTTTAGCGGGAACAAAAACTGAACAGAATTTATTAAAAGCATTTGCAGGTGAATCGCAGGCGAGGAACAGGTATGAATTTTTTGCAAAGGTAGCCAAAGCAGAAGGCTACGAGCAAATCGCCGCTATTTTTCAGGAGACAGCGGACAACGAGAAATCACACGCAAAGCAGTTTTTCAGGTTTCTCGAGGGGAGACCTGTTGAAATCACTGCCACATATCCCGCAGGAAAAATCGGCACGACTGCCGAAAACCTGAAAGCCGCGGCAGAGGGTGAAAACGAGGAATGGACAAAGCTTTATCCCGAGTTCGCAAAGATTGCAAGAGAAGAAGGATTCAGCGAAATTGCAGCAAGATTTACTTTGATTGCAAAAATCGAAGCGGAACACGAAAAACGATTCAGGAAACTTCTTGCAAATATCGAGGAGGGTTGTGTCTTCAAACGTGAAGGCAAAATGAGATGGAAATGCCGTGTTTGCGGCTATGTTCACGAGGGCAGCACACCACCTGAGAAATGCCCCGCATGTATGCATCCCAAAGCATATTTTGAATTGGAAAAAGAGAATTATTGATTTTTATTTGTACCCTGTCAGGAGTTGCTCCTGACAGGGAAGTGATTGTAACAACTCTGTCGGGAGTTACTCCCGGCTGGGGGATAGATAAAATATTTTAGCCTCTATAAGACATTGAAAATAATGGAGTTACCCCCCCCAAAAAAAAATAATTTATTTTCTGGATTTTATTTTGTATTTTTTAATAAGATGAATTGAATTTTAGAAATCAAAATTTGGCATAGTTTACATATATGTAAACTATATTTGCTCAGAAGGAATATAGAATGGCTTTAAGAAAAAAATAAATATTAAGCTACAATATTATATTAAATCCACTTTCGAGGTTTCTGTATATTAATTTCTATATAATTATTTTTTCACTCAATAACTAAATTGGTTGATTAAAATGGAATTATTATTTTATTCAATAAGTGTTTTAATTACATATTTTTTTCTATTCATTTATATTAAACACTTTTTCCCGGAATATTTATCATTGATAAATAAAGATCATTTTAAAAATGGAATGATTAATCGAAGTTCTTTTGCTCTGTATATTTTAGTTTCAATCGCTGGAATTACAATTTGCAAATTTATTGTCTTTATACTATTATTTATTTTTTATTAATTATTATTTATATAAAAAATTCTAAAACTGCTCCAGCACTCTTACATCATTTTCGTATAAGAGTCGGATGTCGTCTATGCCTGTGCGGAGCATTGTAACGCGCTCGATGCCGAAACCAAATGCATAACCGGAATAAACTTCAGGGTCAATGTCACATTCTTTCAATACATTGGGATGTACCATACCACAGCCTGCGATTTCGAGCCAGCCTGAGTGTTTGCACACACGGCAGCCCTCGCCTCCGCAGAGAAAGCAGGTTATATCAAGTTCGGCACTCGGCTCAGTGAACGGAAAGAATGATGGTCTAAATCGGAATTTGGAATTTTCGCCGTACATTTTTTTTGCAAACTGAATCAATGTGCCTTTCAATTCTGCAAAAGTTACATGCTTGTCAATGTATAATCCTTCAATTTGGTGGAACTCAGCAAGTGAACGTGCATTGATTGCTTCGTTGCGGTAAACCCTGCCGGGCATAATACAACGGATTGGCGGTTTCATTCCCTTCATCACCCTTATTTGCACAGGAGAGGTATGTGTGCGTAATAATAACTTTTTATTGGATTCGATGAAGAATGTATCCTGCATATCCCTTGCGGGATGGTCGGGAGGGAAGTTCAGGGCATCGAAGTTGTGGTATTCATCTTCGATGTCAGGACCTTCGGCAATCGAGAATCCCATTTTGATAAAAATATCATTCATCTCACGCATTGTCTGAAGAACGGGATGATGAGTGCCTGTAAATCCTTTTCGCCCGGGCAAGGTTAAATCAATTTCAGGAGTTGTTTCTGTCGTTTGAGAAAATTTCTCTTTTAATGATTTGTAATTTTCTTCTGCAAAGCTTCTCAATATGTTCAGTTCTTTGCCAACGATTGGCTTTTCATCTTTGGGAACATCTTTCAGCCTGTCGAAAAGAGATTGAATACTGCCTTTCTTGACAAGATAATCAAGACGAAACTTTTCAAGTTCTTCCGAATTTTTAATAGTCGAAATTCTGGATTCCAGTTCTATCCTTATTTTATTTATTTCATCGAGCATGGTTTTGCCTTAGAAATTCAGGGATAATAGAAATGTCATTCTGAGTGCAACGAAGAATCCCTTAGATTCATTGAGATTCTTCACTTCGTTCAGAATGACAATATTTAGTTTTTTCCTCATTTCTGATGAAAAGTAAAGTTTAATTCAACGCTTCTTTCACAATCTGTTCAAACACAGCCGGCTGATTCATAGCGAAATCAGCAAGAATTTTCCTGTTAATAGTAATATTCTTTTGATTGAGTGCATGTATTAACCTTGAATAGGTAGTACCGTGCATTCTTGCGGCGGCGTTGATTCTTGTAATCCAAAGACTGCGGAAAGTTCTCTTTTTGAGTCTCCTTGACCTGAAGCCATGCAGAAGACTTTTTTCGATATGATGCTTTGCAACTGTCCAGACATTTTTTCTTCTTCCCCAGAATCCTTTTGCGAGTTTGAGAAAGTTTTTACGTCTGCGGTGCGAAGCTACTTTGTTTTTTGCTCTTGGCATAAATCACCCATTATTATATTTAGTAAAACGGCTGAGGGAGAGCCTGCGTACCCCTTTTGCCAGTTATTTTATTTTCTGATTGATTAATCAGCCAATACCCAATAGTTTCTTGATGCGACCCTCATCGGAAGCATTAACGGTAGTGGATTGGCGCAAGTTGCGTTTAGTCTTGCTGGATTTTTTAGTGAGAATATGGCTTTTGTAAGCCTTTTCCCTTTTCAATTTCCCTGACGCAGTGAGCTTAAAACGCTTTTTTGCGGCTGAATTTGTTTTCATCTTTGGCATTTCTTTATCGCCTCAAATATATATATATTCAAAATTTTGCTAAAAAAAGAATTACAATATAAGAATTATTTTTCTTTTTTCTTAGTTTTATCGGGTGTCATTATGACTGATAAGAATTTTCCTTCGGTTTTAATTGCCTGGTCAATCTTGGCTATATCTTCAAGGGCGGCAACAAATCTTTTCAATAATTCTATACCAAATTCCTGGTGAATTATCTCCCTGCCTCTGAACATAACGGTAGCTTTAACTTTGTGCCCTTCGTCAATAAAATTACGGGCATGCCTGACTTTGAAGTTGAAATCGTGAGTGTCTGTTCTCCACTTGAAACGCAATTCCTTCATCTGCTGCTGCTGCTGATGCTTACGCTGGTGCTTCTCTTTTTTATGAAGTTCATAAGAGAATTTGCCGTAATCAACTATTTTGCATACCGGAGGCTTTGCCTGTGGTGCAATCTCGACAAGGTCCTGTTCACGTTCATAAGCGATTTTCAAAGCTTCCCTGGGGGTCATAACTCCGAGAGCCTTTCCCTCGTCGTCAATAACCCTGATTTGGGGAGCGTTAATTTCTTCATTGATTCTCTGTTTGTGTGCTTTTTCAGGTCTCTGAAATCTTGTAGGCGGAGTAAAATGAATAAAATAAATTTGTTTCAAATAATACCTTTAACTATGAATAATACCAATTAATAAATTTAACAAATCAAACAAAAATAATATTAATTATTATAATGAGCAAGGAATATTTATTCCTGATTTATTGACGATTGAATTTTCCTATTGGTTTAATCCGAATTGTTTAATAAGTGCATTAGCAGACCTTGTATCACCCTTTCGCCTGTAAACATTGATTAATCCGTTGATCGCAAATTTATTGTCAGGCTTGATTTCAATGGCTTTCTTATAGGCTTTGACAGCGTCATCAAATTTGTTCTGGAGAGAGTAAATATATCCGAGATTGATGTAAGTATCAGGATTTTTCGGAGCAAGCGCGATTGACTGCTGATATTTCAGAATTGCCTGGTCGTATTTGCCATCCTTCAAAAGATTATTCCCCCTGACAAATAAAATCATTGCGAGATTGGCTGAAGCAGATTCATGGTTAGGTACAACCCCCAGGACTTTATTATAGTAAAATTCTGCACTGTCGAGTAATTCCTGACGATGAAAAATTATTCCGATTTGATTATCCAAATCAGGATGGTTGAGATTTTGTGAAATTGCTTTGTCAATCGTTTTTCTTGCGTTGGCATATTCCCCAAGCTGCAACTGATGGTTTGATTTGTTAAGGTAGCATATAAGCAACTGTCTCTTTGCATCCTGTTCGATAGGATTGATTGTACCACCTGCACCCAGACGCATAGATTCACTTTGTTCGGCAATCGCGGAATCCCACTGCCCTGTTACTTCATAGTAAATCCCAAGGAGAAGATGAATTTTTGAGTGATAAGGATGTTCTTTTACTTGCTCACGTAGTATGTCTCCACCTTGATTAAGAAGTTCCTTCTTTAATTGAGGTTCGCTGACTTTCATGGAAGAATCAACCAGCATATAGCCTTCATACCAGGGGTCTATTGACTTTACCTCAGGTTCTTTCCAGACCAGTAAAAATAAGATTACAAAAACCGAAAACAATAGAGAAGCCCTGAATTTTGGATTTTGGAATTTCCATTCGAACTTAATTCGAGGTTGTTCCGAAACTTGTTTAAGTTCCTTATCAGTTTTTTGCAATGACTTTGTTGAAGGCTGTTTTGCCTTATCTGTATTATGTTTTGGTTTTCTCTGCGAACCTTTACCTGATTCTTTTTTCATTTATGTAAAAATAATAAGTCAATTGTTTCTGCGTTAGATAGCAAAAATATGTATTTTATTTAGAAATGTTATAAATTAATCACTATAAATTTTAACTTTGAAATTATAAAATAATAGAAATATTTTCGTATATTTGTAAGGGTTAATTCCCATACCGCCGTATAGTGAGAAATCTATACGTTGAGCCCACAATTGCAGTGGGCTTTTCATTTTTAATCAATTTTATGGATAGAAAACAAAAATTAATATTTTATATTGATGGTTTCAACTTTTATTTCGGTTTGAAAGAAAAAAAGTGGAAAAAATTCTATTGGTTGGATGTAGTGGAATTTTGTTCAAAATTTTTAAGAAAACATCAAGAACTTATAGAAGTAAAATATTTTTCAGCAATACCTAAAGACATTGTTAAGCACGATAGACAAGACCTTTTCTTTTCGGCAAACAAGTTAAATCCAAAATTTAAATTAATTCTTGGTAAATATTTGGGAAAATTGGTATAATTGGGGGGTATTAAATACAGGACTTTTGAAGAAAAACAAACAGATGTAAATATTGCAGTGAATTTGATTAGGGATGTAATTTTAGAAAAATGTGATGTTAGTATATTAATTTCTGCAGATAGTGATTTGATTCCATCTATTGAATTTATTAGAGAAATTAAACCTAAACATAAAATAATTGTATATTTTCCACCACAGAGATTTTCTTATGAATTAAAAACTATATGTAATGCTTATTTAAAACTTGAAAATTATAAACACTATTTTGAAAAATCACTGTTAGCTGATGAAATCAAAATTGAAAGCGGATATATATTGAAAAAACCTGTTAATTGGAAATAATATAACAAAATTATGAATACTTTTAAAATAATTGCAGCTTTCTATTCATTTTTTTTTATAACTGTAGTAATAGCACTATCAGAAGAGCCAATCATTGACTCTCAATTATCATTCGATGAAGCTATTAAGGGAACAAAGGCTCCAAAGAATGTCATAGAAAATCTTGTTATGATTGATGTTGTTTATTATTCGGTAGATGATAAACTTCATCGCGGCCAGTTGATTATTCATAAGGATGTAAAGCAAGATATTGAAGAAATTTTCAGATTGATGCTTCAAAATAAATTTCCAATTATGAAAGTTGTTCCAATTGTTAAATACAAATGGTCTGACGATGCCTCGATGGAAGACAACAATACATCAGCTTTCAATTACCGCAACATTGCCGGGACCGACAGATTATCGAACCATTCATTCGGTAAAGCAATTGACATGAATCCTTTTTTTAATCCTGTGATTCATAAGGATGGAAGTGCAAGCCCGAAGTTAGCGAAATACGACACAACGAAACCGGGAACATTCTATCAATCACATTACATTGTACAGGAGTTTTTAAAACGAGGCTGGAGATGGGGAGGCACATTCAGTTCTTATGCAGACAATCACCATTTTGATAAACCGTAGGAATTATCTGAATTTCTCTCTTTCTTTTTTAGGCAAAGAGCTTAATACCAACTCATAAGAATGGCTAATCATTTCAATTATTGCTTTGTCTGATATATTTGCATCAGGCTCGACAGTATTCCAATGTTTCTTATTCATGTGCCAGCCGGGAGTAACGCACTCGTATTTCTCTCTTAGTTCTAATGCAAGTTCAGGGTCGCATTTGAGATTGAATCGGAATGGAATTCTTTCGATATCCGTCAAAGCAAATATTTTTCCTCCAACGCGAAACACAAGCGTTGTCTCATCAAAAGGAGTGTCTTCCGTTACACCTTTTTTGCTCAGGCAATATTTTCTGAATGATTCGAGATTCATCAATTCAAAGATAATACAAAGTAATTAATTTAATCACTTTCAAAATATTTTTTCAGATAATCCATAAGATTAATCCAATATCAATTCTAAAAAATTATTATTTTTGCACTCATAAGAAAAATTTCAGTGTAATGGATGACAATAAAATTTGAATGGGATAAAGAGAAATCCGAAAGTAATCTTACGAAGCATAATGTTAGTTTTGAAGAATCAAAGTCTGTTTTCAATGATGATTTCGCCAGGGTGTTTGATGACCCATTAAACTCAATAAATGAATTTCGTGAAATAATTTTTGGTTATTCAAATAAAAATAGATTACTTGTCTTCAGCTATACTGAAAGAAATGATAAAATCAGAATTATAAGTGCGAGAAAAGTAACAAAAAATGAAAGAAAATTATATGAAGAATTCTAAAAAAAAAGTTAATAAAGATATTCATGATGATTTATTACCTGAATATGATTTTGATTTTACAAAATCAAAGCCAAATCCATATACTGCACAGCTTAGGAAGCAAGAAAATTTAGTAAAATTAGAGCCTGATATAGCAAAGGTTTTTAAAACATCTGAAGATGTTAATAATATTTTAAGAGCTATAATAAAATCTTATCCAAAACGGCAAAATAGCTCTTACAAAACCGCATGAAATATAATTATTAAAAATTAATGATAAAGGTTTTTATGGTTGAACCAAAATATATAATTGACAGTGATGGCAATAAGACTGATATTCTTTTGCCTTATAACGACTATGTAGAACTGATGTAAGATTTGAAAGATTATAAAGCTTTTGCCGACAGGACAAATGAAGATACAGTTGACCATGAAGAAGTAAAAAAATTATTCTCCTGATTTCCAATTAAAGTTGTCAAAGTAATCCACAGAAAAGAAGAATATAGGAACAAAGTTAATAACTTGTTGTAATTAAGATAAATATTATATAAATTTGGATATGCATAAACCAAGAATATATATTGATACATCGGTAATCGGCGGCTGCTTTGACGAAGAGTTTCAGGAGTGGTCGAACAAACTATTTGATTTGTTTGTTTCAGGTAAGTTAATTGCGATGATTTCTGATGTTACTACTACTGAGATAGAACCAGCACCTGATTATGTAAAAAATAAAATTAAAGAAATTCCTAAGAATTTGGTTGAATATATTGATAAAAATGATGAAGCTGAATCTCTTGCCTCAAAATACATTGAACATCATGCAATTTCAATAAAATATCAGGAAGATGCTTTGCATATAGCTATGGCTACAGTTAATAAGGCAGATGTTCTGGTGAGTTGGAATTTTAAACATATTGTAAATCTTAGGAGGATTCATATTTATAATTCTATTAACCTGATGCTTGATTATCAACCATTAGAAATCCGTACTCCAAGGGAGGTGATTGACAATGACTAAGACATTCGATTGTGTAAAATTTCAAAGAGATATAAGAAATAAATTTATTGAAGAAGCAGGTGGAGACTTCAAGAAGTTATTGGAATTATTAGATAAAAAATCAAAGGAAAGTGAATTATATCATTTTTTCAAAGAAAGGAAAGAAAAAGAAAAGCAGTTAGATACTGCATATTAAAATATTTGTAAGCGTTTTCTTTCAATCGATCATTGACGTAAAAATTAAACTATAATTAAACTTCATGCAGGTTCTAATTCGACTTCAACTTCAGATGTTCTCCAAGCAGCATATTCAAGTGCTTCGGTAATATCTTCATTTTTCAAATATGGATAATCCTTTAGTATGCTTTCAAAAGAAGCACCGGACGCAATTAATCCAACAATTGTACCAACTGTAACCCTTGTCCCTTTAATGTAGGGTTTCCCCCCCATTACTGCCGGATTTAGTTCTATTCTTGAAAATGTTTTCATAATTTTTAATTTTTAATAATACTAATTTAATAACTATTTTAAACATTTTTTATTTTATTGTTTACTCACAATTTTGCTCATAATACAGTTTCAAGGTATTCAATTCTATCGCACAGAGGAAGCCGATACCGGGATGTCTTCCATAATAAACACAGCCTCCGTCGAGCTGGATTTTATTTTGTTTCATGCTGAATTGAATTTGCTCCAATGTGTGGGGAGTGTGCCCGCAAACCAGCTTTCTTCCTTCGGTTTTGAGCATATCAACATAATCGTCGCGTGTCCAGAGCATTGAGAAAGTTTCATCAAAAGGATTTGCTTCGTCAAAGTTCATTCCTGCATGGCAAATGATGAAGTCGTCGAGTTTGATGTAATAGGATAAATTCAAAAAGAAGTCGAGATATTTTCTTTCAAGTTCATGAATACTACTGATTCCGAAACTTCTAAGAGTTGATTCGGCACCGTTAAGCTGCCAGCTCTTGAAGTCCCCGCCGTAATAATGATTGAGGAGCAGAGACTCGTGATTACCCATAACAGGATTAATTGAATATCCTTCATTTTTAAGTGATAATATCAAATCAATTACTTCCTTGCTCCGAGGACCTCTGTCAATTAAATCACCAACAAAATATAATTTATCACCCTTAGAAATTCTAAGTTTATCGTATAACAATTTATGAAAAGTCCTGAAACATCCGTGAACATCACCGATAACAATACGTCTCATATATTTTTCATCTTTTGTCAAAGCAAAGAACCTCTCAATACAAGCATTGCAACTGAAAAATAAATTATTAATCCCGTAACATCAACGAGTGTGGCAACAAATGGAGCCGATGATGTCGCCGGGTCAAATCCCAGTTTCTTTATAATCAGCGGGAGCATGGAACCCATCAGAGTGCCCCATGCAACAACACCAACTATAGAGACTGCTATTGTCGCCGCGATTAACAGCCAGTGTATGCCGAATGAACTGCTAATCAATTGTGCTGCTGACACTCTAATGAAACCAATCAATCCCAATATTATTCCAAGTAATAAGCCGGTTATTATTTCTTTCTTGAAAACCTTAAACCAATCCTTGATAGAAATTTCTCTTAAAGCCAATGCACGAATGACAAGAGATGATGCCTGCGAACCGGAATTTCCGCCGCTTGATATGATTAAGGGGATGAATACAGCCAATATTACTGCCTTGCTTAACTCACTTTCAAAAAACTGCATGGCAGTAGTTGTCAGCATTTCACTCAAAAACAAAATACTGAGCCAGGACACCCGCTTTTTCACCATATCGAATAGTGAAGTAGAATGATACGGTTCTTCTAAAGTTCTGACAGCAGCACCTTTCTGAATATCCTCTGTGGCTTCTTCTTCGGCAACATCGAGTATATCGTCACTGGTTACGATGCCAATCAGGATACCTGAACTATCTGTAACAGGGATGGTGTTCCGGTCATACTTTTTGAAAACATGTAATGCTGTTTCCTGGTCGTCATTTACATTTAACGTTATGAAATTTTCATCCATCAGGTCTTTAATTATTGCATCCGGCTGAGCCAGAAGTATATCAATAATTTTAATATCGTCTAATAGTTTGCCTCTTTCGTCAATAACATAAATCATTTCGAGTGTTTCACTATTTTTCCCGTTTTCCCGGATGAATTTAAACACTTCATTAATAGTCCATTGCCCGCGAACACTAATATATTTGGGCGTCATCAATCTTCCGACGCTGTTTTCCGGATAACCCAGTAGCTTTTGAGCAATTGTTCTTTCATCATTTGACAGGTTCATAATAAGCTGTTTAGCAACTTGTGCAGGTATTTCTTCGAACAATGAAGTACGGTCATCAGGGTCCATCTCATTTAATATTACTGCAATTTCTGAATCGCCCATAGATTTTATTAAATCATACTGAAGGTCTGTGTGAAGATACTCGAATACATCGGTAGCATACTCTTTAGGTAAAATTCTGAATATTAGAACTCTATCTTTATTACCAAGTAAACTGATAAAATCCGCAACATCTGCGGGATTCCAATCCATCAAAACTTCTTTTATTGTTGCGAAATCTCTTTTGTCGAACAATTCCTTGATTTCGGGAAGCAAAATTTGTATAATCATATATTTTCCTCATTTGAATTCAATATCTTCATAGTATATTTTCCTCAAGATTCATTTCAAAATTACATATTAATTTCATTTTAGTAAATTTGTAAGTTTTTGTCGTTGATTGAAATGATTTGTTTTAATTGGATAAATAAATGATTAGAAAAAAAGATTCAAATTTCAGTATTATTTTTAAAATACTTATCCTATTTATTTCCATTTCAGTATTACAATCCGGTGAAAAATATTATTATACAGGTAAGGATTATGGCAATGAATACCTGTACAATCCACTGTATGTAATATTAAATGGAAGTTTTGATATTATACAGTTCGAAAGCAACAGCAGAAAAATATTCGAACTGCCTTATGGAATAGGCAGTGCAAATCTTCTGAAGAATCTTGGGAAACCTTTTAAATCAATCAATGAATACGGTACTTGGAATTTCATTTCTAATGAAGTTTTTCCTTTGACATTCCGGAAGGAAGGAATGCAATGGTGGCCCAATTATGGCATGCATTTAATAGGTGGAGGAATGACCTTTGCCTCACTCGAGGAATGGTATGATTATCATAATTTTCCTCAGCCATACTTATTCTCCGCAATAACAACAATGTTCTATCATTACTGGAATGAGGTTGTTGAAATAGAGGATTACCAAGGTTGGACAGTTGACCCAATAGCAGATTTATATATTTTCGATATTGCAAGTATTGTTCTTTTCAGTTTTGATGATGTCAAGAAATTTTTCAGGGAAGAGTTGAATCTTGCAGACTGGTCTTTACAACCTTCAATTACGATTCCATCATGGGAGCTTCAAAATAACGGGCAGTATTTTTCTGTCAGGTGGTATTTACCATTCTATAATAAACTCGCTTTATTTGGTTATTATGGCTTGAACGGATTGGGTGGTGTATCTTACAAAACGAGTGATGATGAATCTATATCACTTGGACTCGGAACAAGAGGTGCTTCGAGATATATCATTGATACCATTGCTTCCTCAAGACAATACACATTGAATTTGACATGGAATGCAGGACTTTTTTGGGACAGGAATAATTCACTATTAGCTTCCGTATTGTTCAGCGGACAAGAGAATAATTTATGTAACATAAATATCTATCCAGGAGCCATTGACCTTGGAGACATAAAGATTGGTTTCTGGGCAGTCATACCAAGAAATGGAGACTATTATTTCGGCATATCAACAAGATATATTCCCGGTATTGGTGTATCAAATAATGATTAGGCTGTTAGACTGTTAGGGAAGAATTTTTAATTCTTAATTTAAAATGCAGAATAGATTATAAATCTAATTTGTTTCACTAAGTCTCGCAGAGTTTTGCACAGAGTTTCGGTGAGAATTGTGGTTATATATTTTACCGCAAATTGTCTGAACGGTGATTTGTGTGATTTGGATTAACCTCACACTTTAGTGTGAGGTGGCTGGGATGGGGCTGTGGGTCTGGTCTCATGTGTCTCCCCCCATGCTGAAGCATGGGGTTATTCTCATGCAGTGACGCAAATTGTCTGAACGGTGATTTGTGTGATTTGGATTAACCTCACACTTTAGTGTGAGGTGGCTGGGATGGGGCTGTGGGTCCGGTCTCATGTCTCTCCCCCCATGCTGAAGCATGGGGTTATTCTCATGCAGAGACGCAAGTTGTCTGAACGGTGATTTGTGTGATTTGGATTAACCCTACACTTTAGTGTGAGGTGGCGGGGATGG
>JAKAKE010000155.1 GCA_021824625.1 Bacteroidota bacterium | reverse complement strand
TTGGGAAATAGTGAACAGCACACCTTTACCCGTTGTATGTTTTAGGGATAAGATGAAAAAGAGCGATGATGAAATAATTTCAATTTGCAATCATGTCGTATCATCAGGCAAAGCATGGCTCTCCTTTGTGAAACTGGCTGATTCGTTGCCGGCTCTCCGTGCATGTGTAACAAATTATATGACCGAAGAAAAGCACATACTCGCACTCGTAGATATATTGAATAAAGCAAGGGGATAATTGGAATTCTGAATTTGGATTTGAGAAACAGTAGATGGGATTTCGGAGGTTTTTCTATTTCTTAGTTTCTATATCCCAATTCCTACTTCCCAATGCAAAACCTCGAGAAAATATTATTCAATACATCTTCGTCCCATGTGTCGCCGGTTATTTCACCAAGTGTTTTAGCAGAACTGCGAATGTCAATGGCAATAATTTCATTTTCCAAGTTTGATTCAATCGCAGTGAGTGCATTACTCAGTTCTAATGCTGACTGCCTGAGTAGCAGGGCATGACGCTGGTTAACGAGAATGTCCTTTGTCCTGTCAATGCTCTGTGATGCTTCTTTCTCGAGGATTTCCTTCAGCGTATCAACTCCAATACCTTTCTTTGCCGATATTCTGATTTCATTTTCAGATTCCGGGGACAATGTATCTAATTGAGCAGAATCAACTTTGTCAATTTTGTTCTGCAATAGATATGCTTTTGAATTTGTGTATTTAGCTTTTATGGTTTTAAGAAGCTTATCGGAATTGCCGGGTGATATTGAAATATCATTTATAATAAGAATCAAATCGGATTGTTCCATAACAGTTTCAACCAGCTTGATTCCCTCGATTTCGATTATGTTTTCTGAAGGACGCAAGCCGGCAGTATCAGTAAGCCTGATTGCAATTCCATTTGAATAAATCATTTCTTCGAGGTAATCCCTCGTTGTGCCGGGGATTTCGCTGACAATGGCTCTTTTTCTTTGAAGTAGTGTATTGAACAAGGTTGACTTTCCTGAATTGGGATAACCGGCAATTGCGACGAAAAATCCTGAACGAAGTATCTCGGCTGATTTGAAAGAATCAGCCAAATCATTGCAATAGTCCCTTGTTTCCTTAATCAACAATTTAATATTATCGCGGTTTGTAAATTCGATATCCTCTTCCGAAAAGTCAAGTTCAAGTTCGAGAAGTGAAGCTATATCGAGCAGTTTAACTCTCAGTGCTTTCAATCTTGCAGTGAATTCCCCTGTTAACTGGCGTGCCGCAGTCATACAGCCCGGTACAGAAAGTGAATGTATTATATCAGCAACAGCTTCCACTTGTGTTAAATCCAACTTTCCATTTAAGAAAGCACGTTTTGTAAATTCACCCGCTTCAGCCTGAACAGCGCCATTAGCAATCATAATCTCAATTATTTCGGAAGCGACAACCATTCCGCCGTGGCAGGAAATCTCAACGACATTATCTCCTGTGTATGAATTAGGCGAGCGGAATACTGCGGCAGTTACGGTATCAATTATTCTGTCATTGTATTGAATTGTACCATAATGAATTGTATGGGACTTTGATTCGAGCAATGATATTTTTCCGGAAAAACAGGCATCGGAGATTGATATCGCCTCATCTCCTGAAATCCTGATGACTGCTATTCCTCCCACTCCGGGCGGGGTTGCAAGTGCTGTAATTGTTTTGTTCAATTCTATTTTTTATTAAATTAAAAGAATCTATCAGTCATTCTGAACGAAGTGAAGAATCTCTTTTTTTCTTAAATTTAAATTAGATTATTCATTCAGCTTTGCTCCATTCAGAATGACAAATTGTAAAAATTATTCCTTCAAAAACCTCACACATCCAAACTATCAAAAATATTCAAATAACTTTCATATCTCTGCATATCAATCAATCCATCTTCATAAGCTTTTTTAACAGCACAATCCGGCTCATGTGTATGAGTGCATGGTGAAAAACGGCAATCCGGATTATAAGAATCAAACTCGTGAAAATATAAATGAATCTCGGCTTTTGTCAATCCCCACAAAGCAAATTCCCTCAATCCGGGTGTATCAATTAGTTTGCCGCCGAACTCAAATTCGAGCATCCTCGTTGCACTCGTAGTATGCTTTCCTTTACTTGTCTTGCCGCTTATGTCAGTTACTTTTTGGATGGCCGAGCCTGACAATCTGTTTATCAATGTAGATTTTCCTGTGCCGGAGGCTCCGCAAAGAAGTGTAATACTGTCTTTAATAAAATCTTTTATTTGGTCAAGTCCTTCTTCTTTTAATGCAGAAATAAAAAATACTTTTATTCCAAGTTTCACATAAGCTTCAAAATCATCCTGCAATTCATCATTAAATATAATATCAATTTTGTTGATACAGATTGCAGGCTCTATAAGATTAAGTTCTGCAGTGAGCAGCAGCCTGTCAATAAACCTCCTGTTATACTGAGGGTCGGCAGTTGCAGCGAAGATTAAGATTTTGTTGATATTCGATGCAAGTATGTCTTCCCTGCTTTGCTGATACACTGTTTTCCTTGAAAAGCAATTTACTCTAGGATGGACAATAACAATTTTCCCTTCAGCCGAATCGATATTTTTCTTTTTTGTTAATAATATGCCGACCCTGTCGCCAACGGCTACCATAGATGAATTCTCGTTTTCAGATATGATTTTTCCAGCAGTAACACATTCCACAATCTGTTCTCGGGATTTTTCACCTATCAGTTTAACAAAGAAGTCCTTGCCAATGGATTGTACAACTATACCTTCTTCAATGTTTTCAGGCAGTTTTCCCCTTTGTCTGACAAGTTTTGATTGGCTTAACTTGTCATACCTGAACGACTGCTTCTTGGCATGATGCTCTAATTCCTCTGTAATTCTCGGCATAGTTCCTGAAATAATAAAAACAAGAATTCAAATTTATTAATTTTTTATAGAATAAAAATATAAAAACGAATGATTTGGATTTATATATCATTTTGTTTTGATTTGAACAATTCCTCAACAATTTTATATATTTCACATTTAGTGTAAAATTGACTTTGTTGAATACTTTTATTGTAGTTTTCAAGTTTTTTGCAATTCTGAATTGCTGTATCTATCTTATCTTGTAATTGTTCATAAACACTTGTGGGTTTTGTATAGTTTTTGATTTTAACTTTTAAATCTTTAATAAGTTCTTCACAAGAAGAATAACATCTTGAAGTATAAGTAAAGTGTAATAAAAACCATAATTCAAAGCATGGATAAATCTCAATAAAAATTATTTTGCTATTCTTATACTTGAATTTTAATCTATTATATTCATTTTTTTCTTTTTCATTGTTTTGAATTCTATCAAGGTCAAATATACAAAAAACCTTGTCTGAGCCTTTATTGATGAGGTCAAGGGCATTTTTTACTATATTTCTTGCATCCGAATGTTTTGGTAATTTAGGCTTGATTGTAATATTGAGCTTTTCGTGACCTCTCATATCAGAAAAGTAAATATGCTCGGTTGGACCCTCACCAATAATTGCATAGGATGGCCTTAATGGTTTATTTAGTTTTTTCCTTATCATTATATTCAATAAAACTACTTCCTAAATGAGGCCTAGCTGCGAATTTCCCGGCTTTGTAAGCATTAATAAAAGAAAGATTCTTACGAATGTCAAAATCGTTTAAAGAATACAATTCTGTACTTCCATCTTCCTTTTTATCTGTGAACCATACGACATCTTTTCGAATATTATCATTATCTTCTAATAAATTCAAGTTGTGAGTAGTGAAAATTAATTGAGATTCTTTTGAATTGACAAGAAAAATATTAATTAGATGATTAACTAATTCATAATGTAATGAATTTTCGATTTCATCAATTATTAAAATCTTAGGATATGCAAATACGTGTACAAGTGGTCCACTAAGTTCAAAAAACCTTTTAGTACCTGCTGATTCAACTTCGTAAGGCAATTTCCCTTGCTCTATTACATTCCCTCCTGTTATTTTATGAAGGAAATCTATGTTTGTATAAATAAGTTTGCCGTCTTTAATTATTTTTCTTTTTATTTCTTCTGTCTCAGGTATTTGATTAATGGTTTCAATAGCATCCTTATCAAGTTCTTTCTCATGTTCCTTTATAGAATATCCAAGAATATTAAGGTCGGCACTTTTTAATATTTCCAGTATTATATGTGTTGGAATTTGATTCGAATTTATTTTATTACTTGTCCAATAATACAAATCAGTGCTTGGCAATATAATAGGGAAAAAGAAATTTCTAAACCAATAATAAACTCTAACCAGTTCTTCAAAATCAATATTTGATTTTGAAATAGCTGAAATTAAACTCATATTGTTGAGTGTGTTTCCTTCAAGGACTGCTTTATCTGAAGCCTTTAGTTTTAATGTGCTTCCATAATTAATTTTACTTTTTTTATCTTCCTTGGAATATTTTCGTGAATAAATTATAGCTGGCTTAGTACCAGGATAATAAGTCAGATTTTCGTTGTAGATAATATCTTCATCAATTTCAAATTTATAAATATATTTCATACCTTCTATAAAAAAACTTACTTCGAAATTTCCTGGTTCGTTTTTTATCTTTTCATCAAAAAGAAAAGGTATAAAACCTGTTTTTTCATCTTTGTCCTTTGGCTCGCATGCTATTTTTTTAATGAAATCAAGGGCTTTCAACACATTTGTTTTTCCTGAAGCATTAGGGCCGTAAATGATTCCTGCTTTTAGAATACTAGTTTTAGGAGTTACATCAACGCAATAATAATCTCTCAAAGTTTTATCTGATGACGCCTCAAAACTTAAAGTTTGTTCATCTTTGAAAGATAAGAAATTCTTTACTTTAAATTCTAAAATCATAATTTTTTATATTTATTTGTGCCATTTCTGTAAAATTATTACATAAATTACAATAATAATTAATATAAACCAAGTTATTTTTATTATTTCTGCAATTCAATAAATTATTAATAATAGATAAAAAAAAATTTTTTTTCATTAATTTGTTTTATTTAAAATTTGATTTTTTGATAATGAGACTTATTATATTTTTCAATCTTGGTATGATTCTCATATCTTTTTCATGCAACAGCAGTCAGAAAGATGACAGGCAAACCATGGTTATTAAGGATACATCATCTAATATGACATCTAATATAGAAACATCAGGCTCTGCAAATGCAATTGTTCTGAACCGTTCAGTTGAATACGAGCCGAAACTAATTGGAAAAATCGAACACGAAGCCGGTTCTTTCACACAAGGCTTGATTTATTATAAAGGTTATCTCTACGAAAGCACAGGATTGAGAGGAGAATCCACATTAAGAAAGCTCGATACTGCTAACGGAAAAGTATTAAAGAAAATTTCTATTGCACCTGAACATTTTGCAGAGGGTATTACCATATTCAATAATAAAATTTACATGCTGACTTGGCTATCGAATTTATGCTTTGTATTTGACTTGGAATCTTTCGCTATGGAAGGCAGTTTTAACTACTACGGGGAAGGCTGGGGCTTGGCCAATTACAATAATCTGTTAATTATGTCCGACGGCTCAAATGTTTTGAAATTGATTAATCCTGATGATTTTCAGGTTGTCCGTCAGGTTAACGTTTATGATGGCAACACACCTTTAAAAAATCTGAATGAACTCGAAATGATAAACGGTGAACTGTTTGCAAATATCTGGACTGAAGATAGAATTGCAAGGATTGACCCATCAACCGGGAATGTGATAGGATACCTCGATTTCTCTTTTCTGAGAAAATTCATTAACAATGAAAATGCCGATGTATTCAATGGCATAGCTTATAATCCTGAAAAAGATGTTTATTACGTTACTGGTAAATACTGGCCCTATATTTTTCTTATCAAACTTAAGGAAAAGAAAAAATAATTTTTATCAGATATTTCATTAACAATGACTGACGAAATAATAAATAATTCTGAGAATAATAAGAAATCGAAATTTCTTTATTGGCTCATTCCTGCAATAGTCATCCTTATAGTTCTCTTTTATGGTATTAATATAGGCACAAAAGACAAGCTCGACCCATACTGGCTCTACCTCGATTCACTTCTTGCGGGCAACGGAATCAGCGATTCATCAGTTAAGCTGAAATTGAATGATGAGCAAAAAATCAAGTATAAAATAATTCACATCAAATCTAAACTTAAAGAACTCGATTCGATTTATTACAATCTTCATCACATTTCTTCCGAGATTGTAAATCCTGACACTCTGCTCTGCAAGCCATTTCTGCCCTCATGGGAGTATAAAAAATTTCTAAAATTTATCAATCCTTTAATCAATAGGAAATTCATCATTATCTATGGCGTTACCGGTTCAGGAAAAACAACACTCGTTGACCGAATTGCTAAGTTTATCACAGGCAATGAAAAAAGAGTAATAAGATTGCAGTGTGTCGAAAGAATGGAAATCGAATACCACAAGCAATGGGTGGGAGAACGCACTCCGTCAGGATTTATCAAAGGCAGGCTTCTTGAATTTTTCGAGCAATGCCATAAGGACCCTGAACATCATTATCTTTTCATACTCGATGACTTCGATAAAATCTATCCTTCAACTTTCTTTGGCTCTGAAATTTGGGATGAGTTGAATGAACGCAGTGGCAAAAATATTATCGAAGGATATGGAGAAATAACAATCCCCGACAATTTCTATATGATTTCCATTACCCATTTCGGAGTTGGAAACACAATTGAAATTAACAATGAGCATATACGAAGGCTGGGTGAACCTATTCCACTGGAAGCAGATGTCAATGAGCTTTTACTCTATATACTCGAAAGAATAGAAAAGAAAAAGTTAAAGGCTTCTTATTCACATGTTAAGGAACTCCTCTACACTTTCAAAGAAGCGAATGATTATATCAATAGAACTTATGATGACAGCTACAAATTGGGACAGTGGTCAACCCTCAAAGATTGTCTGAAACCAGCAGACTTTGATAAATTCGTTAATACTTTCTTAATACACGTTAACGCCTTCAAGCCTCAGAAACCGCTCCACATCAGCGATTTCGAGCCTATTGAATACACAATAAAAACGAACGGCTACATCGAAAATTCAAATTTCTTTGCCGAGGCTTATAAGAAAGCAATTGATACCGGTATATTCAGTGAGCTTTCGGTTGCTATTGCCTTTACTCTCATATCTGCACTCGCCGGATGGTTTGTCATTCTCAGAAAGAAAAAAGTTCTCAGGGAATTTCATTATTATATAATCGAAACAACAGCAAATTTCAAAAATGGGAAAATAAGCTATGAAGATGCAATGCAGACAATTATAGAAAAGAAGCAACAGCTTCAGGAAATGATTGTTAAGCGGAAAATCAAGTATGAGGAAATCACGTTTCTCTTTCTTTTCATTGACGACCAAATAAAAAAGATTGAAGAAGCTAATAGGATGAGCATTGTTACAAAAGATTTTTATAAAATATTCGAAGAATTTATGAAAGACGGCATACTCGACGAAAACGAATACACAATGCTCAACAAATTCCTCGAAAACATACGTTCGGCAATTACACCCGAACTTTATTTCGAACTGAGAACAAAAATCAAGGAATTAAGGAGGGAACAGAAATTATAGTTTTTTTTCTGTCATAAAATACCCCAGTTTGTTTATAAAATCCCCAACAACTCCAATATCATTCCATGAATTGTATGAATCTCCGATACATTAACTATCTCAACTCCTCTTCTCTTCAATTCTTCTGCTGTTACAGGCCCTATAGCAAGAGCAAGAGAGCAATTCAAAAGGTTTACCGCAATGTCATTGCCAAGAATATTAAAGAAGTTTGCAACGGTGGACATGCTTGTAAACAGAAATGCATCTGCTTTATTATGTATTAAATTATTTATTGCTAACTGAGCCGGTTTTGTTGGGTATGTTTTGTAAACTTCATAAGTTGTTACATTAGCACCACAGCTTGTTAGTCCTTCTGTCAGCGGGTCATTCAGAAAATTCCCTTTTATTCGCAGAAACATTTTACCTGGAAGATTTTCTGATAATGACAATTCCTTTACAAGTGATTCGGATGTAAATTCTATTGGTACAAAATCCGGAATTAATCCGTATTCATTCAACTTTTTTCCTGTTCCCGAGCCTATAGCTGCAATTTTTATTCCGAATAAATATCTTGAATCTAATCCTTCCTGATTCATCAATTCAAAGAAGTATCGCACACCGTTCTCACTCGAAAATACAATCCACTCGAATTTTTCTTCTGATAACAAATCTCTAACTTTCTTTACGGGTAATGACAACTCAGTCTTAATGGTGCTGAAAGGAACAACTTCCGCACCCTGTTCATAAAGCAATTTGAAAAGAGATTGGCTCTGGTCTTCTGCCCTGGTGCATACGATTCGTTTGCCATGCAATGGCTTGTTTTCAAACCAACCGAGTTGTTCGTGGTATTCAACTGCAGGGCCTATAATAAATAAAGCAGGTGCTTTTATGTTGTTTGATGAAACAACGCCATAAAGTTCACTTATTGATGTTACAAATGTTCTCTGTGAAATAAGCGTACCATTCTCAATAACAGCGGCAGGAGTGCTTTCAGGCATCCCCCCATTAATTAGCTTTTCGACAACATTTTGAATCCGGGTAACACCCATGTAGATTACTAGTGTTGTGTTTTTCATCTTGCCAAGAAGCTCCCAGTCAACCTGAGGCGAATCCTTGTCAGTTCGTTCGTGAGCAGTAACAAACACACATTGTGTTACGAGGTTCCTGTGTGTGAGCGGTATTCCTGAATAAGCCGAAGCACCGGATGCGGCAGTAACACCTGGAATAATTTCAAAATCAATTCCCGCTTCTTTCAGTGCTATTGCTTCTTCAGAGCCTCTGCCGAATATAAGCGGGTCGCCGCCTTTGAGTCGCACAACTTTTTTTCCTTCACCGGCTTTTTCAATCATTTTATTGATTGTGTCTTCCTGCATAACATAATGCAGTCCTGCCTCTTTGCCTACAAATATCTTCTCACAATCACCGCGGCATTCAGACAGCAAAAACACATTTGCAAGATTATCATACAGCACAACATCAGCATCTTTGAGGCAATTCAATCCTTTGACGGTAATTAATCCCGCATCGCCGGGGCCTGCTCCAACTAAATATACAATCTCTTTTTTATTCATTTACCTTTCCAATAATATTTCGTTCATAGTCTGAAATGCTGATTCAATGCCGTTTTCATTGATTATTGAATCCCATTCGGTTTTAAGAAACTTATCAATCAATTTATTTCTCAATTGCTCATTTTGATATAACTGTTCGGATTTCATTCTCGACCTGAATTCTTTCGCAAGTTCCGTTATCGTTTCAATATTTTCAGGAAGTGAAGCTTCAATTTTATCTTTCATTGATTTTACCAAGAACGGAGAATGTCCCTGCGAGCTGACAGCAATTATGAAATCTCCTTTTTTAATGAACGAAGGCATGATGAAATTGCATAATTCAGGAATATCCGCAACATTCAATAATGCCCCTTCTTCCATGCACTCATCATATATCTGTTTATCAATATCCTTATTCCCTGTTGCCGCAAAAACCAGCTTGCGGCCTTTTATGTCACCCTTTTCATATTTCTTTTTTATAACATCAATTTTCTTTTCACTATCGAGATTAATAATTTCATCACATAATTCAGGAGCAATCAATGTAACCTTTCCATTGAATTCAAGCAGGTTTATAACTTTTCGTAAGGCAATCGTTCCACCGCCAATCACGAGAGCAGGAAAGCGGCTTAAATCAATAAGCACAGGAAAATATTTTGATGATTTCTCTTTCATAGATTTAAAATTAAGGATTTATGGATAAAATACAAGATGACTTTAATAAATTTGTAATCATTAATTGATATTACTATCTAAATCACATAGTGATGACATATTTATAGAAATGAATGTGGAACAATACAATTGAATCACGTAGTGATGACAAATTAATATAATAATATGCTGCTCCCCTGGAGCTTGGTTGGGTTGGGGATTCAAATGTTCTATAAATATGTCGCTCCTATGGAGCTTTTCAGAAATTCTATCACCTTGCTACCATCATCTTCTTCACTGTAGTTTTTCCATTGCATTGCAATTTGATGAAGTAAATGCCTGACTGCAAATCGCTGATGTCGAGGAGATCGGAA
>JAKAKE010000182.1 GCA_021824625.1 Bacteroidota bacterium | reverse complement strand
AGGTGAAACGAGTAAATTGGGGGAAGTACATGACGGTGAAGCCACTATGGACTTCATGAAGCAGGAGCAGGAGAGGGGAATCACAATTGCCTCAGCCGCTATATCATGCAACTGGGATAAACATCAAATCAATATTATTGATACGCCCGGACACGTCGACTTTACTGTTGAAGTGGAACGTTCACTCCGTGTGATTGACGGAATGGTCGCAGTGTTTTGCGGTGTTGCCGGAGTACAGCCTCAAAGTGAAACTGTGTGGAATCAGGCAGATAGATACAAAGTGCCTCGTATAGCTTTCATCAATAAAATGGACAGAACCGGAGCAGATTTCAATGATGCAGTCAACTCTATGGATAAATACCTGAATGCTAATCCTGTTCCATTCTTTGTTCCAATGGGTGCTGAAGAAAATTTCAAAGGGATGATTGATGTTATTGAAAGAAAAGCCCACATTTTTACTGAAGATTTGAAAAGAAACATTGTTGATGTCCCTGATGAATACAAGAAGAAATGTGAAGAGGCTAGACTTTACTTAATCGAAAAACTTGCTGATTTTAATGACTGCATAATGGAGCTTTACCTTGAAGGCAAAGAAGTACCACCTGATTACTTAAAAGAAGCGGCAAGGGATGCAACACTGAAACTACTGATAACACCTGTATTTTGCGGTGCTGCTTATAAAAATAAAGGAGTTCGCACTTTACTTGATTCAGTGGTTGAATACCTTCCTTCTCCGATTGATAAAGGTGCGGTGATGGGTATTGATATTGACGATGCTGAAAAGAATCATCCGAGACACCCAAGCGTGAAAGACCCTTTTTCTGCTCTTGCATTCAAGATAATTCATGACCCGTTTGTCGGGCAACAAACCTTCGTAAGAGTGTATTCAGGCGAAATCAAGGCAGGGATGCAGGTTCTCAATACTACGAAAAATCAGATGGAGAGAATCGGCAGGATTATGAAAATTCATGCAAATGAAAGAGAAGAAGTCGAATCTGCATATCCGGGTGATATCGTTGCATTCATCGGAATGAAAAATACTAAAACCGGCGATTCTCTTTGCGATCAAAAGCATCCTATTTTCCTTGAATCAATTTTTATTCCACCATCTGTTATTGAAATGAAAATAACACCTGCAACAAAGAATGATGAGAAAAAACTTGGAGAGTCACTCAGGAAGCTCGCAATGGAAGACCCATCATTCCATTATAGGTATGACCCTGAAATTAACGAAACAATTATTTCGGGTATGGGTGAATTGCATCTTGAAATTCTGGTTGACCGTTTGAAAACAGAGTTTGGTATTGAGCCACAGGTTGGCGAGCCTTCGATTGCATACAGGGAAACAATAACAATAGAAGCAGAGAATAATTACAGGCATGTCAAGCAGACCGGTGGAAAAGGTCAATTTGCCCATGTCGTATTAAGACTCGAACCAAATGAAGGGAAAGGATTTGAATTCGTTGACCATATTAAAGGTGGTGCAATTCCAGCGGAATTTATTCCCTCCGTCAGGAAAGGAATCGAAGCTACACTCGAAGACGGAATTCTTACCAAATCTCCTGTTGTGGATGTCAGGGTGGTGCTTGTTGATGGCAGTTTCCATGCGGTTGACTCTTCTGATATGGCATTCAAAACCTGTGCATCAATCTGCTTCAAGGAAGGATTTATGAAAGCTAATCCAATTATTCTTGAACCACAAATGAAAATTGAAATTAATACTCCTGATGATTATATTGGTAATGTTGTTGGCGACCTCAGCAAGCGAAGGGGGAAAATTGAATCAATGCGCCGTTTTAGAAAGGGCGCTCAAAAGTTGAATGGACATGTTCCACTGAAAGAGATGTTCGGCTATGCAACTGCACTGAGAAGCATATCGAGCGGCAGAGCAAACTATTCAATGGAATTTCAAAAATACGTTCCACTGAGCAAAGACATTCAGGAAAAAGTCATAAAAGATTATCAGGAAAAAGAAAAGGAAAAGAAATAAAATATTATTATTATTATTTATCAATAAATATCCTGTCAGGAGTTACTCCTGACAGGGTTTGTTGTTTAAATTCAAATTGATAAAATTGGAACCGTTTGATATTTTTATTTAATTCTTTCATAAAATAAAGTTTATTGATTATTATCATTTTTTTATTAGTAATTCGTGATTAGTAATTAGTAATTAATTTATCCCCTTTTACCCACACTTCACTGACATGATTGACTCCAAAATGATAGAAGATATCAGTGTATGAGGATGTATCGCAAACAATGAAATTTGCTTCTTTGCCGGGCTCGAGACTGCCCATTCTGTCTGATAGTTCAAGTGCCGCGGCTCCGTTTAGGGTGGCGGCTGTTATTGCTTCTTCGGCAGTCATTTTCATATTGATGACGGCAAGTGATAATATTATTTGCATATTTTCGGTGAAGCAGGAACCGGGATTGCAATCAGTTGCAAGAGCGACTGCAAGACCTTGTTCGAGCATCTTTCGTGCAGGAGGGTATGGCATCCTGATGAAGTATGCAGTTCCCGGAAGCAGAGTAGCTATTGTACCTGACTGCTTCATATCTCCAATACCTTTATCGGAAATAAAAAGAAGGTGGTCGGCAGAAAAAGCATCCATTCTTGCCGCAAGTGAAGCTGCTGAGACATCGGCAAGTTCGTCGGCATGTAGTTTCAGTTTTAATCCCAAATCCAATGCTGTTTTGAAAATTCTTTCTCCCTGTTCGACAGTGTAATATCCTTTGTCAACAAATGCATCGCAATAATCTGCGAGTTTTTGCTCAGCTACAGCAGGCAGCATTTTGTTGCAGATTAAGTCAACATATTTATCTCTTTTGTCCTTATACTCAGGAGGGAAATCATGAGCCCCAAGGAAAGTGGATTTGATTGTTATTGGAAGTATTTCTTTTAACTTTTTTATTGCTTCGAGCATTTTAATTTCATTTTTTAAATCCAGTCCGTATCCGCTTTTGATTTCCATTGCAGTTGTGCCGTGGCGAATTGCACTCATCGCAATATTATAACCGTTCTCAACAAGTTCCTCAATGGATGCTTTTCTTACTGCATTGACTGTTGCAAGTATGCCTCCGCCTTCTGAGGCGATTTCCTGGTATGTAGCTCCCCTCAGACGTTTCGCAAATTCGTTGCTTCTATCACCTGCGAAAACTATATGTGTGTGTGAATCAACGAAACCGGGAATTACTGTTTTCTCTTTGAGATTTATTATTTTATCAGGTATAAATTTTCCTGAAATTAAAGATTGTTCTGCTTCTATGCTTGTTCCTGTCCATATTATTTTATCATCAAAAAGTAATGCCCCGTCTTTGATTTCTCCAATATCGGACATTTCTTTTCCAAATATTTTAATGGAACCGTTTGAATTAACGGTAACAAGGGAACTAATATTTGTAAAGAGTGTTTGCATATATATTACAGGTATTTATCACCTTTTTCATTTCGGATTTTTTCTACACATTTCTTCACATCTTGAACTTTATCTTTTGGACAGATTAGAACAGCATCATCCGTTGAAACAATGACGAAACCGTCTAATCCCAATCCTGCAATAATTTTGTCTTTATTTGATGCATTTATAATTACAGAATTTTTAACATCAATTATTGCAGTATTACCCTGAATTATATTTCCATCTGAATCAGGTTTTTTCACACGGGGTAGAGAATCCCATGAACCTATATCATCCCAGGTGAACGTTGCTTTTGCAACGACAACATTATCAGCTTTTTCCATCAAAGCATAATCAATAGAAATGTTAGGACAAGTCTCAAATATCGGAGTTATTCTGTCTAATGCTTCAGGTAAAGTGATTCCCGTTTTCTTTGTATAGCCTTTTCGAATATCATCAATTTTATTTCCAATTTCAGGAGTATATTTTTTCATTGTGTTGATGAAAGTATCGAGACGCCAAAAGAACATGCCGCTATTCCAAAGGTAATTACCTTTTTTTAGGAATTCATTTGCCTTTTCAATATTAGGTTTTTCAAGAAACCTGAGAACCTGCTTAATGTCAAGATTGTTATTTGCTTTATCAAAAGCTGAATCAACTTCAATATATCCATAACCGGTTTCAGTCCTGTCGGGCTGAATTCCGATGGTTGCAAGTGTAGGATAATTTTCAACATAATCCAATGCAGATTCAATAGTTCGAATAAATTCTTCATTAGGATAAATGTTTTGGTCTGCAGTTAATACAGCGATTGAGATTTCTGATTCAGTATATCCTTCTTCCTTGTATCTTTCAGCAATGAAACCTGCGGCAAGAGCGAGACAAGGCGCAGTATTTCTCTTTAGAGGCTCTGCTACAATGTTTTCAGGAGGCAGTTCAGTTAAGGCTTTTCTCATCGGTTCAAGAAGAGCCTGGCTCGTTATAATAAAAATATCCTGAACGGGTATGAGTGGAGAAATTCGTTCAATAGAATCCTCGAGCATTGTTTTATCGGAGGCAAGGTTTAATAACTGCTTTGGCTTTCTTGTACGACTTAGGGGCCAGAACCGCTCGCCTGAGCCGCCTGCCATAATCACTGCTGTTCTTTTCATATAGAAAAAAAAGAAAAATTAAAATAATTGAAATCTGAAAAACAAATATAATAATTTGATATTTATGATAAGATTTAATGTTTCATATTTTATTGGGATTGAGAGAATATAAAAAGGAGGTATGAATCTGACTTTGAGTATTCGTTAAATAAAATTACTTGTTTGGGTTTAAAGAAAACTACATCACAAAACAGCTACTTTATAAAAAACAGGTTTATATTTTGGTTTAGGGATTTTCTTTTTTTCTTTTCTTGCAGTATCGAGCCAGACATCTTTTGCCTTCAAAACTTCCAGTAATGCTTCATTGGGATTATTACCAAATGCAGAACAAAATTTTAAATCGGGTATATCGGCTATATATCCTTCATCTTCATCGCTGTAAAAAATATTTATATGATAATCTTTCATTTTTATTCCTCCAGGTTAAGATTATATTTTTCGACAACAAATAGAAATTGTTTTATCTGGTAGGTTTTGCTTCACCATTGACATTCTGTATATTTATCAACTCATTTATTCCTTCTTTTTTGAATATATGATGGCTACCTGAAATTCTTTTTAATTGAAATCCAAAGCAATAATTAATTTGACTAATTCATCAAACTTTACATTTTTTGAATTAAGAATAATTTTTTTAAGAAATATTTCATTTTTCATAATTCATGAACCATTGAATTATTTAATGCTTACTTTTATATCAACTCTTCTTCTCATTTCATTTGATAAATCAGGCTTTTCATCAATACCTTTTCCTTCGATTTCCCACTTTACCCTGTCCTGAAAATTCTGAAATTCTTTCGAGTCTTCAAGTTTGGAAGAAAGTAGTATAAAAGTATAATATGCCCTGAGTGTAGATAGAAGTTCATTAGTCATTGCTTCACCGCGGCTGATATGGATATCGAAATCCTCATCATCAATATCATCTTCGAAGTAACGCGAAAATTCAGACAACATACGCGGGTCAGCATATCCCGTAATATGAATTGTAATTCCATTCTTGCCTGATGTGCAGGGACCTGAGAGTTGTTCTATTGTTTTCAGTATATTTTCAATTACATTATCAATTCCTTCATCAACCTGTGCCGAATAATCATCATATTCAGGGCCGGGAAATTCTATGTATTTTGTTGAATCTGCAACTCCGATTATGTTATACGCAAACTTCATTCTCAAGCCTTCGAGGTTATCGCTTGTGTTGGGCTTGTAATATCCGGTAACGAAAAATGGAACTACAAATTCCTCGGTTTGAAACATATTCTGCTCTTCAGGCAGAGTGAATTTAACCTGTAAATTCACAGAACTTGTATCGTTGCAGGGTGTAGTTAAATCTTGTTCCATAGTCGTGTTTGGAAGGCAGATATTATTATATTTGATTGTATATGTTTTCAGGGCTTCGACAGGCAGAGTAAATTTACCATCATCAGCAACATCTTGTTCATTTAGTTTATTTTTATTGTTGTCATAAAGTTCAACTTTACCATTTAACGGAATACCTGATTCAATAGAAACAATCTCCCCCTCGAGAGCTACGGGGCCGCAAAGTTCAAAAGAATAAATATCAAAGCCACCACAACCGCCCTTTCGGTTTGAAGAAAGAATCAGCATATTATTCCAGATTGCGGGACCGGATTCGTCGAAGTTAGTATTTATCGGTGATTTCATTTTTCTTGGCTTTTGCCAGCTTCCTTTTTTCACAGGTTCTGCTTTGATTATATCATAAGTTGAATCCCCGCCATAACCTTTTGAAGCAAAGTATAAGAAATCATCAGGAGCAATCAAAGGTGCTATATCTGCTTTGGGTGTATTAATTTCCTTGCCAAGATTCACAGGCTCAGACCACGAACCGTCATTTTGCCTTGAACTTAAATATAAATCTACGTCCCCATTCCCTCCCGGTCTGTCTGATGAGAAAAGTAGTATTGTACCATCTGTTGATAAAGATGGATGAGATTCATAGTTTTCGGTACTGATTTTATAACCTAACGGATGCGGATTTGACCAACCCTTTCCTGAATCCAAAGAAATAAAAATATCCCTATTCCCTTTTTTGGTTTTTGGGTTGAGTGCAGCAAAATATAATTCCTGAACACCTGATTGTTTATTAAAGAAAAATGCCGGTGATGATATTTTTTGAAATTTATTTATTGGAAGACTTTTATCAATAACAGGATATGTGAATTTGCCGTCAATAATCTGAGACATGAAAACTAATTCCTTATCATCTGATTCTTCCCTGGCTGATGTAAAGTATAGCGTATCTCCATAAACAACAGGCAGATGGTCATCCAATCCGGTATTTATTATCTTGCCAAGATTCCCGATTTCCAATTCTTCGGGACATGGAGGAATGGACTTACAGGAAATAAAAATCATTGTAATCAGAAAGAATAATATTTTTATTTTCATCATCATTTTCAAAGAGTTAATGTCAAAAGTTAAAATAACTTAATTTTATATTATCCAAATAAAACCTAATTTTGATAGATTTTTCGGAACATTTTATTAAAAGTTAATATTTATTCTGAAATAGAGCAAAAATTTAGCCAATTAATCAGGATTAGAAACAAATAAATGCGTTCAACTGTAGCTGTTATAAATACAAGCAACTTAAAACACAATCTAAACCGTATAAGAGAACTCGCTCCAAATTCAAAAGTGATGGCAATTGTCAAGGCTAATGCTTATGGCCATGGGATTGTCGAAATATCGAAGTTGCTTGAAGAATTTGGTGTTGATTATCTTGGTGTTGCCTTTGCTGATGAAGGTATAATTATCAGAGAAGCCTGTGTTAAAGTGCCGATAGTAGTTCTCGTACCTACTTTTCCCGAAGAAGCAAAGAAATTTATAGAGTATGATTTACAAGCTTCGGTTTCCACTTATGAATTTGTTAAAGAATTATCTGAACAGGCAGCAAAAGCCGGAAAAACTGCTCCTGTTCATCTTTGCATTGGGACAGGTATGAACCGTGAAGGTATTCAGCCGGTAGATGCTTTGCAGTGTATGGAGAAATGCAAAGGAATGCCCAATATTGATTTTGTTGGGGTATGTACTCATTTTGCAACATCATCAACAGACCCTGTCTTTGTAAAAAGACAATTAAGATTATTTACTGATACACTCGAAATCCTTAGACAGGCAGGATATGATTTTCCAATAATTCATACAGCAAATTCCGGAGCAATAGCAAATCATCCTGAAGCACATTTTTCAATTGTGAGGCCGGGGTTATCATTGTACGGCTATCCGCCAATACCCGAACTTGCTGATAAATTAAATGTAAAACCGATACTTACTTTTAAGACAAAAGTTGTTATGATGAGAAGGATTAAGAAAGGTGAATCAGTAGGATATGACAGGCTTTTCATTTCTCCCAAACCTACAACAATTGCAACTATTCCTGTTGGTTATGGAGATGGATTTTTCAAAACCTTAACAGGTAAAGCACAATGTCTCATAAATGGGAAAAAATATAACATTGTAGGAACAGTGTGTATGGATGAGTGTATGGTTGATGCAGGTGATGACGATGTAAATGTCGGTGATGAAGTTGTTTTAATCGGAAATCAAGGCGAAGAAAAAATCTCGGCAATGGAGATTGCAAATAAAATCGGAACAATACAATACGAAGTTTTGACTGCAATTTCAGCACGTGTGCCACGCCTATATATTGAAGAATAAGTTTTTTCAACTTGTGGAAAACTTTCACAATATTTTTGGTATTTTGCATAGATATACTGATTATTTGTTAATGAATGACTAATTAAGAATAATTGAATAGCCACTACTTTTTAAGTAGTGGAGATGTTATATCACCGCAAATCGGGATTTATCCCAGATAAGAAAGTGACTAAAGTCGTTGAACTATTAAATTGACCACCACTATCTAAAGATAGTGGCTATTCATTAAAAAATAAATAGAACAGAAATGTATAAATTAAAACTGCCAAATTTTGAGGGGCCATTTGACTTGCTTCTTTATTTCATCAAGAAAGATGAAATCAATATATATGATATTCCTATAGCAAGAATAACCGAAGAATTTCTCAAATATATACGCTTGATGAGCCTTTTTGACCTCGAACTTGCCGGTGAGTTCCTTGTTATGGCAGCAAATCTGATGTACATAAAATCACAGCTTTTGCTTCCGAGAGAATCGAGCGGTGATGGAGTGGATATTGAAGACCCACGTACCCTGCTTGTACAAAGGTTGATTGAATACAAGCAGATTAAAGAGGCAGCACGAGACCTTTCGATGATGGCGGAAGACAGCCGCTATTATTATTATAGAACCCTTTTCGAAGACTTCAGGCAAGGCAATGCAGCAGAGGATAATGTTTATAAGAATGCTACACTTTTTGATTTAATCAAGGCTTTTAAAAGAGCCTTGGACAGAACTAAGTTGAACAATCAACATCATCTTGTCGAACTGATTTCAATATCAGTTGAAGAAAAGATTGCATATATTCTTGATAAATTAAAAATCAGGAGCAGGATGAATTTTTTACAATTGGTGGAAGACGGCTCCCATCAGCATATTGTGGCAACTTTTCTTGCCGTGCTCGAACTGACGAAATCACAGAGAATATTAGTCATTCAGCCGGATTTGTTCGAAGAAATAGTAATATCGGCGAGAGCGTCTATGATTTTGAATTAGGAATTTATTATGAATTTATGGAAACAATAAATAAACAATTTTTAAATTTATCGAGAAACGAGCAGAAAACTGTTATCGAAGCATTGCTGTTTTCATCCGAAGAACCGATTCCTGAAAAGGTATTGTACAGGACGCTT
The DNA here is from genome assembly GCA_021824625.1 of Bacteroidota bacterium. Taxonomy (GTDB): domain Bacteria; phylum Bacteroidota; class Ignavibacteria; order Kapaibacteriales; family UBA2268; genus XYC2-FULL-35-21. The sequence goes on along the minus strand of JAKAKE010000182.1, from coordinate 993 downwards.
GTTATGACCGGTTCTGGCTTTGCAAGTCCGAAACCTGAAACTATTCCTGAAGAATCTAAAGTTGATGAAAACCAGATTTCACTTGCTGAAACTGTTGGTGATGACATAAAATTCAGTGCAGATGATTTACTTGAGTTAATAAATGAAATTAATACTGAGCTTGTTGAATCGAACAGACCTTTTCAGATTGTGAACCTTGCAGGAGGCTATGTCTATTCCACAAGACCTGAATATGGAATGTTGCTTCAGCAGGTTATCAAAAGTAAAATAAAGAAAAGATTATCACATGCCGCACTTGAAACTCTTGCTATTATTGCATACCGCCAGCCGGTAACCAAACCTGAGATTGAACAAGTGAGGGGAGTCAACTCGATTGATGTGGTAAATTCACTTATTGAGAAAGGATTAGTCGAAATAGTCGGCAGGAAAGATGTTCTTGGTAAACCGCTTCTTTACGCAACTACCCGGGAATTCCTGAAAACATTCGGATTGAAAGACCTCGAAGAACTTCCAAAGCTTCGAGAGCTTGAAGAATTTACTCTTGAACAGGAAGAGCCTGAATCCAATATTGAAATTGTTGTTGATAAAAACCTGGAAGAGACTTTTGTGGAATTACCTAAATCAATTATAGAAAGTGTAGAAATAGAAGAGAACATGGATAATTCTGAATTAAATTGAAAATAAATTTTGTAGATGTAATTAGTGAATTACTCTTATATTATATTATTCTAATTTTTTTTATAAATTAATTTACCATATTTTTTTGCTTCATTTCGGATAACCGAATTGCCGTTATCATTAATCCATTCTTCGTCAGAATAGTATATAATATCAAATGGTATATCGAATTCATCAATTAATTTCGAATTATATAAAGTCTAATAATAATTTACACAATGAATAAAATTTTGTATATTTGCATTATGTTAAACAATGCAGGTATACAAATGCCAAAATCAAGATTAAAAGTAACACGATCAACTGCTGAAGAGA
>JAKAKE010000129.1 GCA_021824625.1 Bacteroidota bacterium | reverse complement strand
GCTCTGAGTGGCCCTTCGACTTCGCTCAGGGTGCCATCTATTGATGAAGAACTTATATTATACATGAAAAAAGTGTTTGAAACGGCTGACCTGGTCAAGTTTGCCAAGTTTCAGCCTCTGACCGACGAGAACGCACTTGTTATGACTTATGCAGTGGATTTTGTGAACCGTTCGATACCGGTTCAGGAAGATTTTCCGAAACATGAGGAAGGGAGCGGGCAATGAGAGACATAGTGTTTGCGTATCCTGAGTTTTTGTATTTGTTAATATTAATACCATTCTTAATACTATGGTATGTTTACAGGTTGAAAAAACAACAACCTGCCCTGGTTTTGTCTTCAACACAGGGATTTGAAAAATCAAAACCAACTCTGCGTGTCAGACTGAGACATATTTTACTAATTTTAAGAGTATTAGTAATTGGATTACTTATCATTATTCTTGCAAGGCCACAGTCAAGTTCGAGCCATAAAAATGTAACGACCGAAGGCATTGATATTGTGTTGGCACTCGATATATCAACTTCGATGCTTGCCGAAGATTTCCGTCCCAACAGACTCGAAGCCGCAAAAAAAACTGCCATGACATTCATTGATAACCGTGTTGATGACAGAATCGGTTTGGTTGTTTTCAGCGGCGAAAGCTTTACTCAGTGTCCGGTTACGATAGACCATGATGTTCTGAAAAACTTATTAGGCTCTATAAAAAGCGGGATGATTATTGACGGCACTGCAATAGGTAACGGCTTGGCTACAGCAATTACACGTTTGAAGGACAGCAAAGCAAAAAGCAAGGTGATTATTCTTTTGACTGATGGTGTAAACAATACTGGATCCATTGCACCACTGACTGCCGCCGAAATAGCGAAATCTTTTGGAATACGTGTTTATACAATTGGTGTCGGTTCGCGGGGAGTTGCACCTTATCCATTCAAAACACCTTTTGGTATTCAATACCAGAATGTGCCTGTCGAAATTGATGAGCAGGTGCTGAAAGAAATCGCAAAAACCACTGACGGAAAATACTTCCGTGCAACAGGCAACAAAGCCCTCGAAAATATTTATAATGAAATTGACAAGTTAGAAAAAACCAGAGTTGATGTTGCTGTATGGAGCCGCCGTTCCGAAGAATTTCTTCCTTTCGCAATTGCCGCCGGATTTTTATTTTTATTTGAACTATTATTGAGATTCTTTATGTTCAGGAATTTACCTTAAAGAATTGAAAATTGATAATTGACAATTGATAATTTGGAAATCGAAAATGGGAAATCGGAAGCAGGAAGAATGTCATGCTGGATTTATTTTAGCATACATTGCGTATAACCCGCATCAATACTAATTTGGTTCACGCAAAGGCGCAAAGAAATACGCAAAGGACACCAAGACTGACTGTCATTCCGCACTTAATGCGGAATCCTTAGCCCCAAAACCCCAATCAATGCTAATAGTTTCACGCAAAGTTCGCAGAGAAATCGCAAAGGGCGCAAATAATGATTATTATTTTGAGGCAGTTGAAGAGTCTATCATTCGTAATTCGTAATTAAAATGTCATTCGACATTTTTGGAGTAACCTTCGAGGTAGCGTCTTTCTTCGGGCGAGAGGGATTCCTTGCCGTGAGCAATGATTTTATCGAGGATTTCGTTTAAGCGATCTTCTGTGTATTTTATATCGCCATAATATGAAGGTTCGTCCCTCAGGCTTTGTGCGTATTTCCTGAGTTCGTTCTGTTCGATTAGTGCAGGAGTCAATTCTTCGGGTTTAGGTATTTCCAATCCTCTTTCTGCGAGCCTTGCTTTAATCAGATTCTTTGTTGTCCTGATTTGCATAAAAGACACACCCGCGGCTGTTAATCCGATGAATGCTGACAAGACGCCCTTAATTAGAATGCTGTATCCGTCAATTAACATGGAATGTGAAAGCAATGCCGTTCCCCAGCCGGTAAATATAATTGCAGTTACAACAGAAGTCTTGACAGGTTTGAACAACCATATATAAATTCTTTTTCCTTTCTTGAAAAAGGTATATAGAAGCATAACAAAAAAAGATATTCCTTCCATTCCCGACAGCATTGCCGGAGACTTCCAGAAAACAAGTGTCAGTATTGTACCCTGAAGAATAGTAACAAGGATAAGTATTAGTGAGAACAGGGTTCTGTTCAGGATTTCTTCTAACTTGGGACCGTAAAGATAAAAGACAAGTAAAAATAACATAGTGCTTTCAACAGTGCCTCTTGCAAAAGGAAAAGTCAGAAGCCGCCATAGTTCCATTTTTTCAAGAATCAGATAAGGTTGTAAAGCAAGTACGGAAGAGATTTTTCCCTGGACGAAAATATCGGTAATATAAATGAAACCCGCTATTAAAAGCAGTCTGAAAGATATTGATTTTATATGTTCCTGTTCAAACATTTTATTTTAATGAATCTAACAGCTTATCAACTTCATTAGTATTGACGAATTCATGATAATCTTCATTTATAGCAATCATTGGTGCTCCGCCGCAAGCACCCATGCACTCTACTTCTTCGAGCGAAAATTTACCGTCAGCAGTTCTCTGGTTATGTCCAATGCCGAGCTTGTTGCTGATGTGAGAATAAATCTCCTCGCCGCCGAGGAGCATACATGACACATTAGTACAAACCTGGAGATGATATTTCCCCATCGGCTTTTTGAAATACATAGTATAAAAGCCGGCAACTCCATGAACATGAGAATAGGAAAGCCCAAGCAGTTCGGCTACATATTTTTTCACATCATCCGAAATCCATCCGAACTTTTTTTGTGCAAGCCACAATACAGGCATAATAGCAGCTTTCGGCTGTGGGTATTTAGATTTAATTTTTTCAATCTGAGCTAATTCTTCCTTAGCGAATTCAATTACCATAATATAATTCCATAGCTAACATTGCATAAATATAAACTACAAATCTAAAAAAAATAATGATATTGTTTATTTTAATTAAGATGAAACTGAATTCAAAAAGCTTTTTTCAATCTTTTAACGAAGACCTTGATAGACAGCCAATGCTTCATGGCAATCAGGATTTTGTGAATTGCAGCTACTTTGATTCTTTTTTCAAATATATTATATTCTTTTAATTCTATTTTTTCGAGGAGCCTGTAATAGATTGAATCCATTATTTCAGCCGCCGAAATCGTTATTCGTTCATCGGGCCTTAATATTGTGCGGGCTTTATGGAAATACTCACGCACCCTCTGTACCTGGAATCTCATCAGTTCTACAAAATTGTCATTATAAACTTCCCTGAACAGCTCATCTTCGGAATAATTAAATCGTACCAAATCCTCCTGTGGAAGATAAATATATCCTCTGTCCTTATCCGATTTAATGTCACGCAAAATATTAGTCAATTGCAAAGCATAGCCAAGATTAATCGCATAATTTTTTGTTTCTTCATATTTATGGCCGAATATCTCGATGCTGATTAAACCAACTGTGCTTGCTACCCCATAGCAGTAATCTTTCAGCTCGTCAAAGGTCTGATATCTGTTCTGCATAAGGTCTCTGCGACATCCATGAATCAGGGTTTGGAAGTGTTGCTTCGGAATTGAAAACCGCTTGATTACACTGACGAGAGGCATGATTAAAGGGCTTGCAGATTCACCTGTATAAATTTTATCAACTTCATTTTCCCACCAGTCAAGACGCCTTTTCTTTTTATCAATAATTTCAATATCATGGGAAGGAGTATTGTCAACAATGTCGTCAATATAACTGCAAAAGGCATAAACAGAGTGAATAGCTTTACGTTCTTCAATCGGGAGAATTGAGAATGAGTAATAAAAATTCGACCTCTCTAATTCCGGAGGGGGAACATTTTCATAGTTCGCAAGCCCAATATGAGTTATGTAATTCACTAACTATTTTATTTTATTACAGCTTTTATAAAAATTTTCATGTAATCAATTTTAGTAAGTTTAGGCCTGATATTTATTATATCAGTTCCCAAATTCCTGCATTTGTTTATAATTTCCAGACCTCCCAGAACGGTTGCTTTGATTTCAAGCTTCAACCTGTAATTACTCAAATATTCAATTAATTTATATCCGTCCCGAAGGTATTTCTCTGTCTGCAAATATAATTCATTCAAACAATTAAACAAATTGTCATTTGAACCCTTTTCAAAAATATTTTGAAGGCTTATATTATGTTTATTCAGATTTATTGAGGGGATATATACTCTTCCATTCTTCAAATCAATTGATAAATCCTGCCAGAAGTTTGCGAGCTGTAAGCCTGTGCATATTTTATCAGATAGAGGTGCAGTAATATTATTATTTTGGTTGAATAGCCTGAGAATAAGCTCTCCGACAGGATTTGCTGAAAAAGAACAATAATTCAGCAAATCATCAATCGTATTTGCCTGTACAAATTTAACATCTTTCCTGAATGCAACAAGAAGTTTCCGAAGAGGCTCATCAGGAATATTCCTGTCATTCATTGTTTGATGAATAGCCAGAAAGACAGGATTGCTATTTTGTTGGCCTTCACTATTTAGTAGGAGTTTTTCATAATCATCCAATGCTTTTAACCGTGCTTCTTTACTGATTGAAGTAAGTTCATCCCCAATGTCATCCGCTATTCGTGCATAAGCATAAATAGCATTAACATATTTCCTTAACGATTTTGGTACAAGAAAAGAAGCAACCGGAAAATTTTCATAGTGAGAAATTGTAACCTGGCGACAGAATTCGAAGGCATCATTAACAGAGGATGCCTTGTAATTACCCCCGTCAGGTTTGACAAGTTCAGGAACATCAATTTTCTTATAGTCTATCATTCAATCAATCTATAAATCTGTTTTTCATTTCCTGTGTTGGTATCATACAACTATCTTTTTCCCCGAACCATTTATATCTGTTCATTGCAATTAATTTATAGAAGTAATTCCTAAAAGTTTAGGTATGATAATAAAAATAAATAAAAGAGAACACAAAAAATTCATACCTCTAACAATCCTTAAAGCGGCTGTGGAAAGAAAATATAATTTATTTTCTTCCAGCAAGATAATAGTTTCCAATTTTGATTGTGTATATTTGAAATTACTTAATATTACTTTTGTTTTCTCTGATTGTAGAAAAGCAAATAAGAACCTCTCTTTTTTATCATGTCTTGTAATGAACTGAACAATTGAATTACATAGATTACAAATACCATCAAAAAAGATGATTGGTTTATTTCCAAATTCTTCATTCATTATTTTATTGATTTTTATAAGTTAATTCACCAAACATCATTTCAAACGGCTTCAAATTCGTTATTATTTCATCATTATAAAATTGAAAGAATTTTCCTGAAAACACATCCCTGTATGAATGGGAAATCTCCGGTAATTTTACATTGAAATAAAGTTCTCTCTCAGGATTCATGTTCCCCATGAACAAATAACGTTTTCCATCCTTCCCTTTTCGGATAAAAGAAATAATATTCATATTTGAGCAATTTAATGCAATGATATTACCTGTTCTATAATCTCTTGGACTGATTATCTCTTTTCTTATAGCAGATATTTTTCTCATGTATCGTGTCCATTCATCACCTCCGGTCCAGCATAATTGACCTTCGGAAAATAAAGGTAATTTTTCAGCAGGATAATTAGATAGCTCCCAAGGTTCAAAACACAAACCTGTATTGACAGGGTGAGTTTCACCAAGTTCAAAACCTGAATGGATAAAAGGTATTCCATGAATAAGGTTTATTATCGTCCATGCAAATTTTGAAAACTGTACACCCCCTTGTCTTGATGCTGCCCTCGGAAGATTATGCGTTTCAGGAGTCCCGAAGAAAGGAATTGGAAATCCAATTTCTGATAATATGCCAATAAATTCTTTAATTTTGCCGGGCTTGTGAATATCGAAGCAGAGATATCCGACAACAGCCTCATATCCATCTTCGATTGATGTCTGTTTCATTAAGAAATTTTCTTCCCAGAAGACAAAATTTGGATTTACATCTTTTGCCCTCTCTACAATCTCCTGCCGTAAAGAAGAAGGCAGGGCATGTCCCATGTCAATCATGACTCCATCAATATTAAAATTCTTCTGATAATGTGGAATGATATTGCATATATTTTCCCAAAGTTCAGAGACTTTATATTTTTCATTATTTAATTCTTCATCATACATTCTGACAGTATTATATGCAATGTAATTAAATTCGGGATGGCAATAAAGTTTCAGGTATGTAACATCGCTCCAAACAGGCTGAGTGTCGTCGGGGGGCCAGTCTGCAAAAGCACAGGGTATTTTGCATCTATCCCCGTTTTTCAGAATACCAATCAATTTGTTATTTTCTTTAATTACTTTTACAGGTGTATCCGTAAAAATTTCCTTATAAATATCCGGCGGCGGAGGCAGTTCTTTAAAATCTCCTTCTTCTATTTTTTTCCTTATTAAAATTAGTTCTTCCTTGGAAAAAATAGGTGGCCCATATTTTAATTCATCAGTTGAATCTTGCTCTCTATATTCAATGTTATCTTTAATCCAATAGAACCATTCAGGATGTTCGATTGCAAGGCCGCTGTCAATACTCGATGTCCTGAAAACAAATTCGAGTATGACTTTCATTCCAAGCAGGTGTGCCGCTTCAACGAATGCCTGAAACTCCTGTTCAATAGTTAGATTCAAAGCAGGCTCGGATAAATTATCATTCAGCTTGTATGGATTTCTGATAGCATAGGGAGAGCCGAGAGTCCCTTTCTTGCCATCAATCCCGATTGATGTTATTGGAAGAAGATAAACAGTATTAACACCGAGAGAATGAATATATGGAAGCAGAGAAATTGCTTTAAGAAAAGTTCCTGTTTCCCTGAAACCATAGTAGTTGTCATTTATATTTATTATTCCATCATTATTATGGTCAAAGGATGTTGTATGCCTGACAAATAAATTATAAACGACAGATTCCTTAGTCCACCCTTTATCAGGAAGTGAGACAGGCTCTTCTTTGGCGAGTTTTCTTATTTCAGCAATTCGGTTCAAATAAAATTCATAAGGTGAAACCCATAATTCTTTATCATTTGAATATTTGTAAGGGTCAATCCAAAGCAATGGTATTTTATAAAATGCTTCATTACCATTTTCTTTGAGTAAATCACTCAGTTTTTCTTCTAAAATATTAAGAGCAGTTTCCATAATAAATATAAATTAAATTTGTTGAATTTGTGTTTTGTTGAAATATTCAAAAACCCTTCCGGCGGCTTTTTGTCCTACAATTTCTGTCAATTCTTCTATGTCTGAATTTTTAATTTTTTCTACTGAGTTTAACTGGATTAAAAGTTTTTGTGCTGTTTTATCACCTATACCGGGAATTTCGGTCAGTTCAGTTTGTAAAGTTCTTTTACTCCTCAGCAGTCTATGATATGTAATCGCAAATCTATGTGCTTCATCCCTTAGATGTTGTATGAGCTTCAGACTGCTCGAAGTTTTTGGTAAAAGCAAAGGTTCGCTTTTCCCGGGAAAAAATATTTCATCTATTCGTTTTGCAAGTCCAATTACAGTGGTCTTATCAGACAATCCGGCATTTTTTAGAATCTGAACGGCAGAAGATAATTGCCCTTTCCCTCCGTCAATTATTATTAAATCCGGTATAATGGATTTCTCATCAGATGATTTATTATATCTTCTCGATATGACTTCCCTAATCGCTGCAAAGTCATCGTTATGGTCAACAGTTTGAATTTTATATCTCCTATAATCTGATTTTTTTGGTTTGCCGTCAACAAAAACAACCATTGATGAAACGAGTTCGCTTCCCTGAAAGTGGGAATTATCAAAACACTCGATACGCCGTGGCAGCTTGCTTAATCTGAGGTCTCTTTGCATTGAATGAAGTATTTTTGGTAATGTCTGCTCTCTTTTTGCCATAGCAAGATGATATTCACGCAGGAGAAATTCAGCATTCGTAACAGCCATGTTGATTAGCTTTTTCTTTTCACCGATTTTGGGGATTTGTATATCAACAGAATAACCGCTGAGTTGAATCAGCCATTCACTTATAAAATCCAACTGTTCAGGCTCTGTTTGAAGTAAAATCTCATTAGGAATAAAATTTGTTTCGAGATACCATTTTTCGATAGCTACCTGAATTATGTTTTCATCAGACTGGTTGAGTGTGTTTGATACGATGTAATGCCTTCTTCCAATCATCTTACCGTCCCGTATCTGGAAAATCAGGATACATGCACTGTCATCAATCCTAGCGAGAGCAATCACATCCCGGTCAATTGTTTCTGTCGTTACTATTTTCTGATGTGATAAATAATCCTTTAAAATCAGGTAGCGGTTGCGTACAATTGTTGCTTCTTCAAATTTCATTTGTTCAGAAAGCTCATCCATCTCAATTTCGAGTTTCTTCTCTATATCACGTGTTTTGCCATTAATGATTTGTACCGCCTGGCGAACATTTTCGTTGTAATGTTCCCGTGATATTAGTCCTTCGCAGGGGCCTTCGCATTTTTTTATATGATAATCCAGGCAGAGCTTATATTTCATATTCGCAACGGATTCATCTGTAAGATTAAAATCGCAACTTCGTAAAAGATATAATGACCTGATTGTTTTCAATAGATTTTTTAATTGCCTGACTTCTGTATAGGGGCCAAAATATTTGGAGCCATCTTTAACAACTTTTCTCGTTGCAAAAATTCTGGGATATGGTTCATTTGTCAATCGTACATAAGGGAAAGACTTATCATCTTTTAGCAAGATGTTATACTTCGGCTTATATTTTTTCACCAGAGTATCTTCAAGTATCAAAGCCTCTGTTTCGGAATCGGTAACAATTACCTCTAAATCTTTGATTTTTTGAATCAGCACTTTTGTTTTTGCATCAACAGGCTTCCTTGTCTGAAAGTATGATTTGACGCGGTTTCGTAGGTTCTTAGCCTTTCCAATATAAATTATTTTACCAATTTGATTTTTGAACTGATAAATACCTGGATTAGTCGGCAAGGATTTAAGTTTATCTACTAACTCAAGAACATTAATTTCATTATTTATGTTATCATTATTCACTTATCATTTTAAATTTTTAATTATTAATTATTAATTGTTAATTGTTAATTACTTACAGTAACTTTGGTACATATATTCCGCTTCTTTGTTTCCAAGTTCATTTGATTTCTTCCAGTCTTCACAAGCTTGAACGTTTTTTCCAAGATTATAATATGCAAGCCCCCGATAGTAGAGAGCTTCTTTATATTCAGGATATTTATTTAATGCTGAATCAAAATCAGGAATGGCATTTTCGTATTTTTCCCATTCGTATTTAACAATACCCCTGTTAAAATAACCGGTAGCATAATCAGGTTCAAGTCTTATATATTGGGTGAAATCATCAATTGAACCTTGATAATCTTTCAGGAATTTTTTTGCTTGCGCCCGATAATAATATGCGTTTGAATAATCCGGATTGAGTTGCACTGACTTGTTGAAATCACTCATATAATCATCGCTTGAACCACTTGCTTTTCTTTGCTCAAAATTGATGATGCCGCGATTGCAATAGGGCAGATAATATCCGGGTTTGATTCTTATGGCTTCGTCATAATCACTAATTGCTCCATCAATATCTTTAAGCCCATACTTTGCAAGCCCCCTGTTATTCAGAGCATTGACGAAAAGAGAATCTAATTTAAGGGTTTCTGTGTAATCCTGAATTGCACCTGTATAATTTTTCATCCTTCTTTTGATATTACCCCTGTTATAATAAGCATCGCGAAACTTCGGATTAAGCCTGATTGCTTCTGTATTATCGAGTAATGCTGAAGAGTCTTTCCCTTCCTCACTTTTTATTATAGCACGGTTGTACCAAGTACTCGCATAGTACGGGTCATATTTTATGGAAATATCATAATCCTCGATTGCTCCTTTCCTGTCACCTTTTTCGCTTTTAGAAATACCGCGATTATAATATGCAAGTGCATATTTTGGATTGATTTTAATTGCTGTGTTATAGTCTCCATAAGCACCATCCCTATTACCTAATTTGTCTTTTAGTGTACCCCTATTGTTATAAGCTTCAAAGTTTTTATTGCTTAGTTTAATAGCTTGAGTATAATCACTCATGGCTGAATCCGTGATATTTAATCTGTCATAAGCCAAGCCCCGGTTATAATAAGCATAAGAAGATTTTGGATTGTTAATAATAACAACGGAAAATAATTGAATGGCATTTCTATATTCTCCTATCTCAATTTTTTTCAACCCAAGGTTAAATAACCTGTCTTTTTGAGAGAAGATTGGTTGAAGAATAAATATTCCAAAAAATAATATTAATAATATCTTTTTCATTTAGCTTAAATCTCTTAATTGCGGCCTTACAATTACTTCTTCAATCATCAAAT
>JAKAKE010000192.1 GCA_021824625.1 Bacteroidota bacterium | reverse complement strand
GAAAGTGGCATAAAAGCCACTCCCAATTATTTTTTATTTTTTGGTTGATGAACGATTTTAAAAATGTTCTTTAGTTTAAATTATAACACAGCCTCTTTAAGTAGTGGAGAAGGTACAATTCCACATGTCGGGATTTATCCCTGAAGAGTAAGTGACTAAAGTCGTAACTCTATGGCTATAAACCTCCACTATCTGAAGATAGTGGCTATTCATAAAAAAATGGAAGTGTTCTAAATTGTCAAATTTTTGTTTTAAGAATGCATTATCGGTTTTATTGGATTCTGTATGACATTGGTTTAAAAATTACAATATATAATGAGAAAAAGTAAATCAAATAAATTTAAAATACTGTCAGACTTGTTGCAAAAGAGAATACTTGTTCTGGATGGGGCGATGGGTACGATGGTTCAGAGGTATAAGCTGTCGGAACGGGATTTCAGGGGAGATAGGTTTAAATCACATCCTATAGATTTGAAAGGGAATAATGATATACTTGTACTGACAAAGCCGGAAGTGATTAGAGAGATTCATTCTCAATATCTTGAAGCCGGTTCTGATATAATCGAAACAGATACTTTTAATGCTAATGAATTTTCTCAGGCAGATTATCACACTGAGAATTTAGTTTATGAAATTAATTTTGAAGCGGCAAAAATTGCTAAAGAAGTTGCTGAAATATTCACAAAACAAAATCCTGATAAGCCAAGATTCGTAGCCGGTTCGATAGGACCTACGAATCAGACAGCATCAATATCACCGGATATAAACAGACCCGGGTTTCGAAAAAATTTCTTTGATGATTTTGTAAAAGCATACTTTGAACAGGTGAGAGGATTAGTCGAGGGTGGTGCTGATATTCTACTTGTTGAAACTGTGTTCGATACACTCAATTGCAAAGCTGCATTGTATGCAATTTCAGAGTATTTCAGATTATCAGGTAAAGAACAATTACCTGTAATTGTATCAGGAACAATAGTTGATTTGAGCGGAAGAACTCTATCAGGTCAGACTCTCGAATCATTCTGGACATCAATTAATCATGCTGAAAATTTGCTTGCTGTTGGTTTGAATTGCTCACTTGGACCTAAACAGATGAGACCTTTTGTAGAGGAACTTTCTAAATTGGCAGACTGTTACATTGCACTCTATCCTAATGCAGGTATGCCGAATGCATTTGGCGGTTATGATGAAACTCCTGAGACTATGTCATTAGTCCTCGATGAATACGCAGGTTCAGGATTTGTTAATATAGTCGGTGGCTGCTGCGGTTCGACACCCAACCATATTAAATTGATTTCTGAGATATCCGCTAATCACAAACCAAGAATAATCCCTGAGATAGAGCCGTATCTCAGGCTTAGTGGATTAGAAACGTTAGTAAAATATCCTGAATCCAATTTTATCAATATCGGTGAAAGGACAAATGTTGCCGGCTCGAAAGTATTTGCCAAAACAATAATCGCCGGTGATTATGAAAAAGCTATTGAAGTAGCGAGACAACAGGTCGAAAACGGAGCTCAAATCATTGATGTGAATATGGACGAGGCAATGCTCGATTCAGAAAAAGCAATGACTGAATTTCTTTGCTATATTGCTTCTGAGCCGGAAATATCAAAAGTGCCAGTGATGCTCGATTCATCGAAGTGGAGTGTTATAGAAGCGGGATTGAAGTGTTTACAGGGTAAAGGTGTCGTTAATTCAATTTCAATGAAAGAAGGAGTTGAGGTATTCAAAGAGCATGCCTCGAAAGTCAAACGATTCGGTGCCGCAGTCATTATAATGGCATTTGACGAGCAGGGACAGGCAACAACTTTTGAAAGACAAATTGAAATTTTATCGAGAGCATATAAGATATTAACTGATGAAGTAGGATTTGCTCCACAGGATATTATTCTCGACCCAAATATATTGACGGTTGGAACAGGAATTGATGAACATAATAATTATGCCGTTAACTATCTTGAAACTACAAGATGGATTAAACAGTATCTACCTTTAACAAGTGTCAGCGGGGGAGTCAGTAATATTTCATTTTCTTTCAGGGGAAATAATTTTGTCAGGGAGGCAATGCACTCTGCTTTTCTTTATCATGCAATAAAAGCAGGAATGGATATGGGAATTGTTAATGCCGGACAGCTTGAAGTTTATGAAAATATACCGAAAGAATTGCTTGAGAAGGTGGAAGATGTTCTGCTGAATCGAAGGGCAGATTCTACTGAACTGTTGATTAATTATGCAGAGAAACTAAAAGAACCGGAGAAAAAAGATAATGTTAAAAAAGATGATTTATGGCGTACACAACCTGTAGAAGAACGTCTGAAACAAGCTTTGGTAAGGGGAATAGCGGAGTTTATCGAATTGGATGTAGAAGAGGCAAGGAATAAGTTTGAGAATCCTATTGGTATTGTCGAAGGTCCATTGATGGACGGTATGAATGTTGTCGGAGAGCTATTTGGTTCAGGGAAAATGTTTCTGCCACAAGTTGTAAAAAGTGCCAGGGTGATGAAAAAGGCAGTTGCTTATTTGGTACCGTTTATCGAAGAATCGAATAAGAAAAATGAGAGAAAGCAAGCCGCAGGAAAGATTCTGCTTGCTACTGTAAAAGGAGATGTTCACGATATTGGAAAGAATATTGTTGGTGTTGTTTTGTCATGCAACAATTATGAAATAATTGACCTTGGTGTGATGGTCAATTCTGACAGAATAATGGAAGAGGCAATAAAGAATAATGTTGATGTTATAGGATTGAGTGGTTTGATTACCCCTTCTCTTGACGAGATGGTCCATGTTGCAAAAGAGTTGGAAAGGAATAAATTAAATCTGCCATTATTGATTGGAGGAGCTACAACTTCACGGCTTCATACTGCTGTAAAAATCGCAAAACAATACTCGAATCCGGTGATATATGTTCCTGATGCATCTAAGAGTGTACCTGTAGTTAGCAATTTACTAAGTCAAAATGAAAAAGAGCAATATATAAGAATACTTAAGAAAGAATATGAGGAAATTTTTGCAAGTTATGAAAAATCATTAGTTAGCAGTAAATTAATTTCTCTTACTGAAGCCCGAAAAAATAAATATCCTTTCTCAAGTGAAACTGCTAAAATTAAGAAACCCAATAAATTAGGGTTGCAAATTCTAAATAATATTGATTTATCAATTCTAAAGGAGTATATCAACTGGTCTCAGTTCTTTATTACGTGGGAATTGAAAGGAAAATACCCGGCTATATTTGATAATCCAAAGATTGGAAGTGAAGCAAAAAAACTGTTCGGTGATGCTCAAAAAATGTTAGAAGATATTATAAAAAACAAATTAATTACAGCCAATGCAACTATAGGATTGTATCCGGCAAATTCAGTTGATGATGATATTGAGCTTTATACTGATGAGCAAAGGAAAGGAATATTAACAATTTTCCATACACTAAGACAGCAAAGTGCGAAACATGATAATATGTTTAACTCGGCACTGTCGGATTATATTGCACCGAAAGATTCAGGAAAAATTGATTACATGGGTGCATTTGCTATAACGGCTGGAATAGGTGTTGATGAGCTTGTCGAGGAGTATCAATCTCAAAATGACGACTATTCAGCGATTATGGTGAAAGTTCTTGCTGACCGGCTGGCTGAAGCTGGTGCAGAGTATTTGCATGATATAGTAAGAAAAGAATATTGGGGATATGAAACAAATGACAGCCGTTCTATTGATGAGTTGTTCAAAGAAAAATACAGGGGAATAAGACCTGCACCGGGATATCCGTCATTGCCGGACCATTCTGAAAAAAAGCTACTATTTGAATTGCTTGATGCTGAAAATAATTTAGGTATTACACTTACAGAATCATATATGATGCAGCCTGCCGCTTCGGTATGTGGATTGTATTTTGCACATCCTGTAGCTAAATATTTTCCTGTCGGAAAAATCGGCAAAGACCAGGTGCTGGATTACAAACGCAGAAAAGGAATCAGCACAGACCAGGCAGAGAGATGGCTGTCGAGTATATTGGGGTATTGAATGTTGTGTTTTGAGTCTTGAAATGATGTTGGATTATTTGTTTCACGCAAAGTTCGCAAAGAAACCTGTTTCATATTTTGAATTAAAAAATCAAAATAATGATTTGAGTTATTTTCAATAACTATTTTACACCATTTTTTGAAAATGGTTTTAGAGCAGAAATAATTGATAAGGCATCATCGAAACCTTGTTCGATAACGGCAATTTTCTTATAACCGGAATAATACCCATCAAGGTGAAGGATTGTATAACCGCTATTCAAATAATCGAGTAGTTTTTTATCTAATTTAGAAAGAATACCTTGATAGTAATGAATTGACTTTCTTCCTTTTTTCTTCGGAACATTTTTATAGTCAAACAGATAGTCCAAAGCTTTTAACATACCCGAATATGCAGTGCCACATGCAGTTTTAACATATTTTTCATCAGCGAAAAATTTACCGTCTTTCCCTGCATCCTTTAGCGTTTTTCTTGCGTTTTCAATATAACGCATTGATTCCTGATATGGAGTTAATTCTTTCATCACATATAAATATTACTTTATCTCGTACAAAAATACGAAATAATGAAAACTATATTTTTATCTTAGAATTCTATTTTGGGTAGTATTGGTAAATTTCTTTTCGGTGAAGGTTTCAATTGGATTTTTTGGTAAGATTTTCCAGGTATTTATTTACATCAATGTGTTTACCTATTTCACCCACCTTGATTGCATTGAGCAAACCAATATCCTCGATTTCTTCTTCCGAAAGAATTTTTGCTTTGATATTTAGTTTATCTGCTAATTTTAATAGAAGATTGAAATCCGTTGTTGACTTACCTTGTAAAATTGCTGTCTGCATAATTACTTATTGAATAATATTAAAAACTTAATATTTGACGTTAAAAATTTATTTTAATTTTGGATTAATGAATTATTCTTCACCGGCTAAGCTGGATGTAGCTTCTGTTTTCGGATTGATTTTGGCTTTATTGAGATTGACAGCCCAGTTGGATTGTGTGAAGCGTCCCGCATAGCGGAAACGTTCAGTGTAGTATCCATCGGTTAGGAGAGAATATTTTACTCCTCTGCCACTGCTTGCTGATGAAGAATGTGCAAACATTCCGTCATTTATGTAAATACCTACGTGTCTGATACCTCTTGCTTTCTTAGATTTAGAACCGCTGAAGAAAACAAGGTCTCCGAACTGTAAATCTTCTATGTTTTTGATTGGTGAGAAATAGGTTGACTGAGAGCTTGCACCTGCCGGAAATCGAAAACCGAGTGTTTCTTCTATAACAACAGATACAAAGTTGGAACAATCAACTCCTTTAAATGTTCTGCCGCCTCGCCTGTAAGCAGTACCCAGCCATTTA
Organism: Bacteroidota bacterium; assembly: GCA_021824625.1. Lineage (GTDB taxonomy): Bacteria > Bacteroidota > Ignavibacteria > Kapaibacteriales > UBA2268 > XYC2-FULL-35-21. Next base: position 5,081 of record JAKAKE010000192.1, on the reverse strand, counting down.
TTTATGTTATCAACGAGTTTGTATCTTAGCTCATAATCGGCAAATATTGACTTGTTATAATTTTCATCTAAATAAGTCAAATCCTGAAGGAAACTCATTTCACTGAGATATTCAAGATTTGAGTATTCAGGAAAATGAGTTTTTAATAAGGATAGTGATTGATTAACATTAGCTGTTTTTCTTACTTTCTTTACTTTTTTCTTATGTTTAACTTTTCCTGATTTTCCCTTAGCAAACAGTTCAACAGGTGTAATTACCTCGAAAGAAGTTAACACAAAAAAGCACAATATTATATATATAATTGTTTTCTTCATTTTAAGATTTTGATTTTTGTCATATTAAAGTTGGGTAAATATAAACTCTTAAGCGAGGGGAAACAATTAATAAACAATTAAAAGGTTTTCATAAATGAAAAGCGTTTAATTTATGAATAGAAAATCATATTATTGGTTCATTAAGTTATTGAAATTTCATAATATCACACATATTATCAACACCTGTTAATAATGTGTGGAAAAGTATGTGGAAAACTTTTATTTATTCACTGTCTTGCTTGTGGTGTTTGAAACAAAGAAACCCAAATCACCCTTGAGAAATGGGGCAATATATTGATTGTAATATCAACTTAAATACTTGATATAATAATTAATCGGGAAAATTTAATTAATTTAGTTTAAATGAATCAAGTGGTATGGGAGACAATTAATAATGAGTGATAAATTATTGGTGATTGCAGGTCCCTGTGTTGTGGAATCAAAGGAATTACTGCAGGAAACAGCATTCAAGCTGAAAAAAATTTGTGAAAAAATGAATTGTGAATTTATTTTCAAATCATCTTATAAAAAGGCAAACCGTACAAGCAATGATTCATTCACAGGTATAGGTGATGAATTATCACTTCAATATCTGAAAGAAATAAAAGATGAATTCAATGTAAAAGTTATAACGGATATACATTCAGTTAATGAAGCTATTAGAGCGGCGGAATATGTTGATGTGTTACAGATACCGGCTTTTTTATGCAGACAGACCGAACTATTACAAGCGGCTGCACGTACAGGAAAAACGATTAATATCAAAAAAGGGCAGTTTATGGCTCCAGAAGATATGAAAAAAGCAATTGATAAAATTGTCACGGCAGGAAATAAAAATGTGATGGTAACTGAAAGAGGGAGTTCATTCGGGTATCATGATTTAGTTGTTGATTTCCGTTCATTGGTTATTATGAAAAAATTTGGTTATCCTGTGATTTATGATGCAACTCATTCTGTTCAACAGCCATCAATTGGTAAGGAGTCGGGAGGGAAACCTGAATTTATACCTGCACTTGCAAGAGCAGCAGCTGCTGTGGGGATTGACGGTATTTTTTTTGAAACACATCCTCAACCTGAAAAGGCTTTGAGTGATTCAGCATCACAATTGCCTCTTGAGAAAGCTGAATTGTTCTTAACTGAAATTTGTAAATTTTACGAATGTTACAAAAATTCTAATTTGATTTGATAATAATGCTAAAATATATAATTTCTATTTTCCTGGTTGTCGTCTTATTTGTCTGTTCATGTGAACAAAATAAAGTTGTTCCCAAGCAATCCAAGGATACAATCAATATTGAAACTACTCCCGACCAGTTAAGCTGGGACAATGAAGTATTGTTTGTTGATTCATCTTATACAAAAGCAAAATTAAAAGCAAAAAAAGCAATGATTTTCCAGAAGAGAATGCAAACTATTCTCGAAGGCGGCTTGTATGCCGAGTTTTATTCAAGATATACTAAGAAGAGGATGAGCTACCTTACAGCAGATAAAGCCGAAATTGATGACAGAACAAAGAATATGCTTGCACGTGGAAATGTTGTTGTCGTTTCCGACAGTTCTAAAACCAAGGTCGAAACCCAGCTTCTGCACTGGAATAACAAGACACAGATGTTCTATTCATCCGAATTTGTGAAAGTAACTTCACCAAAAGAAATCATTCAGGGTTATGGATTTGAATCAGACCAGGACTTAGTAAATTACAAGATTTTCAGAGTAAGCGGAGAAAGAAAATGAAGAAAATGCTGATTGCGGGTAATTGGAAAATGAACATGACAACAACTGAATCTGTCAAATTAATTCAGAATATTATTGAAGGAATTAAAAACAAAAAATTATTGACAGATATTCTTATATGTCCTCCTTTTACAAGTATTGATGCCGTGTCAAAGGTACTGAAAGATACAAAAATTCTATACGGCGCACAAAATTGTCATTTCGAATCAAAAGGTGCATATACGGGAGAGATTTCCATACCCATGCTCAAGGAATTGGGATGTAAATTTATCATTATCGGACATTCAGAAAGAAGGACTTATTTTTTTGAGAATGATGAGCTGATAAATAAAAAGGCAAGGGCTGTTCTTGCTTTAGGGCTTTCTCCAATAATTTGTATCGGCGAAACACTAAGAGAAAGAGAAGAAAATAGAACATTTGATGTACTGAAAAGGCAAATTGAAATTGGAATGAGCAGGATTGAACCCGAGAATTGCGCACAAATTGTAATTGCTTATGAACCAGTCTGGGCTATAGGAACCGGTATATCGGCAGAACCTGAACAAGTTCAGGAAGCACATGCTTTCATTAAAGGAGAATTAGTAAGAGTTCTTGGAAAGAGGGCTTCATCAATAATTGTATTATATGGCGGAAGTGTTACTGATGAGAATGCAAAATCAATACTTGAGCTTACAGATGTTCATGGAGGCTTGATTGGCGGTGCATCTTTAAAGTCAGATATATTTTTATCAATCATTGAAACAGCAAACTCAATATTAGAGAAATAAATAAATTCTATTTGTTTTATTTACAAAATTTTGATTTATATTCATACTTAACTAATTTGCCAACGACAAGGGTTTGCATTTAGACTTATTATAAATTGAGAACAGGATATTTATTAATATTTTGTTTGTCATACAGTTACTCAAATTAGTCATTAGTCAGTTAGTAATTCGTAATTAATTTGATTTATTCTATACCTAATATTATTAGTCTTCTGAGGGTAGCTATAGCCCCCGTTTTTTATATTCTTATGATTAAAAATAATCCGGCGTCAACGAGGATAGCCTGCGGATTATTTATTGCCGGGGCTATAACCGATTATCTTGACGGATGGCTTGCACGTAATGTCTATGGCGTTACAAGTATAGGCAAATTCCTTGACCCGCTTGCTGACAAAGTTTTTACTACTGCGGCTTTTCTGTCTTTTGTTCATTTGGGAATAGTTGATTTATGGATGGTGATAATTATAATTGTCAGGGATTTTGGTACAACTTTTCTCAGACTTATTGCAGTGAATAATAAACACACTATAAGTACATCAAAATCTGCTCAGTGGAAAACTTTTCTGCAGATGGTTTTCATAGTGTATATTTTAATTTTATTATTACTTAGAGATATCCATTTTATAAAAATACCCCCCAAAATAGTTACTGAATTGATTTATTCGGACTTGAGTTATTACATGATGCTGTTTATAACTGTTATAACACTATGGACAGCAATAGAGTATTTAATATACAACATAAGCATATTCAAATTTAGAAGAACAGGATATGATTCCCAGGAATAATTTATGAAAAAGATTAATGAATATTTAATTATTCTAATCATATCTTTTTTGGGAATTGGCTTCATTCCTTATGTTTCAGGTATCCTCACATTAATATTATCATCATTGATTATATTTTTGCCTATCGCAAATAAAGAATATTTCATATTATGTTGCGCTATTATTTTAATGTTAATTTATATACCAGCAAACAAAATATTCGTGGGCAGGATGAAGGGAAAAGAAAAAAATAATGTAATGCCCAAAGCAATAGGAGAATTATTAACATTATCATCACCGGTTATTGTATATTCTATTGGATGGATTTTAACGTCAATTTTTGTATTCATTGTGTTTAGCCACAGCAGTACTGCGTTTGACGGGTATTTGAAACGAAGAACAAAGGGCTGGAGTGTACTAATTAAGGATTTGACAGCAGGTATGGTTACAGTGATAGTCCTGCACGTATTATACGCCGGATGGCTCATCAGTCCTTATGTTTTAGCCTTCCTTGGAAAGTAGGAGCAGGAGCAGAAGGATTATAGTTTGCCACAATGAAATACTCTGAAGAGCAAGTCCAGATAAGAAGTTTTCAATGCAAAAATTGAAACATTTTACTCCTATAGCGGTATTCTAAGTCAAAAACCCTCAAAAACCCTGAAAAAATCTCGATTGTGGAAAAATAATCCTTGCATTCCTTGATTAAATCTTGTATCTTTGAATCCGTTGTAATTGTTTGTTTCTTTAAACTCTTTAAATATAGGAGGTTATTATGGCTTTAAACAAAACAGATCTAATCAGCCATGTTGCATCGTCAGCAAAGATGACGAAAGTTGATGCCGAGAAGGCAGTTAAGTCCACTATTGATGCAATTCAAAAAGAATTAGCCGGTGGTGGAGCAGTAACACTTATTGGTTTTGGAACATTCTCAGTCTATGAGAGGTCAGCACGTACAGGCAAGAATCCAAGAACCGGAGCTACAATTAAGATTGCTGCCAAGAAGGTTCCCAAATTCAAAGCAGGTAAAGCTTTGGCAGATATGGTAGCAAAGAAAAGGTCTGCTGCCGCTCCAAAAGCAAAACCAAAAAAGAAAAGATAAGAATGTGATTTCAGAAAAAAGCCGTTCATTTGAACGGCTTTTTTTATATTTGTATGATTTGAGTTTTATTAATTTATTTATTTAATAATGTATGCCCGAAGAAACTTTATCCCATCCATATTTGCTAAGCTCCGAAGATTTGACCAATGATGATATTTTTAAAATTTTTAAAAAAGCAAAATATTTTCTGGATAATTTATCCTCAATGAAAAAGTTTGACGACTTGATGGGCGTAACCGCAGGACTTGCTTTTTTTGAATCTTCGACGAGAACCAAACTATCATTTGAACTTGCCGCTAAAAGACTTTCGGCAGATGTATTCTCATTCCAGTCATCATCGAGCAGTTTGTCAAAAGGTGAATCCCTTCTCGATACTCTCAGAACCATCGAAGCGATGGAA
>JAKAKE010000154.1 GCA_021824625.1 Bacteroidota bacterium | reverse complement strand
TGGTGGTGGAACAACTGTTGTAGTTGCCGAGCGTCTTAAAAGACAATGGCTCGGCATTGACCAATCCGTTCAGGCAATCAAAGTTTCCGAATTTCGGCTCAACAAACAGCAAAACCTTTTCTCCTCATCTTTCGAAATCAAACTGCACAAATACGATTACGACCGTCTTTTCAACATGAACGCTTTCGATTTTGAACGCTGGATTGTCGAGCAGTTCGGCGGTATTCCAAACATCAAACAGCGTAATGATTTCGGCATGGACGGCAAGCTTCGTGACGGCACTCCCGTTCAGGTCAAGCAGTCCGAAAGCATTGGCAGAAACGTTATTGACAACTTCAAATCCGCCTGTGAACGTTACGACAAAGCACTCTATAAAAAGAACAAGGAAGCCAAATCTCCGGTCGGCTACATTATTGCATTCAGCTTCAACAAAGGTGCAATCGAAGAAGTCTCACGCCTCAAAATGCAGGAAAACATCGAAATAAAACTCATGCGTGTTGATGCAATCGTCCCCATTGCCAAAAAGCCAAAGCTGTCTGTCGAACTCAAAGAAACCGGCAGGGACACAAAAGGCACCTCGATTGAATTTTCAGCAATCGCAGAATCCTCCACAGGTATCGAGTTCTACTCCTATGACTACGACTATGACGAAACAAAGCCATTCAATGCCGAAGTCATTTTAGACAAAACCGGAAAACAAACATTCAAATTCAAACCCGGCTCCCACACCATCGCCGTCAAAGCCATTGACAACGAAGGAATGGAAGCAATAGAAGTAGTAAAAATAAAAGTAAATGGCGAGGTAGAGTTGTTCAATAAAAATTCCCTTCCTTGAGGAAGGCACAAACAAAATATTCCCTTCCTTGAGGAAGGGTTAGGGTAGGTGTAAAAAATCCTGCAATCCTTAAATCCTGTAATCTTGTTCAGACAATTTCCCCCTCCGTTTAATCCCCACCACAGACTTTCCCTTTGCGTCCGTGTCCGCATTCTCCCCCTCTAAAAAGCTTGTCCCTATGAAAATAGGGAAGGGGGACCAAGGGGCTGTGTGGCTCTGCATAAGAATAACCCCATACTTTAGTATGGGGGGAGGAGCAACGGGATAAGACCAGGTGCTGCATACAAGCCACCTCATACTAAAGTATGAGGTTAATAAAAATCAGCGAAAATCCGTCCCATCCGTCAAAACCGTGTGCTATTCCTCCTCCCCGCGTGATAATAAATATTAAGATATAATCCCTACGGGATAACTGTGGTGGGGTCAATTCGATTTCTACTGACATAAAAACCCTACGGGATAGAATTGTTATATTTTTTAATTACCTAAACTCCTACAGCCTAAAGTCTATACACCTTTCAATCAAATAACCACAATTCAGAATTCAGCATTTAACATTATCAATTTTCAATTATAAATTATCAATTAATTCTTTCACATACTTCCCTATCGCTGGTGATGCGGTCAAGCCGGGTGATTCTATTCCGACAAGATTTATAAAATTATCCAATCCTCTATCTGATTCATGCTTAATTATATAATCAATCAAACCTTCGCCGGGCTTCTGACGTGTGGGATAATAACCCGCAATGTCAGGCTGAATGTCTTCAATGCTGAGGAATGGCAGAAACCGATTTGCTGATTCATAGAAATACTCCCTGAAACTCAAATCAACAGAGTAATCAATCCTATCAGTCCAGAAGAAGTGTGGTCCCAGCCTCATTCCTCCGCCAAGGTCAGGAGTGGTGTGAATACCTACATGCCCGTGAACCGGAGGAACGGGATAAATCAGCATCTTGGGAAATTTTTCTAATCCATGAGTTACACGGAAGTATATACCTTTGCAAAGCTGAATCCTGTAACCTGCATCATCTTGATTTATACCTGCGAGTTCGGATATTTTTCCCGATTCCAATCCCGCACAGTTAATGAGAATTCTCGTATGGAATTTCCCTTTGTCTCCTCTTCTGTCCTTGTATCCAAGCAGGTAGCCGTCAGGTACTTTATCTATGGATAAAACCTCAATACCATAAACAATATTTGCTCCATTTTCTATTGCTACAGCTTCGTAATGTCTCATTAAGTTGTGCGAATCAACTATACCGGATGAAGGACATAATATTGCAGCTCTTGCCTCGACGTTTGGTTCCAGCTTTTGAACTTCTTCTTTTGTAATGATACGAACTCCTTTTGCACCATTATTCATTGCAGTGTTCAGTAGTTCGGGAAGTTGTGATTCTTCTTCTTCACTGCAAGCAACAATCAGCTTGCCTGTGTTTCGATGAGGTATTTTGTATTTTTTACAAATATCATAAAGTAACTCGTTACCTTCGAGGCAGAGCTTTCCCTTTAATGAATTTCTCGGATAATAAATGCTTGCGTGAATAACTTCGCTGTTTCGGCTGGAGGTCTCCTGACCAAAGGATTCATGCCTTTCGACAACGAAAACATTCCGGCTTTTGTTTGATACATTTGCCGCAATTGCAAGCCCGACAACACCGGCACCGATAATAGTAATATCAACTTTTTCCAATTTCTTTTCCAAATAATGAAATTAAGTTCCGAAATTAAATTAATCATTGAACAAAGCCAAATTCTTCAATAAGGATATTTCTAATCTCATCTTCAATAACAGGCAAGTCCGATATGATTGTTTCCCAAATTCTTTCGGCTTTGATATGGAAATATTCATGAGCGATAAAATTTCGGAACGCCCGTGGCTTATGCCAGGGGAACTCATATTTATTTGTTATATAAGAATCGAGGTTTGAAACAGCTTTGCCAATTATCAGAAATTTTTGAAGCACTGCAGAAACAAGAAGGTCATTTATAATAAAATCTTTTTTCCCTTGGTTTTCACAAAATTTGTATATCGAGTTAATTGCTTCAAGTATGTAAAGCAATCTTTCTTTATTTCGATCTTTCATAAATCAGTTTCATAATCGGATATTGAGATGTTTCCGATTTTATATTCAAACATCCTTCTTCTACGATATCTGTGTTTATATGAATCGTCTCCTCCAGTTTATGTTTCAATTCTGCAAAATCGAATAAGCTGAATGACTCTTTATTTAACTTCAGCATAATATCAATATCGCTTTCAGGCCTGTAATCTTCTCCCAGATAAGAACCGAAGAGCCACGCCTTCAACACTCTTTTATCTTTCTTCAGGATATTTTGTATTTTTTTAATGATAGTGCTTATAGAAATTTTTTTAATCTTATTATATTTTATTTCCCGTTCTGCAATTTTCAATGCACTGCTTGCGTTTTCTTCCTCTTTGAGTTCATAAACAACTTTATCGGCAAGGAATCGGGTAATTAACTCATTAGTATCGGAATCATAAATCTTAGATAATTTAATAATTTGATTTCTCGTGGGTTTTCTTTCACCTCGTTCAATCTTGCTGATTATAGCAATATCAATATCGGCAAGCCGGGAAGTCTCCCTAAGAGACAAACCGGCTTTATTCCTAAGGTCTCGTAGTGTTTTTCCTGTTAAGCTCATAATTATGTTGACAATTATTGTCAAAATTATAATTTAATTTTCACTTTAACAAATTCCATGTCATTAAAGAATGGGTTATTAGTCATTCTGAAAATTACTTATAAATTTATTGTTAAGATTCTTTGCTTTTCTCAGAATGACTTAAATAAAACACTCAACTCAATTTGTGAAAATAAAAAAAAATTGAGAATAATGTTCAGAAATATTTATTTTAGCAAAATGATTTTTCAAAAATGTATCATATTTTATGAAAAGTACATCATTAAAACTGTTGCTCTCTTTATTATTTATTAATGCATTAGTGATAAAGATTATCGCCCTGCCGACATCCCCAATACCTTATGACCTGTCAAACGGTACTTATCGGCTTCTAAGCTGGGATTCTTCTTCTGTAGTTAATCCTTCAGGAACCTATCCACCGAACATGGTATTTCATCAATCGTCAAAACCTGACCCACAACTTGAAGATGTGATGGAGACAGATTGGGAATGCCCGTATAATCTCGATTCACGCTCCCGTATAAATGGTCTGGGTGCTGATGGAATCAGTTTCATAAATACAGGTCAGGTGCAGGAGGATTCAGTATGCCCGGATGCAGGATACGTAGGCGAGGCTGTTCTTGCATTAAGAACTATCAACTATAAAAATATTATTGTAAGCTGGAAAGCCGGATTGGTAAGTCTTTCGGGAATGAGTAACAGGCAGTATTGCATTCGCTTTCAGTACAGGCTCGGCAATTCTGATGCTTTTATTGATTTATTAGATTCTTCCGGTAATCCAGTCGAATACAATTATTCGGGTTATCTGAATAACAATAACAATCCTCCACATGAACAGTTATTCTCGGTTACATTACCTTCGGAAGCAGAAAACAGGATTCTTGTACATCTGCGATGGAAATATTATTACCTGGCGAATGATAGTGCAAGCGGCACACGTCCAAAGATGAAAGTAGATGATATAATCGTTTCAGGAGAAATGATAAATTCAATACAGGATGAGATATCACCTGAATACAGCATCAGCCCGGTATCTCCGAATCCGGCAAATGATAGAATTGAAATTAATTTGTTTTCTCGAAATGAATGTAATTCTTCCATTAGTATAACTGATGTAGCGGGTAATGAAATTTCAGCATTTGAAAACTATAAAATTGAATCGGGTATAAACAGAATTGAACTAAATTTAACTACTACCGCACTTAAATCAGGAGTGTATTTTATCCGTATAAAAAGCATTTTGAGTACTGATTGCAGGAAATTTATTTTAATGAGGTAGAATAATAATTCTCCCCCCAATCTGAAGATTGCTGTTAATATTTTTGATGAACAGCCACTACTTCAAGTAGTGGTGTTGTTACTGACACACAATCGGGATTTATCCCCTTAATCAGATTATTAAAAAGATAATTTCTACAATATATCTTAATTTGAAATGTTATTAATTAACAGCAAGAAACAAAATTATTCTCAGAGGAAAAAATGGAAAGAAAATTTCAATATCTGTTTATGTTAATATACTTATTAACGGCTTATAATCTGTTTTCTCAGGAAATCGAAGTTAATATTACTGTCAATATGGACCAGCTTGCATTCGAGGCAAGGACGCAGGTATCGAACATGGAGAGCGATGTTAAAAATTATATTAACAACCAAAAGTTCACAAATATCGAATGGAAAGGCGATAAAATTCCCGTTGATTTGACAATCTTCCTGGCAGGTGGAGCCGGAAATAAATACTCTGCCAGGCTGCTTATTATTTCACGCAGATATTTGGATGGGCCCGACAAAGGCCAATCCGTTACATGTAAACTCTACGACCAGAAATGGAGCTTCGAATACGGCTTGGGCGCTTACCTGAAATATAATCCCAACACCTTCAATTCTTTCACAACACTAATTGATTATTACATGAACCTTGTCATCGGATTCGACATGGACACTTACGGCGAACTCGACGGCACTCCTGCATTCGAGATGGCAAAGAATCTTGTTCTGCTCGGTGCTTCTTACAATGCCGAAGGCTATCAGACCTACTCCAGCCCGGGAGATTTCACAAGATTTAATCTGGTAAATGAACTTAACAATGTCCGGTATAATGATTTTCGCAAACTAATGTTTGCTTACTATGTTGATGGTCTGGACAGGATGGCAACAAACAAACAGCAGGCTCTTGCCGCTATTGACAGCATAATCTCTGAAATGGCGGCTTTCAAGGAAAATAAAATGACAGGTCCAAGTGTTTTGCTTCAGGCTTTCTTCGATGCAAAGGCACAGGAAATCGGAGGACTACTGAACGGATATCCAAAAACACAAGTGTTCCAATACCTGAAATACCTCGACCCGGGCAACTCCTCAATTTATGATGATGCAATGGAAGGAAAAATCAAGTGAGGTCTTAGTGAACAGTGAATAATTGAGGATATAAATGATTTATTACCTCCCCCGAACCAAGTTCGTGAAAGGCTCTTTGAAAAATTAGTCTTATAATAAATATTTTAATATATTTATTGAAATATTATTAATTTTATTGCGTATATTTTAAATAAACTTAATTATTTTTTTGGAGATGATATGAATGAATATGTATTAGCCCGTATGGAATCAATTCAGATTGAACTCAAGGAATTGAAAGCTTTACTAATGCCTTCAAAAAAGGGTAAAAATATAATTAAACTTGAAAACCTATGGAAGGGTATTGAAATTACCGATGATGATATTGAAGAAGCAAAGAATGCAATATTTAAAAAATTTGATACTAATTAAACATAACTAAACATGAAATCTTATGTTATTGATACTCATGCTCTGCTATGGTTTTTAACAGGAAACAAAAATATATCAGAGAAATCAAGAAAAATTTTAATACAATCTCAATCCGAAGATGTTCAAATTTTGATATCAAGCATTGTTCTTGCAGAAATTGTTTATATTCTTAATAAAAAGAAAATCAACTTAAATATAATTGAACTTCTTAATATAATTTCAAAAAGCAGTTCTTATAGAGTTGTACCTTTTGACTTGCCTGTATTCAAAGAAATGTTGGGATTACCCAACAATCTTGAGATGCATGATAGAATAATAGCAGCAACTTCTCTTTACTATAAATCCCCACTTATTAGTAAAGACAGGGAACTGCATAAATTGTCCGATTTGAAAATAATATGGTAGAATAAATAATTGAAAAGCATAATTACATTTAAAATATTACTAATTATTTCTTTCCCTACTATTATTATATAAGAAGTTATAAAAATTTTTAAAAAATAATTATTATTTTACTGAAACAAAACGGCAATTTTTGTGTTTTATATAATATTGCTTGACAAAAAATTAAAATAAAGGAAAATTTATGAAAAAAAGAACATTAGTTTTTGTAAGTCTAACTATTCTGTTTTCACTCGTTTTATTGAATCTCCATGTGATGGCAAAGACTCAACCGAATTTTAAGATGGAAAAGGACGGCTCTATTTTGCTTCCTTCACAGAGAACAAAGACACATGCGGCTTCGAGCTTTACACAGGCTCCTTTGCGAAGTCCCGATTGGAAAGCATTTTTTGATGCCAACGGCAATTGGACAGTGCTGATTGACAAGGCGACTCTTACTCCTCACAGGGCTTTCGGCAAGCCGGTTAATATTAATAATTTTGATAATATTACCGATGACAATGTCCAGTCTGCCTCGATGCAGTTCCTGCGGGATAATTCAAAAATATTGAATATAAATCCGGATAATCTCATCCTGACAAAGTCAAAAAAGGTGAATAAGCTATGGTATGTAGGATACAAACAGGTTTATCAGGGAATTGAAGTGCTTTTGTCCGAAGTCGAGCTGAGAATAAGAGATGACGGAAAGGTTATTGCTTTTGGAGTGGAATATTATAATAACATAAATGTAAGCATCACTCCTACAGTTCCATTAGCAACTGCAATGACAAATGCTTATTCAGGATTGAAATTCGATTCTAAAAAAGATGTTACCCAGTCAGAAGGTAAAATGTTTATTTTACCGGTTAAAAATAATGGTAAAGTGAGATTCAGCCTTGTTTATGATATAAAAGTCGAGACATCCGAACCCCTGGGTAAATACAATTCATTTGTGGATGCACATTCAGGGATTGTTATTTGGCGGTTGAACAAGGTTCAAGATGTGAATACTACTGTAAATGTTAAAGGATGGATAAAAGAAAAGTATTCTTATGATTCGGCAAAATTAAGACCTTTTCCTCATCAGTACTTTAATATAGGAACTGAAAGGAACGAATCTAATGAGAATGGAGAATGGTCGAAAGACATATCTTCTCAGAAATCAATTATTGCGAGGATGCAGGGAGAATGGGCAAAGGTGCAATATTCATTGGATTTTAATCAAAGTACAAGGGATTCTGCTTATTTCGATGCAAGTTTACACCCCGGGGATAATTTTCAACTTATTTGGAATGACAATAACTCCGAAAATTATGAACGAATCCTTTTCTATCATACAAATTATATCCATGATTATTTGAAGAATCTCGACCCATTATTTACCGGAATGGATTTACAGATAAATGTAACAATAATACCTGATGGCCAATCACCGAATGCAATGTCTGACGGGCAGGATATTATGTTTATATCTACTGATTTACCGGATTATAAATTTGCTGAGACACCATCAATTTTATATCATGAGTACACTCACAGCGTTAATGCAAAACTTTATATTGCTAATGGAGGTTCCGGTCGACTTGGAATGGTAAACGGTGCATGCAATGAGGCAACTGCCGATATAGGCTCAGCCTTAATGATTGACGATGAAATGATAGGCAGAGGTGCATTTGCAGAAGACAGGAATAAAAACATTAGGAATCTCGAGAATATCAATATTTATCCTGACAGCATCGAAGGTGAATCCCATCATGACAGCCAGATTTTATCGGGAGCTTTCTGGGATTTCCGAAAAACCACTTCCCGTGAAATAGCGGAACAGATTTCTCATTTTTCCAAATATGGCACACCTGACGACCCTGATGACGGAATTTCATTTAATGAATGGTTCCTCGAAGCTATACTGACTGATGATAATATCGGTACAGGCGATAATGACCCAAGCAACGGGACACCACATTTAACGGAATTAGTAACTGCATTCAACGAACATCAAATCGGTACGGATTTATTGATGGCTATGTCGTATAACCACACAGCGATTTCAGATACAAAGAACGTTGTTGACCCATATATTGTTGAATTTAATTTGAAATCAGAGCCGAATATTTTGAACAGCCATCCCGATTCTGTATTTGTCGTTTATTCTACCGATAGTTTTAAAAATTTGAACAAGGTTTCGGCAATTAAAATGCTCTCTGACTCAAACAAATACAGGGCTGAAATACCGGCAATGCAGAACGGTACAATAGTAAAATATTACATTCAGGCTAAAGAAAGTGTAAGCGGAAGAACATTCAAATTCACCGGTGCATACCCTGATTTTGAACCTTACCAATTTCTTGTGGGTTACGAAACCTTATATCTTGAAGAATTTGAAATTGACAATAACTGGACTGTCGTGGACCAGTCGGATAATGCAACCAAAGGTAAATGGGAGAGAGCTGTTCCAAAGGAAGAATCTGAATATTCTCCGAATGCTGATAAAGTATTACAACCCGGAGAAGACCATTCAATTAACGGAACGAGATGTTTTGTTACGGGAGCCCAGGTTAGTGTTGATGGTCCAATACAAAATATATATGACATTATTAGTGCATTAGAAAATATGCCTAATGGAACAACAACACTTACATCCAAAATATATGATTTATCAAAGGTTGATAAACCTTTAATCAGATATTATAAATATTTTAGCAATGAATTGTGGTTATCATCGGATCCTGATAATGAATCAATTTTTATTTTTTCCATATCCAGTAATGGTGGTTCCTCATGGACTCAGATTGATACCATGATAAATTCTACATGGTCATGGTACAAATCTCTGGTAAATATTGAAAACTATATTCAAATAACAAACCGAATGAGATTTAAATTTACGGTAAAGCCACAAACGAATATACAAGGTATCCCGTATGCAATAACAGAAGCTCTGGTTGACGATTTCGAAATTCTTTATCCGGGTAATGTCGCGCCTCCGACTGTGGCAGCTGATTTTGCAGGTACACCGACAACGGGTGTGGCACCTCTGTCTGTGCAATTCAGCGACTCGTCGAAGGGTAATGTTGCTACAAGGTGGTGGGACTTCGGTGATGGCACTAATTCCTCTGAACCAAATCCTGAACATGTATATAATAATAAAGGCAAATATAATGTTTCCTTAACTGTTTCTGACGGAACAAATTATGATACAAAAACAAAAAATGAATTCATTAATGTATCATCCCTTAAGGCAGAATTTACAGTAGATAAAGTTGCCGGAATTAAACCCCTTGTAGTTCAATTTACAGATAAATCAGTATCTATATCTGAATTAGAATGGTCCTGGGATTTCGGTGACGGTGAAACCTCAACCGAACAAAATCCTACTCATACGTATAATGATGAAGGTATTTATTCCGTAAGACTGCTAATCAAACATTTAAATGATTCATCGGAAATAAATAAGGAAGATTTGATTTCAGTTTACGAAGCATTCGGAGCAAGTTTTACAACCGATAAAACAACGGGTGTAATACCCTTGACAATAAATTTTACAGACAATAGTTTCGGCTCTCCGACAACATGGTCTTGGGATTTTGGCGATGGAACTACAAGCACAGAGCAGAATCCTTCTCACATTTACACTGTGCAAGGTATATATAATGTATCTTTAACTGTATCTGACGGTAATCAACAATCTACAAAAACAAGGGTAGATTTCATCAGTGCCTATCGAAATACCGCTGTTGATGATGAATCTGATGGATTGATTGGATTGAATGTATATCCTAATCCGTTCAGCACATCAACCGCAATTTATTATGAGTTATTATCTCCTGCTCATGTATCGCTTAGGATTTATGACTTAATGGGG
>JAKAKE010000036.1 GCA_021824625.1 Bacteroidota bacterium | reverse complement strand
GCAAACTTTATTGATTGGCTGGTGATTATGACTGCTAAAAATTTAAACGGCTTTATTCTACTAATAACATTGATTATTTTTTCGGGTTGCGGCACATGGCGTACAGAACCTAAACAACTTTTTTGTCCTCCGCCACCCCAACAGAACTGTCAACACAGGGATTGGAACGGAGTACCTTATGACACAAGCAGTGAAAGTGTCAAAAAGTTAGACTGGTATTGGTCATTTGAACAAGTAAAGCAGATTAATACACCAAATGATGAGTGGTGCCTTTCGTTTTACTCAAACAATAAGGCTGTACTGACTTATTCGGATGAAAACCAGCAGAAGGGTATGTTAATCCGAATGGTTAAACCTGATAAAGGGACTATGGAGTCGGGCATCGGCGTTCCGATTGACGGAAGCTATGGTGCTTTTTCATTTGTCGGGGATGAAGCTGTATTTTCTGCCTCACAATCGGAAGATATTGTCGGTAATTCGAATATTTATTTCGGTAAATTCAAAGGCAACTTAATTACGGGAATGAAACCGGCAGGCGAGACAATTAATAAAAACAATTATTCCTGGGAATCACAGCCAGCACTCTCAGCAGATGGAAATGTACTTTTTTACTCATCTGATATGAATATGACTGCATCCGGACATGACTTGTTTTATTCTGTCAAATTGCCTGACGGAAACTGGAGCGAGCCTATTAACTGCGGCGATATGATTAACAGCCAATGCGATGAACTTACACCTTTTGTTACTAAGAACGGCAAAGAACTGTATTTCTCATCATCCGGACCTGAAACAGTCGGTGGGTATGATATTTTTGTTTCAAAGATTTCTCCTGACTTTTGGAATTTTGCAAAACGTGGTGATTTGCAATCTTTAAGAGAGAAAAATTTTTTCACAATGGCAGAAAATTTAAAACCGCCGCTTAACACTTCTGCTGATGAATTGTTCCCATCAAGTCCTGTTGAAACTGATTCTCTGTTATACTATTCATCTAATCAGAAATCAGGTGAAGGCGGATTGGTGATGATGCAGGGTGGTTTTGATATGTATGTCAGAATAAAGAATATTGTTCCTAAAAAGATTGTGCAGAAGGTCAAGAAAGTCGAGAAGGAGCCTGAAGTACCCCAGGTATCTCCAACTTATACACTTGAAGGAACTGTATTCAACGCAACAACGAACGAACCTGTACCCGATGCGGAAATCACAGTAAAGCAAATGCCTGAAAGAACAAAATACACCGAAACTAAATCAGACAAACAGGGAGATTACAAAGTCAAATTAGAGAAGAATAAGGAGTATGAAATAGTTGCACAGGCTCGTGATTTATTTTTCGATGCTTTCTCGATGAGAGTAGAACCGACTGATACTTTGAAGTATGTCGAAAGGGATATTTACATTCCTGAAAACCTGACATTGAGAATTAACTTCCCGACAAACGAATACATGAATCCTTACAGGTACACAATTGACAGCAATGGTGTGGAAACATCAATGATGTGGGAATCAGCAATTGAAATACTTGCTGAAAATATATTGAAATCCAAAGAATATCTTGAAAAAATTGTATTTGTAGGGCATACTGATGATGTAGGAACTGATGAATATAATAGACAACTTGGACAGAGGCGTGTTGATTTTATTATTGCTCAACTTGTCAAACGAGGTGTACCTGCAAAACTGCTGGAAGGGAAGTCAGCAGGAGAGCTTGAGCCATTGAAAGCACGTCCAGATGAAGATATAAAAATGTGGCGAAAGAGGTGTAGGAGAGTTGAATTAGTAAAGGTTAATAAGAGTTAAAAAATATATCAACTGTTGCAAATTATGTAATAGTTGAAATGAAAGTAAAATAAATTATGACACCAAAGAAATTTTTTATAATATTGCTTATTGCTTTTTTTGCAGTACTTCTGATTACAGCTATTTATGTAGTTAGTGTTGTGTCTTATGGTTTGCCTTCAATTGACCAGCTCGAAAATCCTAAACAGAACTTTGCTACGCAGATATTCAGTGCCGATGGCGAATTGCTCGACCATTTTTATATTGAAAGACGGGTGTCATTACCGTTTGACAGTATTCCACCTGATTTCATCAATGCACTTATAGCCGTTGAAGACAGAAAATTTATGGAGCATTGGGGAGTTCATGCGACAAGAATTTTTAAAGCTGCGATTAAAAACACACTTGCTTTTAGAACCAAGGAAGGTGCTTCGACAATAACAATGCAGCTTGCAAAGAATTTATATTTTTCTCCTGAAAATTCATTGAAAAGGAAAATCCGCGAAGCTTTCACAGCAATACAGATTGAAAAGCGATATACAAAAAATGAAATTTTGGAGATGTACATTAATACTGTAGCCTTTGGAAGGGGGGCTTATGGAATTCAGGTTGCATCCCGCGTATATTTCAATAAATCACCGCTTGAATTGACAACGTCAGAATGTGCCTTTCTTGTAGGCTTACTCAAAGCACCCGAAAGGTATAACGGCATTGTGAATTATGAGAGGGCAATCACAAGGCGTAATCTTGTTCTTTCATTGATGAGGGATGAAAAATATCTTTCTGATGATGAGTATATAAAATCTGCTGAAGAACCTCTTAATCTCGCTATGGGCAAGGATAAAAGAATTTGGACTGCAGAACTTGCACCTCACTTTGTCGAAATGATTCGCCAAAAATTGAGTAAGGAGAACAGCATTCAGGGTTACGATTTGTACAGGGACGGCTTAGTTGTTTACACTACACTCGATTCCCGCATCCAAAGATATGCTAAGGAAGCAATCGAGGAACATCTGACGAAATATCAGCAGCTATTCAATAAATCCTGGTCATGGGGTAATAATAAAAAATTACTTAATGATTTGATTAATAAGGCAATCAAAAACCGTCCCGACTATATAGCAGCACCCGAAAATAAAAAGCAGGATATTGCAAATTCATTGAAAAACAATAAACGGTTTATTGACTCCTTAAAAAATGCCGCTACTACTCTGCAATGCGGTGTCGTTATCCTCGACCCAATAACAGGTGCCATTCTTGGGATGGTTGGAGCCTCATCAAAATTCATGAAGGAACACGCAGATGCCAAGTACTCGCTCAACCATGTTACACAAATAAGAAGGCAGCCCGGTTCTGCTTTCAAGCCTTTTGTTTATGCCTCATCTCTTGGTATGGGGATGAATCCCCAAAGCATTATAGAGTGCGGCCCATACACATATACTAATCCCGAAACGGGTGAAGTATGGACTCCGAGAGGCACTGGACATTGTGAACCGGGTGAGACAACGACTCTTTACCAGGCACTTGCGGCTTCCATTAATACGGTTTCAGCGAGATTGATTACACAAGTTACAAATCCCGAACAAGTAGTCAATCTTGCACACAGAATGGGCATTGAATCGAATTTATATCCGCTGCCTGCTTTATCCTTAGGAGGTGCAGGTGAAGTTTCGCCTCTTGAAATGGCTTCTGCATTTTCAACCTTTGCAAACCAGGGGATACACGTAAAGCCTTATTTCCTCACAAAAGTAGAAGACCATTTTGGTAATCTAATCCAACAGCAGGGTAAATCACATGAAGCAACGGATGTGCTGGATAAAAAAATCTCAAACCAGATGACATATATGATGGAAGCAGTTGTTAATTATGGTACAGGTTCAAAAATCAGGCAATATTTTAAAAACGTTTCAGCGGCTGGTAAAACGGGAACCACAAATGATTTTGCCGATGCCTGGTTTGTCGGATACACACCACAGCTTGTATGTGCTATATGGGTAGGATTCGATGACCAGCGTATTACATTTACCGAAGGATATGGTTATGCATCAACGGCGGCGGCACCTGTTTTTGGTATAATTATGAATAAAATTTATAATGACCCGAGGCTTCCATATAAGCAAAAGGAGTTCAGTTATACGAGGGATTCAACCGATTATTCATCACAATTCAATATTCAGCTTACTCCTACTCCTGAGAATTTCGATGCAGATAAGCAACCGGATACTCCTCCAAAGGACACAGGTACAAATGCGAATAAGCCGAAAATTATTTTCCCGATTCTGCCTAAACAGAAGGATAGTTCAAAGATTAACAGGCAATTAATACATTAATGATTATGGATTACGATTTTACAGACGGAAGAAAATTGAAGGTTGGCACAATGTACTGTGTCGGTCAAAATTATTCTAAGCATGCAAAGGAAATGGGTTCCGAAATGCCCAATGACCCGATTATTTTTATCAAACCGCCAAATGCTTATGTATCCAATGGTGGCAAGGTGATTCTTCCTTCTATTTCCAATTTACCGCATCACGAAGTAGAATTGGTTGTAGTTATCGGGAAAGATTGCAATAATGTGAGAACTAATGATGCAGTGAAATATATAGCAGGTTATGCGGTTGGATTGGATATAACTTTGCGGGATATTCAGAATAAGGCAAAGAAGGATGGGCATCCCTGGGCTGTGGCAAAAGGTTTCAGGACTTCTGCACCCATATCTAAAATAGTTTCTGCATCTCAATTTGGTGAAGAAATTCCGTTTTTTGCTCTTGAATTGAAAGTGAACAATGAAATGAGACAGGCAGCAAACACTAAAGAAATGGAGAGAAGTGTTGCAGTGTTGATTTCTTATTTATCCGGTATTTTCGGTTTACGGGAGGGGGATTGTATATTTACAGGAACACCTGAAGGAGTTGGAGAAATAAAGCATGGGGATAAATTACATGCGGAATTGAAAGGATTTATTTCATTAGATGTAATTGTTGATAAGTAAACACTGAGAAACTCTGTGCAGAACTCTGAGAAACTCTGTGAAAAACTCTGAGAAACTCAGTGAAACAATAGCTTAGAAATTAGATATGAAAAAGATTTTATGAATAATATTAAAAGTTGCATTATGAAAAAGTATTTACTATTTCTTCTGTTGGCAGGATTTTTTTCATCACAGTTCTGGGGCTGTATTTCCTATTCAAGGACTGAGACTGATATTTACACAATATCCGAATTGGATACGACTACCCAATACCTTGATAAAAATGCACCGGGGAACAGGGACAACGGAATTATTTATTCCTCATCCCGAACTGTAGAATCTCACAGGGAAATGATTCAGAGGGACAGCACAGTCACCCGCGAATACCCAAACTTTATAAGACTTGGACTTTTCGAAAGTATCGGATTGATTGGCAGTGGTTCCGATTTTGCAGCCGGGATGGGTATGTTTGGCATATTCCCGGATTTCGATAATTTTAAGACAACCTACCGTGGAGGCACCGGAAAGGTTTTCAGCGGAGGCTTATACAGATTTGGTGTCGGTGAATGGAGGTTGCGATGGTTCAGGGATTCAAAAGACTGGACTTATGGTACGAGCGGATTGGAAATTATTATGCCTGATGCACGGACTGAGTATGCACTTGTTGGTATTGCTCCATTATACCTTAGAAAAAGATGGTTCCTCCGTGAAGAAATACCGTATATTGCGATTACCGGGCATATCGGAATCAGTCCCTGGCCTTTGGAAAAATTATCTCAATATATAAATTTATCAGCTTCGATTGATGTAGGTTCGATTGGAGGATTAAATGTCAGAGCTTATCTTGGATTAGCTGCAGGTATGAATTCTAAAAATTCATACCAGGTACAAATGAGTCCGGTATTTAACTCATCAAATCCGGCTAAATCAGTAACTTCAGTTTTTCCTTATGCAGGAATAGGAGTTTCGGTTCTTGATTTCCTCAATCGTGTGCCTGAAACCTATAGGGAGTGGAAGGACCATGAACACTCTTCATGGGATATAGGACTTATGCAATTGTTATTGATTAATTCCGGTGGAAACTCGATATACAAAACAGACAGTTCATCAGCACTTCTCACAGGATACATACTAAGAATTGCAAATGCCAGCGTGGCTTTGCCTCTGCTTGATTACCGGCTCTATGCAGGTACTTCTCTTATAAACTTTATTGTACTTGGAAATAATGAATGGGGGATGGGTATTCTACCACTGCGTCTAGGTTTTTGGCAGACTATTATAGCCGACGAATTATCTGTTGAACCGTTTATTGAATATAATTACTATCCTTCTGAATTTATACATTTAGGAGGAAGACTCAATTTCAGGGTTACTGAAGGCATAAATCTGGGGGTTGCTTTAGGATATGCATCAGGCTCGACAATCGGCAGATTCGGTACGGATATGATGAGACAGCTTGGAGAACCACTGAATTTTTCCAGGCCTTATATCGGCTTGAGCATCGGGTTATTCGACAGAATCTTTTTTCCTGAACATTTGAGATATTTTAAAAACAAATAATCGTGTGAATGAAATGAAAAAATATTATATGTTTATACTCTTGATGGCAGCTTTGTTGGCTTGTAATCCTGACGAGTTCGAACTGAATAAGGGAATAAAAGAAATTGCCGGCTTGAAAATGTCCGGCTTAGAAACCGTTGATGTTATTAATGACAACTCGGTTCTTTTGGAAGATGGTGGATTTATTGCATTGGCAAGAAACAAAATCACAGACCTTGTTTCTGATATTACTGTTGACATCAAAGAGGGTGATGGTGCTTGGTTTGCAATTCGCTGTGCCTCAAATAACTATGAGAATCACCCTGCAATTTTATTTACATATTCTATTAATGGACTATCGGTTCAGGAAAAGGGGAAGCCTCTAATTTCTCTCGATAAATTTAAAGCAAACGGGAGAGAGCCTTCAAGAATAGTTATCAAAAACGATGTTAAGCGTTTTGATATTCTTGTTGACTGCGACACAGTCTATACAGGTTTTACAGATATACCTAATACAGAGTATATATTAATTAAATCTCTTCCAAAATCCAAAGTGCTGTTGACAGGTATCAGCATGAAGGAAAAGGGAGAGGATGAGGCAGAATAATTTTTATTTTCAATTAATTTCAAATTTTGAAATTTAGTTTTAAGTTCAAAAAGAATTGTAATTAACTTTATTTGCTTTGACTTTATTAAATTAATATTTATTTTAGACATACATATTTATACTGAACTGTTAATCTTTTTCTAACTAATAAACGGAGGAGTCATGTTTAAAAAATACCTACTTGCAGTAATCGTTGTTTTTGTAGCAATAGAGATTATGGATTTTCTTTTGCATGGTCTGATATTGGGCGGAATATATAAGGAGACAGCCGATATCTGGCGTAAGGACATGGATAAATTTATGTGGGTAATGTATGTGGCAACATTTCTTCAGACAATAAGTTTTGTTTATATCTATTATAAGTTGATTAACCCTAAATCATCTTTTAAAGGTGTATGGTATGGCTTGACCTACGGATTTGCAGCAGGTGTTGGTATGGGTTATGCAACTTATGTAATTTTCCCCATACCTTACAGTTTAGCAGTCAGCTGGTTTGCCGGTGCAATAGTAATATATGGAATAGCAGGCTGGCTCACAGGATTAATTATTAAAGAAAAAGCAGCTTAATGTTTTTTTTAATATGCCCTGTCAGGAGTAACTCCTGACAGGGGTAATAAAAATATTAAATAAGTATTCTTTGAGTGTATGAAAAAGAAAAAGAAATTTGATTGTGTTGAAATGAAAAATGAAATACAACAAAATCCGGATAACCGGTTTGTTAATTTAAATTCTCAGGAAAGAATCAAATTCCTTAAAGAACGTTTAAAAAACAACAAACAATTGTCAAAATTTTTAGAAATGTTTGAAGTCAAAACTGCATAGTAAATTTTAAATTGTCCCTGTCAGGAGTAACTCCTGACAGGGAGTAATGTTACATATTATAAATTGCTGTAATGTATTTTAATATTAATATAGTACTAATTGTTCTTTTATTCATTCCTCAATTTGTCTTTTCCCAATGGCAGAATAAAGGTGAGTATAAGGAAATAACAGCTTCAAACCAACCAATAACCCAAATCATAACTCCAAAAGACAGTTCAATATTTTATATAGTTGATAAAGAAAATATTATCCGGAAATTTAATTATCAAGGTGAATTATTATTTGAAAAGGAATTGAAATTAGATGGTTATGAGTTTTTGAGATTATGCAACGATGGTTTGAGTTGTATTTTTTTTAAAAATGTAGAAACAAAGGATCAAAATGGCTGGACGGTTGTTGATAAATATCTTTTATGCTATGATTTCACTAATGATTCTGTAGTATTTGAGGTAAAATTTATTTCATTAGTAATACCAATATATGCTCTTGGTAATAATATATATGACATCAAATTCGATTTCAATAGAAGGATAAATAAAGGATTTCTTATTTATAATTCAAGTAGGGGATATGGAGGTGGAGTAAAAACATCTTATTCTGAAGGAAATGCATTGACTTATGATTTAATTAATAATCAATTTAAAACAATAGCTGGTGACGGATATAAATATTTCGATATTTCTGAAGATTATGAAAAGATTTTGTTAAATAATTATTATAAGGAATATCATTGGGATATGGACTTTGACTATACTATTGAATCAAAATACTTTCAATTTTCTAACAATTATGGAATAAATTTTAATTGGATATCACATTATCATTATGAATCAAATTACCCCCCAAATAATGTGTATGGCTTCATTCCTGACATTTTTAAAATAGCAAATAATGCCCCTATTTTTGTTGCTGTAAAGGGTAGTTTCTTATATCATTATACATTCTTTAAAGACAAAATATTATTTATAGATTCAAGTGAAATCGGAATTAATCCAAATGCAATGCTTTTTTCGGAAAATGACAAGTTTATTATTTTAGCATCTCAAAACCATTCAATAGGAATTTACGATATTGAAAAAAGGAATATAATTAGGGAATTTATTTTGCTAGATTCTGTTAATGCAGAAGTATTAGTGAATTTAAATGGCACTTATGGATTTCTTGCAGGGAATAATAAAGGAAAGGTCAAATTATTTGAGAGTGCTTCAATTTTATCTAATGTACAATTTAATATTGAAGAAGTAAGTCCTAATCCATCATCTGATAAACTTTATATTCGTTTAAGAAAAATATTATCAGTTGATTTAATACAAATATATTCAATTGAAGGTATTAAGGTTATTGAACAAAATTTTAAAAATGAAATTAATATAGGCAATCTATCAAGTGGTGTTTATTTTATCAAATTAGGTTCTGTAATAAAAAAGTTTATGAAATATTAATTTCTCCCCCATTTCTCTTATTTTGCTTACTTTAAAATTTGCATTGTTGTTAATAATAATAAGAATCATCAATTGATGATGATTGGTCGGGAAGTTTAGGTAAATAATGTTTCGAAAGACGTTCGTAAGAATTACATCGGTTGTCCTTTTAGCAGTTCCAAGTGTTGTCTTCAAAATTTTCAATATCCAGGCAGACCCTATAATATCTTCTGTTATTTTTGGTTTTGGAATCGTGGTTGCGGCTGTACTTCTTACATGGGCGGCAGAAGCGGCTCAGATTGATATATCAGCAAGTTTTGCGATTGCCATACTTGCACTTATTGCAGTTTTACCGGAATATGCTGTTGATATTTACCTGGCTTTCAGAGCAGGCAGTCATCCCGAGTATGTGCATTATGCGGCGGCAAATATGACAGGAAGCAACAGACTTTTGATAGGAGTCGGATGGACGGCAGTTGTATTTGCTTTTGTACTTTCAAAAAGATTGAAAGGTAAAAAAGAGGTTCAGGTCAAATTAGAACCAAAAGCAAAGTTAGAACTGGCTTTTCTCGGAATTGCAAGCTTATATAGTTTTTTCATTATTTTTTTAAATAGAATATCAATATTTGATTCGATTTTTTTGATTATCCTGTTTTTTACTTACATGATTGTTGTTTCAAGCGGTGAACAACGGGAACCACATTTGCGAGAAACCACAAAAGGCTTCCTTTCTTTAACAAAACTGCAGAGATTTTTTGCAGTAAACGGATTGTTCATTACCGCAGGATTTATTGTTTATTTATGCGCCCAGCCTTTTGCAGAATCTATGATTGCTATCGGGACAAAATTTAATATTGATAAGTTTCTGCTGGTGCAATGGGTGGCACCAACAGCAACAGAAGCACCTGAACTGCTGGTTGCAATTATATTTGCCTGGAGAGCACAGGGACAACAAGCAATTGGAACATTGCTCTCATCAAAAATCAATCAATGGACACTACTGGTTGGAAGCCTTCCCATAGCTTATGTTATTGGCGGAGGAGGTCACGCACTGATGCTTGATACAAGGCAGAGCGAAGAATTTTTATTAACATTAGCACAAACTATATTGGGTTTTGCAATTATACTTAATCTCCGATTCCATATTCGGGATGCAATTATTTTATTCAGCCTCTTTATAATACAATTTTTCTTTACCGGTACTCAGTCGAGAATAATTATTTCGATTGTGTACTTTGTGATCGGAGGTACAATAATAATTGTCAGATGGAAAGAAGCATTATCTGTATTTCAATCAGTATTCAACAAAAAGAATTTTAAACCGAAATTGTTTTAAGTTTTACTCAATATACTGAGTAAATTTACTCAATACATTGAGTAATTTCCGAATAATCTAAATTAATTTTTAATTACAAAATAAATTTTTAATCCTGATTCTTGGTTCTTTGTAGTGTGCCTATTCTCCAGCTTCCGTTGTTCTGGATTTCGATGAAGAGAGAAACTTCTTTTCCATTTAGCCTGATTTTTCCTCCGCGATGAAGAAGCTCGGTTGCTTTGTTTATTTCTTTTGTACTGAATCCGCTTTTCTTAATTTCTTTCTTTAATTCGACATCATCAAATACGAATTTTTCTGAAGAAGGATAATACTGTTCCATTTTAGTAATTGGAAGTTCGTGTGGGACTGATAAAATAATAATTCTCTCACCCTTTACCGAACTTTTTTCATAAGAATATACAATAGCACCGTACATCCCTTTTTTGAGGTTAGCTGTCATGTTTGGGAAGACGTCAGTGGATACGAGAGCTGATGGTTTCATTGATTCGTCAATATCACTCAATTTGAGTTTGTCATCAATTATTTTTACAGGCTCAACGGCAAGCAGGTATTTACCTGGTTTAATATCTTTAAGTACAAGAGGAGAATAACCTTTGAAGTTAGAACTATCAATGAGATTGTTTGATGATTGTATTTGCAGGTTGGATGAGATAAGCGTTGATTTCAAAGAATCTTTATCTGGTGCAAGATAAATTTTCAGGCCAAGTGGAATTGTTGTAATCAATATTTCATTGTCTTTCAATCCCGGGTCATTTGAGTATTGCTCGCTTAAGGGAATAATAACACTTGATGAGTCTGTTATTACTTTTTCTCCTTTGTTGAATTCCTCACTCGTTGATGGATTTGAATTATAATTGCCTCCAACAGTTTTATTCAATGTAATTGTAATTGCTGTGTATTCTTTTTCCGTTTGATTGATTATAAATGGGTAGCCTTTGGTAAAAGAATAATTTTTTGGATTATTACCATAACGGACAAGTATATAATATGTACCGGCAGAGACATTGACACTGACATTTTTTTTCTTGGGGACTTCAACTTGCAATTCCATCGGTCCAACAACTTTTACAAAAGCATTTTCACCGGAATCATTGACAAGTGTGATTGTATTAAAATATTTCTGTCCGAATAATAATGTTGGTATTATGAATGAGAAGAGAGCCAAATAGATAAATATTTTCGATTTTCTCATATTATTATCTTATTACCATCCAGAAAGACAAAACAACAGCACTAATTTAAAAGAAATATTAATAAAATCAAAGTGCATAAAAACCAACTTTTTTGTAAACCTTACGCAATGTTTTGAATGCAACAGCATGAGCTTTCTCAGCACCGGCAGATAAAATTTCTTTCAGTTTATTTTCATCTTTACGAATCTCATTATAACGAGTTCTGGTTGGGTTTAAGTGGTTTGCCATAGCATCTGCAACAATTGATTTAATATCACCGAATCCTTTTCCTGCTAAATCTTTTCCGATTTCATTTAAGCTTTTACTTGTGGCTAACTGATACAATGAAATAAGATTTCCCAAACCCGGTCTGGAATAAATAAATTCTGAGAATGATTCTTGATTCACAGAAAATATTTCAAAATCTTTTTCGGTTAATAATTCACCGGAATCGGTAACAGCCCGCCTGATTTTATTTTTAATTTCTTCATCGCTGTCAGTAAGAAAAATTGTTGCTTTTGTATTGCCATCAGATTTCGACATCTTCTTTGTCGGCTCCTGCAAACTCATAATTCTTGCACCTGTCTGTGGAATGTACGGCTCAGGAATTTTAAATGTATCTGAATAATTATGATTGAATCGTTGTGCTATATCCCTTGAAAGTTCAAGGTGCTGCTTCTGGTCTTCGCCGACGGGTACCATGTCTGCCTGGTAAAGAAGTATGTCAGCCGCCATCAAAACAGGGTAGGCAAATAGACCAACAACTATATTTTCGGAATGCTGAACGGATTTATCCTTGAATTGTGTCATCCGGCTTAGTTCGCCCATACCTGTGTAACAGTTAAGTACCCAGGCAAGCTGGGCATGTTCGGGAACATGAGATTGAACAAATAAAACTGATTTGTCTGTGTCAATTCCACAAGCAATGAGCATTGCTGTCATTTCCAGTGTGTTGCGTCTAAGTTCAGCAGGAACCTGCTTAATTGTAATTGAATGCAAGTCAACGATAGTGAAAAAACATTGGTATTCATCCTGCATTGCCACCCAATTTTTAATTGCACCGAAAAGATTGCCTATATGCAAACCTCCTGTAGGTTGAATACCGCTTAATATTACAGGGCGATTGCCCGATTTTGTATCAAATGGATTAACAGAATTCATTCAAGAAATAAAATTTAATAGCTTACAAAATTTTTCAATTTCAAAGATAAGCTATTAATTTTTAATTTCAATACCTCCGAAAGTGGCAAGGTAGTTAATCTTTAGAATCGGACGAACTTCTCCTTCAGGAAATTCCTGGCGTGTTTTATTTTCCATTCCTCCGAAAATCGGTGTACCGGTTACGAAAACTTTCCAGTCATAAGGTAACCTTATTTCAATACCACCGAAAGCGGCGGTCAATTCAAGGAAACCACCTTCGGATGCTAATTTTGAATTCCTCAAATCAAGTTCAACTCCACCGAAATAAGCACCGATTGTTCCCCCTTTAAAATTATCGGAATTAATAATCTGGCTGGCTCCGCTGAACATAGCAAGAATATTAACATCTTCAGAATTTGATGGATGTCGCTTGCTTCTCTGGTGCTTCACTGTCAAAATCCAAATACCGATTAATATTAGTATAAGAGGCCAGATTGAACTCCAGAATCCTCCCGGAAGATAGTCAAGCTGGTCTGCCTGCAGAAGCACACCAATTGCGATAATGACAATTCCGGTAAAAAAGGATTTATTTGATGATGCGAGATGGCTTATTCCAATTATGATAATTATTATGGGCCACCATGTTGAAATTATCCAGCCAAAACTCCAGACACCAAGTTGGTCTAAAAAAAAGAGAAAACCAAGTAATACTAAGCTTATTCCAAAAATATATCTTGAACCCATTTTCGTTAACTATATATTGTTTAACATTTATTTCCAATAATTCATACGGAATTACTTATAAAAAGTTTCTTTATGATTCAATTTCAACCCAAATTTTAACTATTCTCATAGTTAAATATCTCAAATATAAAAGGTACTTCTTTTATATGTTAAAATTCTTAATAAAGGTAATTTAAACTTCGATATGTTTATTCTTTACCTTATTGTATAGAAACTCCGGAGCTAAATCAGCGCCGTTATCCCATGATATAGTCTTCATTGTATCAGAAACTACGAATTTTTTAAAAGCATTCACATCTCTTAAAGGTTCAAACATTCTACCCCATAACTCTCCGCTAAGGTCTGCAATTCCAGATGTTCCATCATTGAATTCAAGCCAAATCCTGTAATCTTCAATATATTTTGCATTTATTACTTCAATCATATATTACTCCAAAGGAGGTACTTTATTAAGTGGTTCGTGTTTTCTAGCTAATTCCCAATCTGAAATAAGTTGTCCCTTATAAAGTTCATTCCATTCCAGAACAGCATTCAAAGCCCTTCTAGGAAACTTTCCTTCAATTATACCACTTAGAATTTCAACTTTTATTTGATACTCACCATATTTAGCATGAAAATGAGGTGGTTCATGGTCATTGTAAACCATAAATACAATAATTCCAAGAAATCTACTTATCTCAGGCATATTATGACCTCATTTATTTTTATAATCGTATAATTACTTTTATTGACTTTAACTAAATTTGAAAAATTCATCTTATAACATTCTGCGAACATGATAAATCATTAAACAAAAATATTAAAATTCAAATCTGAATGTGATTAAAAATAAATTAAAGCAATGCAAGATACAAATAATATTTCAACATTATTGGTATAATCTCCAAAACATCATTAATTTTGCCGATTGAATTTCTTCAACCCAAGGGGAACAACTTTATGGAAAAAAATGAGGAATTACTCAAAAGAATAGATTGCCTCGACAAAGGCTTCGTCAGATTAGTTGATTATATGGGTACAGATGACTCAATTGTTCAGGCGGCAAGAGTATCTTATGGTAATGGTACAAAGTCAGTCAGGGCGGACAGGGAGTTAATACGTTACCTTATGAGGCACAGGCATACGTCACCGTTTGAAATGGTGGAGTTTAAATTTCACGTCAAGCTTCCGATTTTTGTGGCAAGGCAATGGATTAGGCACAGGACTGCCAATGTCAATGAATACAGCGGACGCTATTCGGAGATGAAGGATGAATTTTATATTCCCGATATTGACCAAATCAGGACTCAGAACTCAGTGAACAGGCAGGGCAGGAGCGATTCGATTTTACCGGATAATCAGGCTCAGGAAATAAATGAAATGTTGAGTAATACCCAGAAGCAGCTTTTTGAAGAATATAAATCTATGCTTGACATGGATATTGCCCGTGAACTGGCAAGAATAAACCTCCCACTTTCAACTTATACTGAGTGGTATTGGAAAATAGACCTTCATAATCTTCTTCACTTCCTTAAGTTGAGACTTGATTTTCATGCTCAATATGAAATCAGGATTTATGCAGATAAAATGGCAGAACTTATTAAACCGATTGTTCCGATGACATATGAGGCATTTGAAGATTATATTCTTGAATCTATGACTTTATCTAAGCAGGAACTTGGCATTATAAAAAAACTCCTGAATAAAGAATTTCCAGACGATGATTTTCTTGCTCAACATGAGATAAAGGGCTTGGAAGCGACAGAATTCAAGGAGAAATTGAAAAAACTTATTACTGTTGATTAATGTTTAGGTTTCAAATCAAATCTAACCTTATTCGTTTAATAATAGTCTTTTTAATGTAAATTCATTAATTATAAATAACATGTATAAGTTATCATTAATCATATTGCTGTTTATTTTTCAATCGGCTAATTTATTATTTGCACAATTAAATGCCGATGAAATTTTTGGAAAAGTACTTCAAAAAAGAGGTTCAGGCGAAAAAATCAACACGCTGAAAATTACCGGGAGAATGACATTCGGCGGTGTTACCGGTACATTTGTAATTTATAATAAAAAGCCTTTTTTAAATCGGATGGACCTCGAACTCATGGATAAAAAAATTATTCAGGGTATTAATGCGAAAGAAGGTTGGTTCATCAATGAAATTGCTGACCAAAATACTGCGCAAAGGATGCCAAATGAGACTTATGAGAGAACAAAGACACAAAATTTTTATATGCTTCACCCACTTGAAAATTATAAAAGTAAAGGTATTAAATTAGAGTATAAGGGTGAATCAAAGGTTGATAGCGTTGATAGTTTTGTCATTACCATAATAATGCAGGATTCGAGCAAAGCCGATATGTATATTGATTCGAAAAACTTCGTCCAATTACTTCAGAAAACAGAAGTGAAACAGCCTGAATCAAAGGATGTTATTATTGAATCTTCTTATAAAGATTATAAAGATATCGGAGGTTTATTAATTCCATATTTTATGGAAGCCAAAACAAACGGACAATCGCAATCTAAAATGTTGATAGAAAAAGTAGAGGTGAATATTGATATTGATGACAGTATATTTGCTCTACCTGTAAAATAAATTATTATTGGAGTTATTGTGGCAAAAAAAATATCGCTTTATCTAATTACATTATTTCTTTTATGTTCTTTTTTGTATTCGCAGACAGCCGATGAAATAATTAATAAAACATTACAAACACAAGGAATGACAAGCTTCAGAATATTAAATCAATGAAAATATCCGGTAAAATCTCAGGTATGGGCACCGAGATACCTTTTAAAATGTTTTTTAAACAACCGAAATGTATCCGTTCAGAAATTTCAATGAACGGGAAAAACATGATACAGGCTTTTGACGGTAAAGTCGGTTGGTATATCAGTCCTCAAAATAAAGATAATAAACCGGAAAAGATGCCTGAAGAGATGTTATCAAAACTTAAGGTTCAATCTAATTTTCTCGAAAGTCCTTTTAAGGATTACAAACAAAAAGGTGTAAAGGTTAAACTTGCCGGCAAATCTAAAGTTGACGGAAGGAATGCCTATAAACTTATACTTACTATGAAGGATAAACAGGGATTGACGGTTTATATTGATGCTGATAAATATGTCTTTTTTAAAACAACTATTGAAGTGAAAAAGGGCAAGGAAAAAGCACGATTAGATACATACCTTAAGAATCACAAGAATATTAATGGAATTCTAATTCCATACTCGGTTGAAAACTATATAAACGGGAAAAAGGCAAGTTCAATGCAGATTGAATCTGTTGAAACAGACATTAAACTTGATGATGCGTTGTTCAGAATGCCAAAGTGAAATTTTGCAATTTATTTTTTTTAACTTAAATTAATTTGTGTATTAATCTTGAATTCAACAAGGATTTATATATGAAAACTGAAATTGTAATGCCTAAAATGGGGGAATCACTGCAGGAGGGAACTGTCCTGAAATGGCTTAAAAAAATCGGTGATAAAATTGAAAGGGACGAAATGCTCCTCGAAATATCTACCGATAAGGTAGATACTGAAGTCCCTTCACCCGTGAGCGGAATAATAGTTGAATTACTTGCCGCTGAAAATGAGACTGTTGAAGTAGGAAAAGTCATTGCTTATATAGAGACAGATGAAGCATCTGCTTCGAATATAAAACCAAAGGAAGCCGAAATGCCTCCCAGGAAAGAAGAAAAAGCAACAGTTGTTGCCTTTGAATCATCCAAAACAAAACAATCGGCCGAAGTTGAAATAGTTGATGTCGTCATGCCTAAAATGGGCGAATCACTCCAGGAGGGAACTGTCATAAAATGGCTGAAAAACGTTGGTGAATCTATTGAACGTGACGAAATGCTTCTTGAAATCTCAACTGATAAAGTTGATACAGAAGTGCCATCGCCTATTGGTGGTGTTGTCGTTGAACTTTTGGCGAAAGAAAATGAAACAGTTGAAGTAGGAAAAGCTATTGCAAGGATTTCCACAGGGAAATCATCTGCATCAGAAAAACCGGCACCGGTTACTGAAACCAAAGCTGAGTTTAAGCCAAAGGTTCAACAAATTGCAACTGCGGCTTCTGCAAAAATGCCCGAAATTAAAGAAGAAGGCATCAAAGACATTCCAAGAATATCAGGAACACGTTTCTATTCCCCGCTTGTCAGAGCTATTGCGGAATCCGAAGGAGTTACACTCCTGGAACTTGAAACAATAAAAGGCAGCGGT
The DNA here is from genome assembly GCA_021824625.1 of Bacteroidota bacterium. Classification (GTDB taxonomy): domain Bacteria; phylum Bacteroidota; class Ignavibacteria; order Kapaibacteriales; family UBA2268; genus XYC2-FULL-35-21. The sequence goes on along the minus strand of JAKAKE010000036.1, from coordinate 31,042 downwards.
GTTGATGGAAGAGTTACAAAGAAAGATATTTTGGACTATATTGAGAACCGCTCAAAAGGAGTTTCAAAGCAACCGGTCAGTACGGTTAAAACCTCATTCATTCAGGCCCCGGTTTCAGCCGGAGACGACGACGAAATTATACCTATGGTCAGGATACGGCAATTAATAGCCGAACACATGGTCTATTCAAAGCATACATCTGCTCATGTTACGAGTGTGGGTGAAGCTGACGTTACAGAGATTGTGAAATATAGGAAAAATCATCTCGAAGAATTTCAAAAAAGGGAAGACTTCAAACTGACCTATACTCCATTCTTTGCCGCAGCTACAATTAAAGCCTTGAAGGAATTTCCTATGGTTAATGTCAGCGTTGATGGGAAAAATATTATCAGGCACAGACGAATTAACCTCGGTATTGCAACTGCACTCGATGATGGCAACCTGATTGTTCCCGTTCTCAGAAGTGCAGATACATTGAGCCTGCTTGACCTTGCAAGGGGTGTTTACGATTTATCGGGCAGAGCAAGAACTAAAAAGCTGAACCCTGATGACATTCAGGGTGGCACGATTACTATAACGAATGTAGGTACTTTCGGCACTCTGTTCGGTACTCCGATTATCAATCAGCCGCAGACAGCAATTATTGGTATCGGTGCTGTGCAGAAAAGGGCTGTCGTAAAAGAATTCAACGGCGAGCCGGTAATAGCAATCAGGGATATGGCTTATGTCTCGATTACTTATGACCACAGGGTGATTGACGGAATGTTGGCAGGGCAATGCCTTGCAGCTATTATTAGAAGCCTTGAAAACATGAATGAAAGCACGATAGTTATTTGAGCCGATTTTATTAAAATAATTTTCCTGTTTAATTTGTCAATATTATTATGTTATAAACATTATATTAAATTATATGAATGCAGATAACAGAGTTATTGAGCTTCTATCGGAAATGATTATTGAGCAGAAGAAGACCAATGAAAAGTTAGGACATGTTGATGACAGGCTGGGGAATCTTGAAGTTCAATTTGTCGGGATGGATAAAAGACTTGAAAATGTCGAAAAACAACAAGCAAAAACTAACCTTGCAATTAGGGAACTTCGGCTTTCAATTATGAAATTTGCTGAAAAAATTAATCAGCAGGTAATTCTTGAGAAACGGGTATCGAAGCTTGAAAAAACAGTTTTCAAGCACTGATAAACATCTTCATCATTCACCATGGGCTTCTACGAATATCTTCCGCATACTGCCGATGTAAGAATAAGAGCAATTGGTTCGGATTTGCCCGACCTTTTTGATTCTGCATTGAAAGGTTTATGCGGTGTTTTATATAGCGAACCTTTTAACAATGATTCCAATATGTTCACATCAAAAATAAATCTGAAATCCATTGACAGTTCTGCCTTGATAATTGATTTTCTGTCAGAAGCATTGTCATTAATGTATAATAACAAAGCAGTAATGCCACAATTGAAAATATCAAAATTGGAGAATAATCAAATCATAGCCGAGTTATGCGGATTCCATGTAGATGGTTTTTCCGAAGACATCAAGGCTGTAACTTATCATGCTGCTGAAATCATCACAAATAATGATAATCAATTAGAGGTGATTATTACGTTGGATATTTAATCTAATTCACAAATAACAATTAAGGTTTCATGCAAGGACGCAATTTGTCTGAACTGTGATTTGTGTGATTATGATTAACCTCGCACTTTAGTGTGAGGTGGCTGGAAAGTAGCACCCGGACTGGTCTCGTCTCCCCCCATGCTGAAGCATGGGGTTATTCTAATTCCATCACACTTTAGTGTGGGACGGCTCGGATGTAGCTGCCGGTCTGGTCTCGCGTCTCTCCCCCCCCATGCTGAAGCATGGGGTTATTCTAATTCCATCACACTTTAGTGTGGGACGGCTCGGATGTAGCACCCGGTCTGGTCTCGTGCCTCTCCCCCCATGCTGAAACATGGGGTTATTCTAATTCCATCACACTTTAGTGTGGGACGGCTCGGATGTAGCTACCGGTCTGGTCTCGTGTCTCTCCCCCCATGCTGAAGCACGGGGGGTAATCTAATTCCCTCACCATTAATCTCTTTCCGAAGAAGAGGGAAATTTATCTAAATACTACTTGACCTGCACCATCTTTCTTGTTACAGAATATATGGATGAGCCTCGCTTTATTGTCAGCTTGCAATAGAACATACCTGCTGATAGTTTGCTGCTTGAAGCATCGAGGCCATCCCAGTTGACAGCATGAATGCCTGAACTCCTGATGCCAAGATTGAACCTGTTGACGAACTTACCGGATACATCAAATATTTCAATCCTGACTTCACCGGGTTCATCGAGAGTAAACTGGATTGATGTCCCCGGACCAAACGGATTTGGATAGTTCATTAAGCCGATTCTATTTGCTTCTTCGTCATCAACTGCATCGGGTTCATTCGCCATTATATAATCCGGTTTAGTTAAAGAATCCTGATTGACTCCATCAGAGACAGTCAGTACAACAGTATAAGTGCCGGAAGTATTATATTGATGAACCGGGTTTTGTAAATCGCTGGTGGCTTCGTCTCCGAAATTCCACAACCATGAAGTAGGATTTCCGGTCGTCAGGTCGGTGAACTGCACACTCAAAGGTATAATCCCTTCCAATGGTTCTGCCGTAAAGTTTGCAGTCATTACAATAGCTTGTGTAACGGTAATATAATCCAGCTTTGCTGTTTCAGAGGAATCAAGCTGGTCATACACACGTAGAGTTACATCATAAGTTCCTGTATCCTGGTAAATATGTACGGGATTTTGTTCGGTTGATATCGCACCGTCTCCGAAGTCCCAGAGCCATGATGTAATAGAGCCAAGAGATTGGTCGGTAAATGTAACCTCAAGAGGGGCATCACCCGATACAGGTGCAGCAGAGAAATCAGCTAGTATTGAATCCAATACTGTAATGTAATTATCTTTAGTGGCTGTGATTTCACTTGTGCCGTCTGATATTGTCAGGGCAACCGTGTAAGTGCCGGAGTTATTATATGTATGTGTGGGATTCTGGTCAGTCGAGAATTGACCGTCACCATAATCCCAAGACCATGTAGAAGCTCCGCCTGTTGATAAATCTGTAAACAGAACTATCATAGGAACTCTTCCGATAGTTGAAGATGCCGTAAAATCTACGAGTAGTTCCGATGAAACTATAACATATCCGATTTTCCGTTCTGAACTATTGATTACACCGTCTGCAACAATCAAAGACACGGTAAATGTCCCCGAGTTAGTATATGTGTGCATAGGATTCTGTTCGGTGCTGCTGTTACCGTCTCCGAAATTCCATAACCAGGAATCAATAACGGTATTCACTGCTTTGGAGCTATCATAAAACTGAACATTTAACGGAGCCCCCCCTGTTCTAATCGGAGCACCGAAATCGGATTTGAGGTCAACAACTTTAATCAAAGCATTTAAAGAATCCATATTGTAATAATAGTCCCAGCTCAATGCTGTCAGTCTGTAATTTCCGATGTCACCGGTTCCGGGTTTCCATTTCAGGTATGCCGTTCCATTACCGCTGTCAGTAAAGACCGGTTCAGGGTCAGGGAAGTAAATTGAATCACCATTTAAGTTGTAAAGATAATAATCAATAAAGGAGGTATCCCTCCTTCCAAGCAGAATATCAGGGTCGCTGACCTGAATTAATTTTTCGATTGAATCGGAAGCCGAAATATTAAGACTTGTATTATTTATAATAGTAGATATTTCGGGACCAGAAGTAATATTTTGAATATAAATCTGGAAACTCAGCTTCCAAGAAGAAAATGTTGCCATATCTGCCGGATTATTGCTGATTACTTCGAATACCGCAGAGTCAAGTCCATAGTCAACATCAGTAGGTGTGCCGTTAAATTCCCAAAATAATGTATCGGGAGTTATGGTTGTGGATGTAAAAGTCGCCCAGGCAGGCATATGTAACACCGTTAAAATTGGAGTTCCGGTTATCCATCTGATACCGCTGCCTTCATAATGACCCGTCCAGGAAATTAAATGTTTAGTGGGCATAGGAACATTGATTGTTCCGAGCCAGGGACCATAATCAGACGAATCAACCGGATTAGCCCCCAGAAATGAATGGAGGGCAGCATCACCTATGGCATCCTGGTCGTTTCTGAAATCAACATTAACTTGCTGACAGAAGGTATGATTTTCCGGGTCAAAATGAACATGAATCACGTAAACTGCCCACCTGTTACCATCACTTTGACCACAAGGCCAGCCCTTAATACAGAATGTGTACCATGTAATGTTGCCATCCTGCTGCGGGGGAGGCACAAAAGTTGGTGGTTGAGCAAGCGGAGTACCACCTCCAAATGAAAAACTGACATCAATATTGGTTGCAGGTATGGAACCACAATTCCTTACACCAACTTTAAAACATTTAACTTCATCACAATGGACATAAATCACAGGCGGATAAATTACCTGTACGCATTTTGCATCAGGAGGATTTCCACCTCCTCCTCCGCCACCGCCGCCGCCACCGCCGCCACCGGCACCACCTCCGCGGGGTCCTCTTCCACCGCCACCTCTTCCAAATACATACCACCAGTCTTCGGTTTCTCCAAAGGTCCAGCTACCTGCATTACTGCCATCCCATACACCAACAATAGGTGAATCGGTTACGGTAACCCTTAGCCAAACAGGAAACAAAAGCAAATCGCTGCCGAAGCCAAACCAACCATGTGAAAAGACAATCGTAGAATCTGCCGGCATTCTCACCTTTTTGTTTTGAACTACCCAATTCACATCGGGAGTACCATCGAAATCCATGTCATTATCAACATCAATACAAACATTGATGTACATATCCTGATTTGGATTATGTGCCGGACTTGTAGTAATCGGCACGAAAGCTGCAGCAGGAGCCGGAATGCCAATCAGATAAACAAACAAAAAAGGCTGACCGTCATCATAATCGTTATTAATGACATTGGCGTTAACCTCCATAGTAGTGCTGTTAACATGGGGAGACATCCTTCTTCCGATCCAATAGGTACTCGTTGAACCTCCGGTATGGCGTGGACCATTGGAACCAAGAAGAGTGTGAAAATTAACGGGTCTCCCCCACCACAAAATACTTTGTGAAATATCGGGTGCATCCCCAAAATCTGCTGTTTGAGATAAAAGTAGAAATGGCATCAGCAGAAATGCCAAAGTGAGTAAAATTTTCTTCATCGTCGCCTGCCTTGAATTGTTAGACAAATTTATATATCAGTCTGATATTTTTCTAACTCAGGAAATCAACGCTTAATGCGGTTTTACGGCTGAATTCAGCAACAATTAGTAATGCTCGGTTTGCAAATCAAAAATTAATAATTACAATAACGAAGGCTCAACATCTTAATATCGCTACGAAAAATCAAATAATCATTTCTAAAATAATAAATAATAACCCAAGTTCCAAGATTTATTTTCAATATAAAATTCGCTTTAATCTTGTAAATAAAATAAATAAATTTACGTCAAACCATTATTTGATTTTATTTAATTAAATGGCGAATACAAATAAACATAGAAAAGATAATATATATATTGAAACTTATGGATGCCAGATGAATTTCAGCGACACCGAAATTGTTTCTTCTATACTCATCAATTCCGGATTCTCAATAATAAACACCCCTGAAGATGCAGATGCTATATTACTTAATACCTGTTCAGTCAGGGATAATGCAGAAAGAAAAATACACGAGAGGCTGATTCACCTGAAAAGATATAAAAAGCAAAACAAAAACCTGGTTATTGGAATATTAGGTTGTATGGCAGAGCGATTGAGAAAAAATCTTCTCGAGGAAGAGCGGATTGTTGACCTCGTTGCAGGACCGGATGAATTCCGCAAGGTTCCCCAGTTGATTGAAGATGCCCGCACCGGTACAAGAGGAATTGCCGTCAAACTTAGCAGGGTTGAAACATACAGTGACATTGAACCATTGAGGACAAGCGGAGTATTTGCATGGCTTTCGATTATGAGGGGATGTGATAATTTCTGCTCTTACTGTGTTGTCCCTTACACACGAGGCAGGGAGCGTTCACGCAGCCTTGAATCTGTCGTGCAGGAAATTGAAAAACTCAGAGACAAAGGTTTCAGGGAAATTACTTTACTCGGACAAAATGTAAACAGTTACAAGGATAAACAATCGGGTGCCGATTTTGCAGACTTGCTTGCGGCATCTGCCAAAGCCGCACCGGAAATACGTTTCCGCTACATGACATCCCATCCTGTTGATATGAGTGATAAGCTCATTGAAACAATGTCTGAATATGACAATATCTGCAAATATATTCATCTGCCTGTGCAGTCAGGCTCAAACCGTATTCTCGATTTGATGTTGCGTGGTTATTCGGTAGAGCATTATCTCGGCAGAATCAAAAAAATTAAAGAGCTAATGCCCGGATGTTCCATCTCGACTGATATTATCGCAGGATTCCCGACTGAAACGGAAGAAGACCACAAAGCAACACTCAGAGTAATCGAGGAAGTCGGATACGATGGGGCTTTTATGTTTAAATACTCGCCGCGTGAACACACAAAAGCATTCGCACTGGAAGATGATGTGCCGGATAAGGAAAAAGTCAGGAGACTAAATGAAATAATCGAGCTTCAGCATAAAATTGCGCGGGAATTAAACAATAAAGAAATAGGCAGGCTTCATACTATTGTTGCCGAAAGCCCGAGCAAAAAAAATCCACTTGAATGGATGGGCAGGACAGACACAAACAAGGTTGTAGTTTTTCCATCTCTGAACGGAACAAAAGAAGGCGATTTATTGAATGTAAAGATTCACGGTTCAACATCCGCAACACTTTTTGGTGAAATTATTTAATACATAATTTAAATTTCTAACCCTGTCAGGAGTTACTCCTGACAGACGCCTAATTGCACTACTGTTTAAAAAAATATAAAATAAAAAAATTCTTTTACAATAATTTCTAACTTGGAACGATTATTAACTCGGAATTATTATCAATTATGATAAAATTATGAATAATAAGGCTCAAATACGGAAAACTCTGGCTAACGCCGGTTTGAAAGCCACTGTTCAACGGCTCGTCATACTCGAGGCATTGACAGATAATTTTTCGCATCCGACTGCTGAATCAATTTACAGGCAAATCAAAAAAAAATACCCGAGCATATCATTAAGCACGGTTTATAATACTTTGGAGGTTTTCAGGCAGCATGGATTAGTGAGATTTGTAAACACTGGCTCTGTAACAGTACGCTATGACCCTGTTACCGATAAACATCATCATTTATTTCTCGAGGACAGTAATAAAATTGAAGATTATTATAATAATGAACTCGATAGATTACTGAATAAATTTTTTTCGAAAAACAAAATTCCAAACTTTGAAATAAATGATATGCAGGTTCAAATCAAAGGCAGATACAGCAAATATCAGAAAGCAAATTAAATCTTAAACTTTCATTTATAATTTCAGATTTTAAATCAATAAATTATTAATCAATAAACTTAAGGAGTTAAAATGACAAACGAAATAATATTACCATCAATCGGGAGCAAATTCCCGGAATTCGAAGCACAGACAACATTCGGCAAATTAAGAGTGCCGAAGGATTTTGCAGGTAAATGGTTTATCTTATTCAGCCATCCTGCAGATTTCACACCTGTTTGCACGACTGAATTTGTCGCATTCAACAGAAGATACGAAGAATTTAAAAAGCTGAATACTGAGCTTGTCGGATTGAGTTTGGACCAGGTTTACTCACATATCAAGTGGGTTGACTGGATTAATGACAATCTCAAGGAAGAAATCAAATTCCCGATTATAGCAGATGACGGTTCCATAGCAAAATTGCTCGGTATGATTCATCCCGGCAAGGGTAAAAACACAGTCCGTGCTGTTTTCATCGTTGACGGCGAGGGAATACTCAGAGCATTGCTTTATTATCCGCAGGAGCTGGGGCGCAACTTCGACGAACTGCTTCGAATGGTAAAAGCAATGCAGATTGCCGACAAAGAAAGCGTTGCCATGCCTGCCAATTGGCCCAACAACGAGCTAATCGGCAGTAAAGTGATTGTACCTCCTGCTTCGGACATAAAAGCAGCCCGTTACAAACAAGGCAAGTACGACAACTACGACTGGTGGTTCTGTTATAAGGAACTGGAGAAAAATTAAAATGAATAGCCATTGTCTTTAGATAGTGGAGGTTGTTTTTTTGTAGGGACACAAGATTTTGTGTCCCTACATTATTTTAAGGGGATAAATCCAGTTTTGTGGTTATTAGAAATCTCCACTACTTAAAAGTAATGGCAATTCATTTTTTTAATTTGTTTTCATTAGCTTAAATATTCATCAATCAATACATTTATTGAGTTAATCAGTTATATTCAAATCCCCAATTCACAAATAAAATTTGATTAAACCAATCAGTTTTTTAATTTGTAAATCTGTTTTTTTGATATTTATTATTGTTATATATAATCAGGAATTAAACTATGATATTCGACATTGAAATGATTAAAGCACGCTATTCATCTTTTGCCGCAAAAGTTGATGAAGCTAAAAAAGCAACAGGCAAACCAATGACACTTGCCGAAAAAGTATTATATGCACACCTGCATCCCGACAGCCCATTGAAAGAATTTAAGAGGGGTGTTGATTATGTATATTTTGCACCTGACCGGGTTGCAATGCAGGATGCAACTGCACAGATGGCATTGCTTCAGTTTATGCAGGCAGGCAGGCCTAAGGTGGCTGTTCCAAGCACAGTACACTGTGACCATCTCATACCTGCAAAAATCAATGCAGCAAAAGACCTCGAAGCCGCAAAAGGAATGAATAAGGAAGTGTATGATTTTCTATCTTCAGTATCGAATAAGTATGGCATTGGATTTTGGAAGCCCGGTGCAGGAATTATTCACCAGGTAATTTTGGAAAATTATGCTTTCCCCGGCGGAATGATGATTGGAACTGATTCTCATACAGTCAATGCCGGAGGACTTGGAATGGTAGCAATCGGTGTCGGTGGAGCCGATGCAGTTGACGTTATGGCAGGCTTCCCCTGGGAATTAAAATTTCCAAAACTGATTGGTGTTAAGCTTACCGGAAAAATGTCGGGATGGACTTCCGCAAAAGATGTAATTCTGAAAGTTGCAGGAATACTTACTGTTAAAGGAGGTACGGGAGCAATCGTTGAGTATTTTGGCGAGGGTGCTAATTCGATTTCATGCACCGGTAAAGGCACAATTTGCAATATGGGAGCAGAGATTGGTGCGACGACTTCAATATTCGGATTCGATGATAAGATGTATAATTACCTCGTTGCAACAAACCGCAAAGAAGTTGCTGATTTGGCAAAGAATATTGCACAACATCTTGCCGGAGACAAAGAAGTTTATGCTCAGCCTGAAAAATATTTCGACCAGGTTATAGAAATTAATTTATCAGAGTTAGAGCCGCATATTAACGGCCCTTTCACACCTGACTTAGCCTGGCCCATATCGAAATTTGCACAGGCAGTAAAAGAAAATAATTACCCTGAGAAACTTGATGTGGGATTAATAGGTTCCTGCACTAACTCTTCCTATGAAGATATTTCCCGCTCTGCATCACTTGCCATACAGGCAGTTGATAAGAAATTAAAAGTGAAATCACAATTCACAGTTACACCGGGTTCAGAGATGGTTAGATATACAATCGAGAGGGACGGATATATTGACTTGTTTGAAAAAATCGGAGGTGTTGTACTCGCAAATGCCTGCGGTCCCTGCATAGGGCAATGGATGAGGCCCGGAGCAGATAAGCAGGAAAGAAATTCAATAATTACTTCATTCAATAGAAATTTTGCAAAGCGTAATGACGGCAATCCGAACACACACAGCTTCGTTGCATCACCGGAGATTGTTACTGCAATGGCAATTGCCGGTTCATTGTTGTTCAATCCGCTAAAAGATAAGCTTGTGAATGAAGATGGCAAGGAAGTAATGCTGACTGAACCAAGCGGAGAGGAACTTCCTTCAAAAGGCTTTGCAGTCGAGGATGCAGGTTACCAGGCACCGGCAGCAGATGGTTCCGGTGTTGAGGTAAAAGTTGACCCGAAATCTGACAGGCTCCAGCTTCTGACATCTTTTGAACCCTGGGACGGCGAGGATTTGAAAGGTTTGAAACTTCTGATTAAAGTAAAAGGAAAATGCACAACAGACCATATTTCGATGGCTGGTCCCTGGCTCAAATACAGGGGGCATCTCGATAATATTTCTAATAACATGCTCACGGGTGCATTAAATTCTTTCAATGAAAAAACGAATGAAGTGAAAAATCAGTTGACGGGTCAATATGAAGGTGTACCTGATGTTCAGAGAGATTATAAAGCAAAAGGTATTGGCACTGTTGTCGTCGGTGATGAGAATTATGGAGAAGGCTCTTCGAGGGAACACGCTGCAATGGAACCGAGACATCTTGGTGTTAGAGTGGTTCTCGCAAAGTCATTTGCACGTATTCATGAAACTAACCTTAAAAAACAAGGAATGCTGGCTCTGACTTTTATGAACAAAGATGATTACGAAAAGATAAAAGAAGATGACTCAATTGATTTATTAGGACTGAAAACATTTGCTCCGAATGTTCCATTGACAATGGTTTTTAATCACACTAACGGAAGTAAAGATGAAATAAAATTGAATCATACTTACAACCAGGCACAAATCGAGTGGTTCAAGGCAGGCGGAGCATTGAACATAATAAAGAAGCAGTTTAGTTGATAATATAATCGGCTTTGAATTAGTCAGGTCTGACAAGATTGTGGTCTGAATAGCTGTAATATCAGATATGCTCATAGCATATTTTGCTAAGGATGTAGCGAGGTGGATTGAGAATCAGAAATAAAATAATGACAACCACAAAAAGCAAAATATTATTTAATCATGTACAGATGTTCACTCTGGGTGATGTGAATTCATTGTTCGGATTTTATTGTACCTACAAAAAATGATATGGCAGAAAAATAATGGCACAAAAGAAAGCTATGAGTAAACAAGCTAAAAATAAAAAATATTCTCTTAAAAAATTAGTTGAAGGAATTAATTCAAGAAATATTCACAAAGAAATAAAAACCGGTAAACCTGTTGGAAAGGAAGTATTATATAATTCTGACTATTATGATTAAACAAATATTTATTGCACATACAAAAGAAATTGATATTTTTGATTTTTTTAATAAAACATCTGAAAACTTATGATAATCAATTCGTCATTGGTAAACGAGCTGTTCAGGGCTTTCCATATACAAAGATGGAATGACCGCATTCGCCCTATGGAACTTATCGAAATGGATAAACATTCACATAAAATGATAATCGCATATTGTATCGGAAAATACGAAGAAGCCGCAGGAAGAGAGATTGACTGGGTAGAGTTGATTAGATGCGGAATATTTGAACTCCTTCGAAGAATTGTTATATCGGATATTAAGTCTCCTATATTCAGGGAAATCAAAAAGAACAAAGCTGTGTTTGCCAAATTAAACGAATATATTTACACTCATCTTGTAACAAAAATAGACGACATTACAATCAAAGAAGAGTTGAAGGATTTTTTGTTTGACACTTCTGAAAAAGTTTCATTAAGCCAGAGAATATTGGACGCATCGCATATTTATGCAAGCTACTGGGAATTTCAGATTGTGAAAGTAACTAATCCGACAAGCTATCAGAACAACGAAATCGAGATGGAACTACTGAACGACATTCATGCATTCAGTGATTTAATCGGTGTTCAAAAACTGATGACAAGACAAACAATATCTAATTTTATTGACATGTGCAGTCAACTTCGATTCCAGATTCGCTGGGCACAGACGCCAAGAGTACCGAAAACATCGGTGCTGGGACATAGCCTGCTCGTTGCCTGCATTTCATATTTCCTGACAAGGGATTTACCACATTGTAACAAACGAATATATAATAATTTTTTCGGTGGATTATTTCATGACCTTCCCGAAGCAGTTACACGTGATATAATTTCTCCTGTAAAGGAATCTTCTGCTGAATTTGATATTTTAATCAAAACACTTGAAAGAGAGCTTGCCGAGAAGGAAATATTTCCACACATAGAAGATGCCTGGATTGAGGAAATGAAATACTTCACACAGGATGAGTTTGCTAATAAGGTGAGTATAAAAAAGAAAATTAAAAAGGGACTTACCATAGATGAAATAACAGAGAATTATAATGCGAATGAATTCCTGCCCTATGACGGAGAATTGATTAAAGCGGGAGACCACCTGGCTGCATTCCTTGAGTCATGGCACTCGATAAGGTCTGGTATATCATCAACTGAATTGAATTCATCGGAGCAAAAAATACGTTCTCAATATAAAGATAAAACTATTGGATGCATACCGATTAAGAATTTGTATGCAAGTTTTGAATAAATTAAATATTTCCCCCTATCTGAAGATAGGGGCTATTCATCCAAAAGAAAAATATGTTTAAGAAAATTTTAATAGCAAACCGTGGAGAGATAGCTGTCAGAATCATGAGAGCAGCTAAGGAACTTGGTGTTGATTCTGTTGCAATATTCCATGAAGTTGACAAGGAAATGCCGTTTGTGCATTATGCCGATTATGCTTATAAACTTGAATCAGAAACACCAAAAGCCGGCTATCTCGATATTCAACAGATTATTGATATTGCGAAGAAAAGCGGGACTGAAGCAATTCACCCGGGTTACGGTTTTTTATCAGAGAATGCAAAGTTTTCACAAGCTTGTGCAGATGCAGGTTTGAAATTCATAGGACCTAAACCTCACGCAATCGAAGTCATGGGTAACAAAACCAAGGCACGTGAATTAATGGCTAAGGCTGCTGTTCCTATTGTACCGGGGACAACGGAAAAAATTACTGACATTAACAGAGCAAAGGATATCGCAAAAGAGCTTGGCTACCCGGTATTATTAAAAGCAGCATCCGGCGGCGGCGGCAAAGGTATGAGAAAAGTATTTAAGCAATCAGAATTATCCGATAGTTTCGATGCCGCACAACGAGAATCTCTCAAAGCATTTGGGGATGATTCTATATATTTGGAAAAATTTATAGAGAATCCAAAGCATATCGAGATACAAATCATAGCCGATGAGCATGGTAATTATGTACATCTCGGAGAGAGAGACTGCTCGATACAACGGCGTCATCAGAAGGTAATTGAGGAAGCACCATCCACAGTACTCACACCTGAGCTTAGGCGGCAGATGGGTGAAGTAGCTGTCAATGCCGCTAAAGCCTGCGGTTATATTAATGCCGGAACAGTTGAATTTCTTTTTGATAAAAATAAAAATTTTTATTTCCTTGAAATGAACACCCGTTTGCAGGTTGAGCATCCAGTTACAGAGAGAATAACGGGACTTGATTTGGCAAAAGAACAAATTTGCATAGCGGCGGGAGAAAAGCTATCATTCAACCAGGAGGATATACAATTTCGAGGTCATTCGATTGAATGCAGGATATATGCAGAAGACCCGTTCAATAATTTCCTGCCTGATACCGGTGTAATTAATTATCTACGAGAACCGGGAGGTAAAGGAGTCCGCATTGATAGCGGAGTCGAAACCGGAACCGAAATTGGAATTTATTTTGACCCTCTGCTCGCAAAACTTGTCTCTTGGGGAAAGGACAGATTAGAAGCCATCAGCCGAATGGAGAGGGCTTTGAAGCATTATACCATCAAAGGAGTCAAAACCACAATTCCCTTCGAGCTTGCAGTAATGAAAAATCCCGAATTCAGATATGGGTATTTTGATACAGGCTTTATCGAAAATTCTTTTGACTTTGAGGTGTTGAGCAAAATGAAAGCTGAAAATGATGAGTTAATCGCAGTAATTGCGGCTTATGGATATAGGATTTTCAGAGACTCTCAAGTAGCATTAACAAATTCAAAGCCACATACAAGTAAATGGAAGCAGGCAGAATTGATGCTCAGAAGGCAAGGATAAATTTGAATAAGGAATAAAATGGAAGACCTGGTTTTAAAAATAGAAGATAAAGAATATTACACTCAGTATGATAAGAATGACTATTCGACTATTAAGCTGAACGGAAAACCGTTTCAGGTAGAGTTGTTGAAAAAGTATGGAGAAAATATTTTCTCATTTGCTGTTAATCAAAGATTGCTTCAGGTTGAACTTGTTGTTGATGAGAATCAGAATTTGATTATATCTTTTGATGGACTTTCTTATCAAATTGATGTAACAAACGAAACAAAGAAAATGCTTGCTAAATTCGTACAAACTTCAGCTACCGGTGCCGGTGTTCGTGGTGGACAGATTAAAGCACCAATGCCGGGAATGGTTGTTAAAATACTTATTGAACCCGGAATTGAAGTACACAAAGGCGACAGCCTCCTGATTGTCGAAGCGATGAAAATGGAAAATGCTTTGAAATCGCCTTTCAGAGGAAAAGTAAAGAGCATCAAAGTTAATGAAGGGGAAGCAGTCGAAAAAGATGCTCTGTTGATGGAACTCGAACCTTTTTAATAAAGGTATTTCATCACAAGCCTTCTCTTTCCTTTCAATTCAGCAAAGGTTTTTACATTTTCATACTCAAAATCAGAATAATTAATTTCTGTTAAAATATCAAATCCTAATTTGAATAGTACCTGCCATGAATTAGCTGCCGTGCAGTCTGCAATTATATACTTATAACCTTTCTTTTTTATATTAGCAATAGCCTTCTCAGCAAGAGCTGTAGCAATTCCCTGGTTATGGAACTCAGGAAGAACACCGGCTTGCATTAGTTTTGCACATTCATTTTCAATAAACTGATAATTTTTATTCAGTTCTTTTTCTAACAGTTCGACATAAGCTAATTCAGGTTCGATCAATTTATAAACCTCTGGATTTGCCATTATTCCTTCAACAAGAGGTTTTAAATAATCCTCCCAAATCAGAAAACCGATAATTTCATTATTTTGTTTTGCAATTAATATTTGTTTAAGAGCTAATGCTTTTCTTGTTATATATTCAGCATAATAGCGATACATTTCATCAGGAATATTCAGGGATTTATTTGTTTGTTCTGCTTTTGCAAAATAATTTGTGTTGAGATTAATTAATTCAATTGAATCTTCCTGCTGCGGCAATAATATTTTATAACCATTCATATTATTTGTTCATATTTTGTTCGCAGGGACAAATCATAGATTGAGTTTTATTATCAATTTTTAAATCGTCAAAAGGATTGAAGTTTTTAATTTGTGATTTTACATTCTCATACCCCTTGTTCACACCATCAGTATTTTCGAGCCAGTAATCTAATGCTTTTTCATTTGAATAACCACAAAATTGCATTAAAATCACAGCAGAAATTAATCCCGACTGATGCCAGCCGTTCCAGCAGTGAAAGTAGATGGGACCCTTATCGGGATTATTTATTACGTCAGCAACAAGTTCCAAAACTTTTCTTAGAGTTTTTCTTTTTGAACCTGTCAGATTAAGATATTTCAATGTATCTTTGGTTTGTATATTAACAACTTCATGCTTAGAGCTGTCATAATTTATTGAGTACAGATAAACAGCAGTAGAAAAGCCTTCTTGGGCGAGATTGATTAATCCATCTTCAGGCAGTGGATTATGATTATCCCTTTTGCAGCTTTTATGATAAAAATTATTCGCACCGCCCCTGTAAGCGATGCCATAAAGAATTGTCCGCATGTTACGTGTTCCATACAATGCTTCATAGCCATTACCAAAATTATCGGTGATTTTATCATTAAGACACTTTGCACCATACCTGTTTTTATAATATTCAATCTTATCTTCAACATTATTAAATTTTATTCCATCCGAAGCAAAAGCGGGAGATGAAAAAAAAAGTAAGATGATATAAAAACTGATCTTAATTATATTATAGGATTTATCGTTCATAAATGATTTAACATATTTAATTATTAATTGTGAATTGTGAATTGTGAATTAACTTCATATCGGCTAACGCAATCGCCACAGCCGCCTCGACAATAGCAGGTGTTCTACGTGCAAAGCATACATCATGCCTTCCCTTAATTTGTAATTCATATTCATGTCCTGTTGCAAAATTCAAAGTCTTTTGGGATTTTCCAATGCTTGACGGAGGACGGAATGTTACTCTCAGAATTAAGTCATTCCCATTAGTCAGACGCCCACTTACGCCTCCTGCATTATTTGTTTGGGTTTTTCCATCTTTGCTTATATATATATCATTAAATTCTGAACCTTTCATTTCACCGGCCTTTATTCCGGCACCAAACTCAACTGCTTTAACACCCGGTACAGAAAAAATGATATGGCTGATTAGTGACTCTGTTCCATCAAAGAATGGCTCTCCCAAACCAATTGGAACATTCTCGGCAACACACTCAATGACACCGCCAATACTGTCATTATCCATCTCTGCCTGTCTGATTGCTTCTTCGATATTTTCAAAACCACCCGCCGAAATTAATTTAGCATTTATGTTAACAGGTGCGATAATTTTTTTTGCAATAACACCGGCAGCAATCAGAGGAAGAGTCAATCTGCCCGAAAACATACCGCCACCGCGGTAATCATTAAATCCTTTATATTTTTTTGAAGCAACGAAATCAGCATGCCCCGGTCTGGGCATATCTGCATATTTACTATACTCAGCACTTTGCACATCTTCATTCCTGAACAAAATCATGATTGGTGCACCTGTTGTTAGGTCATTAAACAAGCCTGATACAATCTCAGGAATATCTTTTTCCTTACGGGGAGTTGTACCAATTGCATCGGGATTTCTCCTTGCGATATCATCAGTAAAATCATCTACTGTTAGTTTTATCCCGGGAGGACATCCGTCCACAATCACACCAAGTCCCTGCCCATGCGATTCACCAAATATATTTATTCTGAAAATTCTTCCGAATGTATTCATGATTTTCCTTATTAGGTTCAATTCACATAATTTTCAAATTTATCCAACTATCATTTAAAATTCAAAATTATTATTGTGTTACTTTTTCAAAATCCTCCCAAAAATCGGGATAGGATTTACTTACACATTCTACATTCTCAATAATAACAGTTTCTGAAACCGATAAACCTGCTACAGCAAGAGCCATTGCTATTCTATGGTCGCCATGTGAATTTACATTGCCCCCGTGTAATAGGGATTTTTCAATTCTCAAGCAATCTTCATCTAACTTGATTTTTGCTCCAAGTGAATTTAGTTCTTTTGCTATTATCTCCGCTCTGGATGATTCCTTACCGGTAAGTCTCGATATATCAGAAATGATTGATTCACCTTCGCAGAAACAACCAAGAACAGTAAGAATAGGAACAAGGTCGGGCCTATCTCCTGCATCAAATTCAAATTGTCTTAACTCCTTTGAACAAACTTTTATCGTATTATCCGATGGTGTTACTTCTGCACCAATATCGGATAACAAATCAATAATCGCTTTATCACCTTGTAGTGAATCGAGTCTCAGATTACCGATTTCTATTTCACCATTGATTGCACCCGCAACAAGAAAATTAGAAGCACAGCTCCAGTCCCCCTCAATTTTCAAATTAGCCGGGCTGTAACTTTGTTCCCCCTTGATTTTAAATAATTCATAATTCTCATTCTGAATTTCAATTCCGAATTTCGATAAAACATCCATTGTCAAATCAATGTATGGCTTGCTTTTCAGATTAGTAACTTCAATTGTGGAATCATTCTTTGCGAGAGGAAGGCTGAACAATAATCCACTTAAAAACTGAGAGCTATTTGAACCATCAAGTTTTATATTTCCACCGATGAGATGTCCTTGAATTTTTATTGGAGGATATCCATTATTAGTTATACATTCTGCACCAAGTTCAATTAAAACATCATCTATATATTTTGTTCTTCGCTGTAGCAGAGACTTTTCGGCTACAAGTTCAAACGCAAGAGCATAAACAGAAGCAATTGCAGAAAACAATCTCAGGCAAAAAGCAGATTCCCGGCAATTCAATGTCATTCTGCTCGAAGTCGAAGAATCTTTACCAATGTTATGAATCTTCCCTCCGATAACCTTTATGATTTTTTCATTCTTATTAATCTCGCTTCCCAAAGCCTTAATAATATCAAGAGCCGCAAGAGCATCATCACAAGTTGAATAATCAGATATAATGGATTCTCCCGGACTCAACGAAGCCGCCGCCAAAGCCCTTATAGTCATGCTTTTCGATGCTGGAGCATCAATATGACCTTGAATAACACTATTTCTAATTATTTTATCCAACTCATTTAATTATCAATTAATTATTTTTCAATTGAATATGTTATTATATTGAGTCTAATTGTAATTTACACATTATGTCAGTCTGAGCAATGTCGAAGACTGATTAGGACAAGGTTGTCATACTTCGACTCAGCTAAGTATGACAGATTTTCAATTAGACATTATATAATATTTTTTGATTCTGAACAGATCCCCACTTTCGTAAGGACAAGGTTCAGAATGACATTCTTTATTCTTTTTTCAATTCAGAATTCAGAATAATTTTCAATCATTTTCATCTCATATAAAATATTCTCTACAGCTTTTAAAGGTTCGACAGTATTTGCTACAAGCAAATCAGATGACTTACAATATAAATATTTCCTTTCATTATATAATTTCTCAATTTCTTCCCTACTTTTAGAATATAGCATCGGCTTATACTTTGTATCAATCCTTTTTAAACATTTTTCTAAGGGTGTATGAAGCCAAACGACAAGGTTTTCCCCCCTAATTAAAGGAGGATTCGGGGGGATTATTTTATCTTCATTATTAGTTTCAATATTACACAGCGTTCCACCACCGCAAGAAATAACTGCATTTTTTATCTTACAAAGTCTCTCGAGTACTTCATTTTCAATATTTCGGAAATGAGCTTCGCCTTTGTTTTTAAATATTTCATTAATGCTTAAATTTTCAAGTTCCTCAATTAATTTATCAGTATCAAAATACAAGAAGCCAAGCTTTTCTGAAAGAATATTTCCAATTGATGTTTTTCCAGAACCTGAAAAACCTGTTAACAAAATATTCTTTTTATTGTCATTCTGAACTTTGTTAAGAATCCATTCATTGCTGTCATTCCGGGCGAAGCGAAGAATCTCTTTTCCTGTAAAAATTTTAAAGGATGCCAATGCCTGATTAATCAGCCATTCCTCACCTTGTATTATTTTACAACTATATTTTTTCGCTTCTCTTGACATAAGAGAATCGGGATAGGCAGCATCCATGTAATATTCACAACCTTCCAAATACTCATTGATATCAACATACGCATTTCGAGGAATTGCTGATATAATCAAATAAGATTTCATTATTTCCCCATTTTCTAAAGGGGGACTAATGGGGATTACCGAATTTCTTTCAAAATTCTCTGCAAATTCCTTTGCTTTTTCTTTTGACCTTCCAGTAACATAAATTTTAGCATTTTTCCATTCTTTTTTTATTCCGTAAGCCACAGCACCGGCGGCATTACCATAACCGGCAATAAGACACTCTTTATTATCTAAACCAATCTCATTTTGCTTCAAAGTTTCAACCACACCATATACATCAGTGTTAAATCCATATTTTCTCCCTTTAATAAAGGGGGACACAGGGGGATTATCTTCCCGGAATAAAATAGTATTTACTGCTCCAATAGCCTTAGAATCATCATCACAATCATTAATCAGTTTAAACATTTCAGCTTTGAAAGGAGATGTAACATTCAATCCGGCTATTCCCAATTCTTCAGCAATTGATAAAATCTCCTGTGGATTGTCAGAAGCAATTCTTGTATAACAAGCAGGAAAGTTCATGCCGTTGAAAATCATTCTGAAAATTTGAGGGCTTTTACTATGCAGGATGGGCCTGCCGCACACTGCGAATATTTTATAATCTCCCAAATTCTAACCCATCCAGAATGTATTTCAAGTTTTCATATTCGAGCAGTCCTTCGGCGGTTTCCAAACCATTTTTTACAGAAGCATAAGAGAACGGGGCACCCAAGAATATTGCAGCTACTCTTGATATTCTACCCATATCACCCAATCCCAAAGAAATCAATTTCCCCGGTTCAAATTCTTTATACAAAGTCATTAAATTAATTAAATCATCACGTGAATTTACCTTGCAGGCAATCTTTATAATAACACAATTATTTTCTAATGATTTTGCTATTTTTAATAATTCATTAAAGCAGGGTGTTACATCATAATTGTGATATGAGTTTATAATTTTACACCCTTTCTTCTTAGCTGCTTCAATAAGTTTATTTTTAAATCCTGACTCGAACTCATGTTCAATATCAATATATTCGGTTCCCTGATTTATTGCTGACAGCAAGGTATCAAATCGGTTTTCATCCGGGATAAAACCAGCCCTGCAAGTTGCAATAATATTTTTTCCGGCAGTTATGATTTCTCCAATTTGGGCGTTATTCAGTTGTCCTTTGTCGAGTCTCAACTCAACAAATTCATATTTCATTACTACCTCTATGCAGAAGTTAAAGTCATTTGCAAATATGCTGACACATATTTTATCCATAAATTCTAAAATAATTTATTTAATTCCTCAGAATTAAACTTATGAATTATTGGTTCTCCAATATCTTTAATTAGAATAATATTTATTTTATCATCATCTCTTTTCTTATCCTTCATCATTGCAGGAAGCATCTCTTCAAAACTAAGTTTCGTTTCAATCGGCAGATTGAATTTATTTAGAAGTGATTTTATTCTGCCATATACGGAATTATTCAGGAATCCCATTTTTACTGAGATTTCAGCAGACTTGCACAGTCCAATCGAAACAGTCTCACCGTGTGACATACCCGTATTACTTTCTATCGCATGTGCAAAAGTATGGCCCAAATTCAGGATTTGCCTTATTCCCTTGTCTTTCTCATCCTGTTCAATAATTGACACCTTGAATTTTATAGCCTCAAGAATAATTTTATTAAGAATAGAATTATCTTTATTATTTATTGAATCAATATTGAGTTCTAAAAGTGTGAATAAATCTTTATTGCCTGCAAGAGCCGTTTTAACAATTTCTGCAAGGCCGCATCTGTACTCTTGAATCGGCAGTGTGTCGAGCATCCTGGAATCGCAAATTACAAACTCAGGTTGAGTGATTGTCCCAATAATATTTTTATAATTTAAAAAATTTACTCCGTTTTTTCCGCCTATCGCAGCATCAACCTGAGCCAGCAATGTAGATGCGACAAATCCAAATCGCAATCCCCGCAAATATGTCGATGCAACAAATCCGGAGATATCGCAAACAACACCGCCCCCGATGCCAATAATTAACCCATGCCTGTCAATCTTGTATTCAAGCAATTGCTGATAAATATTCTCAATTGTATTTAATGATTTGCTTCCTTCCACCGGCTTCAATTCAATGACATTAAATTCCGAAAAGTGCTTTCCATATATAGCTCTCACATTTGAATCTGTTATAATCGTTATGTCTGAAATAATGTCATTCCGAACTTGGTTCAGAATCCGCATATCCTCTATCTTTGATTTAAAATCAGCAAAGGTCAAACCAACATAAATATTAGTTTCGGCAGATATCGTTTTAAGTGTGATTATTTGCATGTTACCTCTTTCGAATGTCATTCCGGACCTTGTCCTCACGAAATTGGGATTGTTTCAGAATCCATAGCACCACTCTGTACTTATTAGTCTTTTCCACAATATCAGTAAAAGAATTGGCAGTGTGAATATTTAAAATAAATTCAGCATTCTGAATTCAAAATTCAGAAATTTTACTAAATTCAATTATCTCTTTCAATACATCAGGCAGTATAGCCTGTTTGCCATCTGAAAGTGCTTTCTCAGGTTCGTCATGAACTTCGACGAGTAAGCCGTCTGCACCAAGCAGGAGAGCCGCTTTAGAGAGCTGTTCCACGTATTTCGCATCACCCGAAGAATGGGATGGGTCAAATAATACAGGCAACCCCGTCTTTTCTTTCAATTCAATTATGGATGCAAGGTCCGGGGTGAATCTCATAGCTGAATCAATCTGCTCGAAGGTTCTTATACCCCTCAGACAGAGAATAATATTAGGATTCCCTTCGTTGCTGATGTATTCAGCCGCATAAAGTAATTCCTGAAGCGTGGCATTGAATCCCCTTTTCAAAAGAACAGGCTTTTGGTCTTTGGCAGTAGCTTTTCCGATTAGTTTCAGAAAACCATAAGAAGCCATACTTCTGCTGCCGATTTGAATTACGTCTATCAAATTATAGCAATTCTCAAGTTCGGCGTTATCCATTATTTCAGAAACAACATATAACCCATTTTCATCAGCCGTTTTCCTGATTAACTGTAATCCTTCAATACCCAAGCCCTGAAAATTTTTCGGAGATGTTCTCGGTTTAAAAGCACCCGCACGGAAAAATTTTATTCCGAGTTTCTTTAATATCCCGGCTAATCTTTTGATTTGTTCACTCGTTTCCACAGCACAAGGACCTGCAATAATTACCCTCTGAGTGCTGAACTGCTCATATATCTTTTTATAATTATTTTCGCTCATAGTTATCTAATTTCTTATTTTATCATAGAATACAAATGTACAAAGAAATGTTTTTATTTTAAAAGTTTAACCGAATGGTATAGCTTAATTGATGTACATGACATTCTGAACAAAGTAAAGAATCTAAAAAAAATCGCAACAGTACTCATATTAGATTCTTAGCTTCGCTATTATTGTAAAATTATAAATTGAAATTTTATGTTATTGTTGCTTTACCTCCATTCAAAACTCAAAACCCGACACTTAAAACTAAAATAGTCAAATCCTTTCGACGGTGCAATTAAGGTATGCTTCTATTTCCACAAGAAGTTCTTCCCGGCAAACATCAGCAATAACGCAAAGGATAGGGACATCTCCAAATTCTTTCTTGCATAATTCTTCAACTATTTGTACATCCTTTGGAAATTTAATATAGGCTCTTACACCTGAGAACCGGGGTAATTCACCTTCGATATGCAATCCATGTTCATCCAAATTCTCTTTTGAACAAAGTTTTGTAATATTTTCCAGTGTGGTCTTCGTTTGTTCGTGAATATCTCCCGGAATCGAATCTTCACCGATAATTGCGGCAGTACCCGAAACATATAAATCAAGTATGTCTCCTGAAAGAACGATTTTCCCTCTTTCAAATTTCGGCGTATCGGCTTCGCATTTATACTCTGATGTTTTGGAATTACCATCTAAGTTCCTCCTCATCAAAGGGGGATTCAGGGGATTGTTAAACTTTTCACTTGAATATCTATGAGCATCATATTGTTTTGGATTATGCAAGGGAATAATTAACCTATTCGGATTATCATTCGCTGCGATAAACTCAATCAAGCATCCTTCAACATTAGCTCCAATTCCGGTTGCAGCAGGATACCCATTTTTCCAAATAGCATTTTTGTAATATTCAGCCCTCGCCATATTAAACATCTGATAATTTTCCATCTTGTCATTCTGAGGGTAGTCGAAGAATCTATTATTCGTTTCAGTTTCATTCGTAATTCGTAATCCGTAATTCGTAATTCCCCCCATATATCCCCATTGACGCACAATATTTCCAAAGTCCATATTATTTTTTACTAAAATATTTTTCAATTCTTCAAAGCAGCTTATTGACTGCCGATAAACAGATTTCTCCTTATTAATTGCAGTTTGGATGTTTTTTTTTGATTCACCCGATACAACGCCGAAAATCTCATAATCCTCTTCTATATTTATCTTGCAGTATGAATTTCCATCAATATTTTTATATTCATAATTATACTCCGAAGCAGGAAGAATCAAAGCCATTACTTCAAAAGCAATATTTTTATTATTTGCAGGAGGCTGGGCAACAAATAATACCGGGACATCAGATAAATCAGAGTTCGATTGTATTAATTCAGTATATTCATTTTTTTTCTCAGTGAAATCCCGCAAATTTTTGCTGTTTACAAAAACAGTCAATTTCAATAGCCTGAAATCAGGAGCATGCTCTTGTGAAATATTTTTTAACTTACCAATGCATTCTGTAAGTTCCCCGGCATGATGAGAACCTGCATCAGGATGAATTATAAAAATTCTTTTAGTTCCTTTGTCACTTTTATTTATTTTAACTCGTATCATAATAAAATGCAATTAGAACAAGTTCAGGGATCAATTCACATTCAATTTATACTATTACAAAATTAAAAAGAAATACCATTTGGGATAGAATTTCATTTCATTAGTAATCAGTCATTGGTAATAGTAATTATTTCTTCCTTCCAATCATAATAAAAAAACCGCCTTCCTTATTTGTAAGAAATGGCATTGCAAGCTGACTGATAAGACGTGTAATAATGTTCCCCCGGGATTTTTTTGAAAATAATTTATAGTCATCAGATAGTGGTAAAATATTTCCAATTTCAGGGATAGAACTGATAAATTCAATTCCCGTTTGTTCAAACCATCCGAGAACTTCTCCAAATGTATGTGTTGTCTCATAAGGGTTTTCGTATTGGTCTAAGTACCATGTCTTCTTCTTTGAATATGTAATATCTTGTCTTCTCAGATAGGCATCTAAAAAATGCAATCTGCTTCCTGTCATACTAAAAATCGTTCGACGAATATTTGTAAACAATCTGCCATAGCGATTGTACAATCCTAAAATAATATAACCTCCTTTTTTTATCAACTTCGTTATTACACGTAACCCGGCATAAGCCTCATGAGTATGATGTAATACACCATTACAAATTACCGCATGAAATGATTCAACCTTAAAAACAGGCTTGAAAAGATTCATCTGGTAAAATGAACTTCTCTTTAGAGAGTTTCTTTTCTTGAAATTATTTGCCGATAAAAGAGAATTTAGCGATAAATCCACTCCGAAAACGTATCGGTGGGCAAGCGATAGATAGTTAGTCATCTGACCAGTGCCGCAACCAACTTCAAGAATACGAATATTAAAGGGAAGCTCATCATTGAGCAATTTAGCAAAGACACTTGATTCTGCTTTCGCAATCAACAAT
Organism: Bacteroidota bacterium; assembly: GCA_021824625.1. Taxonomy (GTDB): domain Bacteria; phylum Bacteroidota; class Ignavibacteria; order Kapaibacteriales; family UBA2268; genus XYC2-FULL-35-21. Next base: position 6,008 of record JAKAKE010000036.1, on the reverse strand, counting down.
CCCGGATTGTCGGATTCATCATAATTCGGAAATGGATTTTCCTCGTAGAACAGCTTTACTTTTTGAGTTATTCTGTCGGAATATTCACCATCACTGCCTTCGACAAACATAAGAGGTATATCGTCAACAATATCAAATCTGTGTTTGTTTTCCACGCAAATCACATACTCATCCTCAATCGCCAGTTCACCATAGCAAACCGGACATTGAAAAATATCAATACTATTTTTCATTAAAGAGAGCATTATTTAAAATCGAGTTTATAATTTAGAAACACTTTTTTATTTAGTATTACTCAATCTCCCAAACATCTCATCATCAGTCAGTTTTTGCTCTGATTTAAATATAAGATAATTCTCCAATGCAAGGCAGTCCATTTCTGTTTTCATAAAGCATTTGTAGGCATCCAATGGTGTGCAGACAATTGGCTCACCGCGTACATTGAAGCTGGTATTGATGATTACGGGACAGACGGTTTTATCGCGGAAGGCAGAGAGCAATCCGTAAAAATCAGGGTTGTCTTCTTGACTTACAGTTTGTATCCTTGCCGAATAATCGAGATGTGTTACAGCGGGGATTTCGGAACGTTTAATATAAAGCTTTTCCATCAAATTCAGCCTGTCAAAATTTTCAGGGAGATGATACCTTGCCGACTCTTTGAGCGGAACAACCAGAAGCATGTATGGAGAAGGCACATCTATATCGAAATACTTTTGTGCTTCCAATTCGAGAACAGCAGGAGCAAATGGTCGAAATCCCTCGCGATATTTGATTTTCAAATTGAGTTTCTGCTGCATTCCGGGATTTCTTGCATCCGCAAGAATACTGCGATTCCCTAAAGCCCGGGGGCCATATTCCATCCTTCCCCGAAACCACCCCAGAACTTCACCTTCAGAAATTAGTGTTGCAGCTTTACTAAACAGCTCTTCATTATCCACGATGTAATGATAAATAACGCCGTAATAATCCAGCAATTTTTTTATCTCATCATTTGAATAGGATGGTCCAAGCAGGCTCGCCTTCATACTATCTTCTGGGGAATGGGAAATAGGGGATGGGGAATTGGGATTTTCCACTTTCCTCTTTCTTCTTTCCTTTTCAAAATAAATATAACAAGCCGCCAAAGCCGCACCCAAAGCACCACCTGCATCCCCTGCCGCAGGCTGAATCCATATTTTATCAAACAAACCTGATTTATAAATTAATCCGTTTGCAACGCTGTTCAATGCCACACCTCCTGCCAGAGCGAGATTATTACAAGATGTCAGTTCCCTGGCGGTCTTGGCAAGTCTCAATAATATATCTTCAGTAACTTTCTGTATGGCAAAAGCAAGATTAGCATAGTCTTGTGTTAACCCGCTTTCCGGCAATCTTGGTGAAATTCCAAAAAGTTTTTCCCATTTCTTATTATTTGTCATTGTAAGTGCAGTGGCAAAATCAAAATAATTCATGTTCAGAAGGATTGAGCCATCCTCACGAACATCCACTAATTCGGAATATATCAAATCAATGAATTTTTTTGCTTGCTGAGAATTAGCTTCACCGTAAGGAGCCAAGCCCATAAGCTTATATTCGCCATCATTGACTTTGAATCCACAGTAATAAGTGAAAGCAGAATAGAGCAGTCCTATCGAATGAGGAAATTCAAGCTCTTTGAGAATTTCGATGCTGTTGCCTTTACCATAGCAAATCGTTGATGTTGCCCACTCCCCCACACCGTCAACAGTCAGTATAGCCGCCTCTTCAAAGGGAGAGGGGAAAAATGCAGATGAAGCATGCGACAGATGATGCTCGGGAAACAACAGAGGAATATCCTTAACAATTAATTTCCCCTCTTGAGAGGGGATTAAGGGGTGTGTAAATAATTTCTTCCGACTTTCTGTTAATATCTTCTCAAGCTCATCCCAAATCATCTTTTTCATAAAAAGTTTTTCTTTTATCCATATCGGCATAGCCTCAAGATAGTTTTTCAATCCTTTTGGAGCAAAAGAATGGTACGTTTCCAAAAGACGTTCAAATTTTATATAAGGTTTTTCATAGAAGGCAATGGCTGATAAATCATTTAAATTAATCTCTGCGATTTGTAAAACTGATTCAATTGCTTTATGAGGAAATGAACTGTCATTTTTTTTTCGGCTAAACCGTTCCTCCTGTGCAGCAGCTATTATTTCACCTTCAACAACAATACATGCAGCACTGTCATGGTAGTATGCCGATATTCCGAGTATTGCTTCCTTCATTGTATTATTTTCAAATTAATCTTTAATTCAGTATTCATCGTTCAGTATTATTTTATATAATCCATATTGGATAAGAGTGGGAGCGGTAATTCATTAGTTACTGATATATAATCGCTACGCGATAAATTTGTTACAACTGAATTCCTACTTCCCATTCCTCTTTCCAAATAAATACAACCACCATTCAACACTCAACACCTAACACTCAAAACATAAAACCTAAAATTCATTATTCAGCATTATTAGAATAATGTATAAATAAAAGGAGCAACAGCACTGCCGCTTGTAAGAACGACTAGAACACCAATTAAAAGGAGAATAACAATTGCAGGAATCAGCCAAAACTTTTTCCTCTCCTTCAAAAATCCGATTAAATCTTTTAGAAAATCCATGACATTAATTGAAAATTGATAATTGAAAATTGATAATTTATATTTTCTCAATTTGATATAGAATTCAGCATTCTACATTCAATATGGTTTCATTAAATCACACTTATTGAATTTATGATTTCTGGTTTTAAGTACGCTTTCGGATGATTTTTTCCATTGCTTCAATTTCAGAGAATCATAGCCGCTGTTATTTCTGCTAAAATTCAACAAACTCAGCAGCCTTCTGATTAATCCTATCGGAGTTATAATTACGAAAAATATAAGTGTAAGCAATACTTTGGATGATATTAAGCCAAGAATATTTGCAAATGAAAACCAAAAAATTGCAGGTATATAAAACAAACGTGAATATAGCATGTTGAGTAATAATACGGATGTTCCTGCAATCAACCAAATTTTAGAACCGGTTAGTAAACTGATAAGAAGACAAATCAAAGTGAAAGCCATGCCTGTATCTTTCATCCGGCTTAGGCTCGGCTTAGTTACAATTATAGTTTTGTTTTTACCTGATTCCATAAAGCATTTTATATAATTTTCTCAAATATAAAAAATACTTAATAAATTTGTTAAGATTTTCAATAAAAGATTATTAAATTTAATGTTTGAAAAAATAAAATTAGTTTTAAGTAAATTTATACCTGAGTTTATTATGGCTGAATCAATAAATAAAAAGAAGAAGGAAATGGTGCCTTCAAACTATAAAACACCAAAGTCCATTCTTATTTTAATCATTGTTTTAATTCTTTTCTTATTCCAGGAAATTTTGTTCAGGGTGATTTTCCCAATTCCCGAGGTTACCAATTTCAACAGGATTAATTATTCCCCTGTTTTCTTTGGCACGAATCCTTCGGAATTGAAATATCTTTCAAATGCTTCATTCATCTGGGCTTCGGACCCGGACGGAGTCGAATCTTTAATCAATCTCAATCTTTACGGATTCAGGGGAAATAATTTCTGCATTGAACCGGACCCTGATAAACCAAGAATAGCATTTATGGGTGATAGTTTTGTGGAAGGTTATCTCGCAAAAGAAGATGAAACAATTATTTCGAATTTCGGAAAGGAAGTGAAACTTCACGGCAAAAATTATGAATTAGTTAATTTAGGAATCGGAGGCTCTGATTTTTCTACCTATTGCGTCTTGATTTGTGATATGGTCCCAGTTCTTAAGCCTGACCATGTAATTCTTATACTACACGGCAACGACCTGCCCCCACCGCCATACAATCCGGAATGGTTAGAAAAACCTCTCATTCCGGAATATACACATTGGTGGGTTCCGAGATTATATTATGTCCTGAAAAATACAATACAAGGAAAAACGGTTCCACACAGATGGATTAGCAAGCCATTCACATTCTTTGCTCCTGTTCCAGCACCCAGCAACCCCTGGTCGAATACGGAGATATCAAGCCGTTACGAAAAATTCATAGCTCCTAAAATTGCTAATGCAATCAGGAAAGGAAGGTTCAATCCCTATGCTGTTGATGAATATGCTCAATTCAAAGAGCATCTGCCCGAAGTCTTCAAAATAACAAGGCATCTGAATGGAATAGAAAATTTCATGGCTCAATATGGAAAGAAAATATATATAGCATATATACCCTCCAGAAATCAGGTCAGTCCTTATTATTTGAAATACGAAAAAGAATTTTCCACTGATACTTCATTAGTACCTCTGACTGACTCTATATACAACATTCATGCAAAAATCATGGAAGCAAGCTGTAATTCACTTGGGATACCATTTTACGACTGCACGGAAATTATTAGAAATGAAGAAAATTCAGGAAACCACCTATATTGGAATTACGACGAGCATATGCGTCCCAAAGGCTATGCACTAATCGGAAAAGCACTATACGAGTGGTGGAGTAAAGCGAAAAATATGTAAAGATAAACTTTGTTTGATTCCTATTGGAGTAAGAAAAAATGAAAACAAAAAAAATTAAACAGAGAGCTCCTGTCAAGCCGAAGAAAAAGGAACAAAACATATTAAAATATGCTCTGCCGGCTTTGGTTCTTGTCATACTTGCATTCAGCGTCTGGTACATTTTCTTCAATAAGGATGACCGGGATTTATTTGCAGAAAAATTATTATCTACCGGGGTTAACGACAGTATAACTATATCCTATCCTCATAATAATGCAATTTTCCCTCCCGACATTGCATCGCCAACTTTCCATTGGGAAGACCCGGACATTGATATAGATAATTGGCTTGTTTTAATTGAAAGCGGCGGCGAAGTAAAATTTACATCCGAATATGTTGATGAAAGAAGATGGAAACCTGATTCCTCGGATTGGGAAGAAATCAAAAGCTTTTCAATCGGTAAAGATGTTACCGTAAATGTTATAGGGGTGAATAAGCAAGAGCCGGGAAGGATTCTCAACGGCGGAAAAATTCATATAAATATTTCCAAAGATTCTGTTGGAGTTCCCGTATTCTTCCGGGCTGTTCCTCTGCCATTTGGTTTTGCTTTCGATAATCTTCCGACAATAAGCTGGAGAATGGCAAGCATTTCAAACTACTCACAGCCAAAAATCATGCTTACTAACTTCCCTGTATGCGGCAACTGCCACTCTTTTTCGAGTGACGGAAAAACTTTGGGAATGGATATTGATTACGCTAACGACAAAGGCTCATACTTTATTACTCAGGTGTCAAAAAATACCGAAATAGTTTTTGATAAAATAATAACATGGATGGATTACAGGCGTGAAGACAAAGAATATACTTTTGGCTTGCTCTCACAGATATCGCCTGATGGCAGATACGCCCTGAGTACGGTAAAAGACCGTTCAATTTTTGTTAGAGTTAATGATTTGTACTATTCACAGCTATTCTTCCCCATTAAAGGAATAATCGGTGTTTATGATATAAAGAACAAGAAATTTTCATCATTACCCGGTGCTGATAATAAAGAATTTTGCCAAAGCAATCCTGTTTGGAGCCCTGACGGGAAAACAGTGTTGTTTGCCAAGGCACCGGTCTATCATCATGCTCTTGCAGAGAAGTCAAATGAAGTAATCATTCCTACTGAATATGCTAAAGAATTTCTCGAAGGAAAAAAAGGATTTCAATTTGATATTTATAAAGTTCCGTTTAATAACGGGCAAGGCGGCGATGCAGTACCTCTGGAAGGTGCATCTCAAAACGGAATGAGCAATTATTTCCCAAAATTTTCACCCAACGGCAAGTGGATTGTTTTCACACAGTCAAAAAACTTTATGCTTTTACAGCCCGATGCAAAACTTTATATATTACCTTCAGAGGGCGGTAAGCCCAGGCTGATGAATTGCAATAATCCGGGCACAATGAATTCATGGCATTCATGGTCTCCTAACGGGAAATGGCTGATTTTCAGTTCGAAAG
>JAKAKE010000099.1 GCA_021824625.1 Bacteroidota bacterium | reverse complement strand
GGCTATTCAAATAATCTAATTCCTAAAATTATCAATTTAAAATTAATAAAAACCCGCTCTGAATCTAATCAGAACGGATTTATTACTATTATTATTCACTATTCGTTATTCACTATTAACTTCTTATGAGCATCCGCTTGTGCCCCCGCAATCATCACAAACAGTGCAGCTTCCGTTTCTTTTAACACGAATCGAACCGCAATACTCACATTGTTCGCCTGTGTAACCAATTTGCTTTGCCATAGACGATTTGAGCTGGGCATTCTTACCATTACCACCGGAAGTTTGAACGGTTGACGTCAATACTGTTTCACGTTCAAAATATTCATCATCGTTCAGTTCATTTTCAAAATCATTATTATAAAATCCGATTTCTTTTTTTGTTGTAGGTTCTTTTGAATCAATTTTATCAGTATTTTGGTCGGGTGGAACTTCATCCACAGCCTGGATATGAACAAAATCCATTCTCTTGAGATAATCATATCCGAGTGAGCGGAAAACATAATCGAGAATTGAAGTAGCTGATTTAATCGCTTCATGCCCCTGAACAGGACCGGCAGGTTCAAACCTTGTGAACGTAAACGAATCAACAAGCTCTTCGAGAGGAATACCGTATTGCAGTGCCTTCGAAACCAGAACAGCAAATGTATTCAGCAATCCTTTGAATGAAGCACCTTCCTTATACATGTCAATAAAGATTTCTCCAAGGCTCCCGTCTTCGTATTCACCCGTTCTCAGATATACCTTATGTCCGCCGACATAAGCCTCCCGTATATATCCGGTACGCTTCTTAGGAAGTTTTTTCCTTTCGGGTTGGCGATAGATAATTTTTTCCACAATGCGTTCCTGAATCTCTTTGGGTCCAATTGTTTCATCAAATCTATCCTCGTCCCCAATCATAACGATTTCATCGAGGTCGCTGTAATTAGAACTGTTCAGCGGCTGTGAAAGCTTGGAGCCATCACGGTAAATTGCAATAGCTTTTAGCATCATCTTCCATGACTGCGTATAGACATCGCCAAACTCATGAACTGTTGCTTCAGCCGGCATGTTTACGGTCTTTGAGATAGCACCTGTGATAAACGGCTGAGCCGCCGCCATCATCCTTACATGTGCCATATATGCAATGTATCTTGTACCTTTCCTTCCGCATTTATTTGCTGTATCGAATACCGGAAGATGTTCATTTTTCAGGAATGGAGCGCCTTCAATCATCATAGTACCACATATATGGTCATTGGCTGATTCAACTTCTTCTTTTGAATAGCCAAGTTCAGTCAGCAAGTCGAAGTCAGATTTATTAATCTTTTCGCCGGAAAATCCAATCTCCTTTAGAAAATCATCACCGAGTGCATATTTATTGAAGGCAAACCTTATATCAAATACATCGGCAAGCTGTTTTTCAATCTGCTCTAATTGTTTGTCATTGAAACCTTTTTGTTTAAGAGATTTCCTATTGATTGCAGGACTGCCGTCAAGTGTGCCGTGTCCAATGCTGTATTTTTCTATTTCTTCAATTTGGCTCCTGGAGTATCCAAGTTTCTTCAGTGCTTTTGGAACAGATTGATTGACTATTTTAAAGTACCCCCCCCCGGCAAGCTTTTTATATTTCACAATTGCAAAGTCGGGTTCTATTCCCGTTGTATCGCAATCCATAATCAAGCCGATGGTGCCTGTAGGTGCAAGAACCGTTACTTGTGCATTTCTATATCCATATTTACTACCGAGTTCGTAAGCCTTATCCCATGACTCACGTGCAGAATTCAATAAATAAGAAGGACAAATATTTTGGTTAATGCCTTTGGGTTTAATGGTCAAATCTTCATACTCGTGTGCCGGTGCATTGTTGGCGGCACGACGATGGTTACGAATCACTCTCAGCATTGCTTTACTGTTCTCTGCATATCTTGGAAATGCGCCTAATTCTTTTGCCATCTCTGCAGAAGTTGAATAGGATTCACTTGTCATCAATGATGTAATAGCTCCTGATATTGCCATTGCTTCCTGCGAATCATAAGGAATACCGCTCACCATTATCATTGTACCAAGATTAGCATAGCCTAAGCCAAGAGTTCTGAAATCATAACTTCTTTGGGCAACTTCACGCGAAGGAAACTGTGCCATCAGCACAGATATTTCGAGTGTAATTGTCCAAAGCCTGACTGCATGTTTGAAATCATCTATTTTAAAGGTATAATTTTCTTCATCAAAAAATTTCATCAGGTTCAGACTTGCAAGGTTGCAGGCAGTGTCATCCAAAAACATATATTCACTGCACGGATTGCTCGCATTTATTCTGCCTGATTCAGGGCAGGTGTGCCACTCATTAATTGTTGTGTCAAATTGCAGTCCGGGGTCTGCTGATTTCCATGCCGATAGATTGATTTTCTCCCACAAATCTCTTGCCCTGAGAACTTTGCAGACTTTATCTTTAGTTCGCCATTTTAATTCCCACATCTCATCATTTTCAACTGCGCGCATGAATTCATTAGTAACCCGGACAGAGTTATTTGAGTTTTGGCCACTGACAGTAATATACCCCTCGTGTTCATAGTGAGTATCATACACATCAAAGTTCAGAGTTGTGTAACCCTGCTCGACAAGTGTGAGAACCCGTAAAATATAATTCAAAGGAACACCCCGATGAAGAGCCTTTTTAATCAAACTGTTCAGCTTCGGATTATTTTTTCTTTCGGCTCCTTCTTCGATTGCAGTATTCAGAATTTCATGCAAAAACTTTGCATTAATTTTTGAACCTGCAACCATAGCCGCTACTTTTTCCTCTTCCTTGGCTTTCCATTCGATAAAAGTTTCGATGTCGGGATGGTTAATATTAATAATAACCATCTTTGCTGCACGCCTTGTAGTCCCGCCGGATTTAATGGCACCGGCTGCCCTGTCGAATATTTTCAGGAAGCTCATCAACCCGGAAGATATACCGCCGCCGGAAAGTAATTCACCCTCCCCCCTGAGGGCTGAAAAGTTCGTGCCTGTACCGCTGCCGAACTTAAATATTCTCGCCTCCCTCAATGCAAGGTCGAATATTCCGCCTTCATTCAGGAGGTCGTCGTTCACAGATTGAATAAAGCAGGCATGAGGCTGAGGCCTGGTGTAGGCATCCCTGGACTGAACCAGCTTCTTTTTCTCAGGGTCAACATAATAATGTCCCTGCTTATGCCCGGTTATATTATAAGCATACTGCAAGCCTGTGTTGAACCATTGAGGCGAGTTGGGTGCTGCCATTTGATTCAGAAGCATGTATGCTATTTCATCATAATACGTTTTTGCATCTTCTTCCGAATTAAAATATCCGAATTTTTCGCCCCATGTTCGCCAGCATCCTGCAAGTCGGTGAACAACCTGCCTGACGGAATTTTCTCCCCCGAGCTTTTGTTTACCGTTGTTATCCGTGATTGCCTTTCCGTCTTTTGTATATTGTGGAACTCCGGTTTTTCTGAAATATTTTTGTGCGAGGATATCGGTCGCTACCTGCGACCACTGCGAAGGGACCTCGACCTCGTCCATCCTGAATACAACGGAGCCGTCGGGATTCCTCAAAATAGAAGATTTTGTCGTATAGCTGAATTGGTCGTAGGGACTCGTGCCCTCACCTGTAAATCTTCTATCAACTTTCATCTTTACCTCAAATTTATTTTTATTATTTATTTCAATTATTGTAAAATTATTTGTTCTCTCTTTGTAATTTTACCTATGTCAAAAAAGAGAATTTAATAAATTTTTTATAAATTATTTTTTATTTAACCTATATGCTGGAAAGTAGCACAAATCATCTTTGAAAAAATTAAGAAAATATATCATCAACACAAAACAAAGTTTTCCACAAAAACGAAAAACAAAGTTTTCCACATCCAGCATGTCATTATTTGGACGTAAATATCTAATTACTATTTTTACTTTTATTAATCGAAGAATTTATTTTATTTTATGAAAATTTATTTAATATTTAGCTCCCGGATTTTGTATGATTGAATTTATTCAGACAATAGACACATGGCTGTTCCACCTTATAAACAGCGGAACATCAAATTCAATATTTGATAAGATTATGCCATTCATCACAACCAATTCAAATTGGACACTCGTTTATGTTTTCCTTTTTGGCTGGCTGTTTTGGAAAGGCGGGAAAAACGGGAGGATTTGTGCAGTTGTTCTAATTGTTACAATTGTTCTCGTTGACCAAATCAACAGTTCCCTACTTAAAGATTGGATCGGACGATTAAGGCCCTGCCATACATTAAGTGATATTAGGTTACTTGTTCCATGCGGCGGAGGAAAATCCATGCCTTCTTCCCATGCGGCTAACACATTTGCCGCCGCAATAGTTCTCGCACATTATTACCGCCACTATTTATGGGTGTGGCTTGGAATTGCTATTGCAGTTTCATTTTCCAGGGTGTATGTCGGGGTTCACTATCCATTTGATGTTATTGCCGGTGCGGGTTTTGGATTATTAGTAGGATTTCTTATTATTAAATTAGAAGGATTAATCGAAAATCAAATTTCAAAAAGAAAAAAATAGTTCATTTTGTTAACCATGTAAGGAGTAACTCTTGACAGAATTAGTGAATGTTATTTATCTCACATACAGCACCCTTTTGGTTAATGCCCTATCCCTTGCAATAAAGCGGAGCAGATACATTCCGCTCGGCTCTAATGACATATCGAATTGAAACTGAGACCATCCATCTACATTCTGCAAATTTGAAATAATTCTTCCATCCAGACTGCAAAGCAAAACAGACTGAACATCAATCTGATTTTTCTTTGTGATAAGCAGCATAGTTCCCATTTGTTGTGTGTAAAAGTAGTTGTCCGCTTCCTCGTATGTAGTGGGGTCGTTACTGTTTTGAGTATAATCTTCTAAAACGACAGAAGCTAAATTATAATCAAAATACAATCTGCAAATATTACTATTAAGTACAGGATCATAAATAATAAAATTAAAATTCTTCATTTCTACAGTACCATCTATTAATTTGGCTGTCATTTCACTATTCAAATAAACTGATGATTTATCTATAAGATTAAAGCCAGAAAAAATACTTTTGCATGTTTTAATTATACCTGCATCATATCTTTCATCATTATTCAAATCCATAAACCACAAGTTAGTTTCATACGAACATGTGTCATTACAATTAATACATTTTATTGATACAGGTTTTTTTGAAAACAAAGGTTCTATAGAAATAAACAATAAAAAAACTATTATAAAAAATTTGAATGACATAAATTTAATCTATTTTGTTAATCATTTTGTAAAATGTAATATTCCCTGATTTAATTGCTAAAAAATAACTTCCCGTTTTAATTTCATCTCTAATATCAACTGTAATTCTATTAGTTGATTGGTCCAAATTTTCATAATATTTTGTGAATATTTTTATCCCTAATATATCATATACTTCAACATTCACCATTGGAATTTTTAAATTTGTAAATTCGATGTAAAATGAATTTGAAATTGGATTAGGATAAACAATTACCGAAGCATCTATATCATTCTTTTCTTCAATGTAATTATTAATAATATGAGTATAAATAAATTTACTTTTCCAGTCAGAAATTTCATTGTCATTGACAGCTCTTACAAATATTCCATATTTACTATAATTCAATAAGCCCTTAAATAAATAACTGGTGTCATTAGTCCCTTTAACTGATACGATAGGTATATTATCATAGAATTTATTATTACTATAAGTAATAGCCAGGTCATAAGATTCAGCATTAGTAACCGATGACCATTTAAATAAAATTTTATCATTATGATAGTATCCTTTTATGGAAGTATCCGGATATATGATTTGAGGTATGTTTAAATTTCCTTGTTCAGTTCTGAAATAAGATTCACCATCAATACTTGTCATTGTTGAATTCTGTGATTTGCCAATAGCTGTATAATAATAATATTTATTTAAATTAGTAAGCAATATAGAGGTATCTGTTACATTTGTTGATATGGCATTATGAATAATGTGTTCAATTAGATTTTGATGATCGGAAAAGTCACTAAAAGATAAACCAGTTACTTCAATATGATATGATGTTGCTCCTTCGATTTTATTCCATGATACCAGTACACTATCTGTTTTAAATAGATTCTGTCCATTTTTTTCACCTGTTATAATAGGAAGAATTGGTTTTAATGTTTTGTTTCCTGTATATTTAAAAATATTTGTACCGGGTGTAAGTCCACTACCATCGGTTCTGACATATAATAAATTTTTATTAATGAATAAGACTTTAATAGGCTTGTAACAAAATAAATCATTCGTTTGTGTGTGATAATATTGATTTTCCCAAGTAATTCCTGCATTTGAAGTTTTAATAATGTAATAATTTAAATCATTAGGAAAATTATTATAATAGCACAAAATAAAATTGTTTGTATCAAAACTTTCAAAAAAGTAAAAGCTAAATTCATTTGTCTTTTTCCATACTGTATCAAATGTATTACCGCCATCTTTTGTTCTTAATATTTTTGTATAATCAATCCAAGTTGGTTGCAATGAATCAGAGTAAATAAAAAATAATTCATTTTCGGATATTATTTTTTTAAGAGTAAGTTTATTATCGATTTTCATTTCGTAGCTGTTCCAGTCTGCACCATCATTAGTTGAATAATAAATAAATCTTCTTTTATTAAGGGTATCATTAACCTGCACTATCATTTTCCCGTCCGATAGAAAATGAACAGGGGCAAAGAGTAGAGTAGAATCGTTAAAGTTAATATTTTTATAAGTTATCCAGCCATTGTTAGTATATAGTATTTCGTCTTTATTCAAGGAATTTTCATAAAAAGGATTTGATAAATGCCTCAAAAAACATGTACCTCTGTTTTCATCAACCATACTTATATCAGTTATAACCGTGTTAGAATCAAAATAAATAAATCTATATGAGCTGCCCCTGTCATCAGAAATTAATAATCTTGCATGTCGTTTGAAAAAATTTCTCTTTTTTCCGTCCTCAAAATATTGAAATTGTTCAGCACTGTCTTCTGATATTACAATTTTATTTTCTGAAGGAGTACATAATGTATACCAAAATAAATAACATTGGGTACAATCAATATATCTTTCCATAACTCGATTCCATGTACTACCCCCGTCGCTTGAATATCTCAGAAATAATTTTGCATTAACTCTATTGAAATCTTTATCAAAAAAACCAGGTTGTTCTAAATTGTAGTAAAAAAGCTTATCACTATAATTCGATAGAAGATTTGTACTTCTATAATTTGATATAAAGAAATCACCTGAAAATCCTGTTGACATATAAGAAGAATCTACCAAAATCCATTCATCTGTGACTTGTGAAAAGATTTCTAAATAAGACAGAAAAGATAATATTAAGACAACGATTACAAATTTCATATTATATACACCATATAATTTTTTTAATAATAGATATTTCATTTAAATTAATTTATATCCTGCCTTTGACAGGCAGGATATAATATTAAATTTCCCTCATAATAAATAATCTAAATAATATTAGAGTTAAATAATTCAGAGTGTCTCTGACATTCATCAAATTCATACTATCAATATTTTTGCTATAGTAGAGAATAACAAAACACTATTAGTTTCATTTTTTTTTGTAATTGATAAAAAATACACATAATTTTTCTTATTAATTAATACAATCATAATAACAATAAGGGTCATTTGGATCACAATTTTCGGGTCCATAATGAGTTGAATATCTATAACGTATATCGTAACCTATAAAATTACCCTGACCATCATACAATTTAGTAACTGTATATATTGCTTTACAACAGCCTGATCCATAACAAGAAACCATGTTGGGTAGAGGATCATTAGGATCGATAGAAAAAGGTCCATCCCATTTCCAACAAGATGCTTTAAAAAATACTGCCGTCATGGTTTCACCCGGATTACACAAGCCAATTTTTTGGCTTATAATGCATTCAGTTAGATTAATAAGAATTATATCCATATTACAAAATGCAGAATAAGTTCCTGTTATTGTAATATTGCTTACAATTCTGAATTCACATTGATCTGGTTCCGCACATGTGTTTTTTCTAAATTCAAAGTTACATGAAGCAGTAACTCCTGGACAAACATCACAAGTAATTGGAAAAGGTCCATTCCATTGTACTTCCGGGCAATCATCAGGACAGTAAATCAACGGTTGTCCTTTTGTAAAATAAAAAAAAGAAATAAATACAAAAAAAATAATTATGATTTTCTTCATTTTAAACTCCATAAATAGTTTTAAATATTAATTAAATTCATTAATTTTAAAACATCCTCAAGCTTGCGTTTAACTTACTTGTGGATGAACCAACATTGTTTGGCTCGGAGCCGGCAGCTCAAACTGCCGGCTCATTATTTTATTAATGGCTATGCTCATTAAAGTAATTATGCTTTGAAATGTATAAACAGAAATTTGCGTATTAAAAATATTGTCCATAAACCTCCAGTTTTGTGAGTAAAATTATTATTTCATATATTTGATAATACTAATAAATAATTTAATATATCCTAAATCTATTTTAATTTATAAAATAATTTCAATAATAAAAAATCTTATTTATTTTGGTAATGTTATAGGGGGGGGGCAACTCATTGATATATAAAGAGTTAAATATTATATAAATATTTTATCAAATCCCTGCAAGAGTTTCACTTGGCTCAAAATTAATATTTACCTCAATTTTGGTAATTTTGTAACTTCTCAAATGGAATTATTAATTAATCAGAAAATAAATTATGTCGAGATATAAGAGTTATGTCACAATTGAAGACTTGCATAAAGTTGTAGGCGAAGAAATCACGCTCCGAGGCTGGGTATTCAACACTACCGGAAAAGGTAAGCTCCAGTTTATTCTCTTACGGGACGGAACGGGAGTGGTTCAGTGTGTTATGTTCAAAGGCAATGTAAGTGAAGAAACATTTGAAGCAGGAAAAAGTCTGACCCAGGAATCATCCCTCATTATCACCGGAAAAGTAAAAGTTGAGGAAAGAGCTCCCGGTGGTTTTGAAATTGATGTTACCGGATTGCAGGCAGTCCAGATTGCAAAAGATTATCCGATTACTCCCAAAGAGCATGGCGATGCTTTTCTAATCGAACACCGCCATCTCTGGCTTCGTTCTTCGAGGCAGAACGCAATTATGCGGGTGCGTGCCGCTGTTATAAAAGCAATACGTGATTTCTTTGACGGCAACGGATTTAAACTTATGGATTCACCATTGCTGACTCCTAACGCTTGTGAAGGTACATCAACATTATTCGAAACAGAATATTTTGACTTGGGTAAAGCCTATTTATCCCAGTCCGGACAATTATATGCTGAAGCTTCTGCAATGGCACTTGGCAAGGTTTATACATTCGGTCCAACTTTCAGGGCTGAACGTTCCAAGACAAGAAAACACCTTACGGAATTTTGGATGGTCGAACCTGAAATGGCGTATTTCGACCTCGACGATGACATGGATTTAGCAGAAGACCTCGTCGAATATATCGTTCAGTTCTGTCTTAAAACCTGTACAAAAGAACTTGCTATATTGGAACGCGACACAACTTTACTCGAAAAAATTAAACGCCCTTTCTATCGTATCAGTTATAGTGAAGCAGTTGACTATCTTCATAAAAACAATATTCCGCTCAAAAAGAAAGTTGACGGACAGGAAGTTGATATTTTGCCTTTCCCATGGGGTGAAGACTTCGGTACAGTTCAGGAAGAAGCTGTAATGGAACAATTCGATAAACCGTGTATTATTCACCGCTACCCAACAGAAGCCAAAGCATTTTATATGAAACGCGACCCCGAAAATTTAAAGGTTGTACTCGCTATGGACATGCTCGGTCCTGAAAAAGCGGGAGAACTCATTGGCGGAAGCCAGCGTGAAGATGATTATGATGCACTACATCAAAGAATTATCGAAAATGATTTGCCTGTAGAAGCATTCCAATGGTATCTCGATTTAAGAAAATACGGTTCTGTACCACATAGTGGATTTGGACTCGGCGTGGAACGAACAGTCAAATGGATAACCGGAGCATCTCACATCCGTGAAGTCATTCCCTTCCCAAGGATGATTTACAGGATTGTACCTTAAAAAAAGTGTCTTTTGGTCAATAATTTTGCATATAATGCATGATTCTAAATTCATAATAGGATACTTGTTATTATGTTATCCATACTATTATAGATAACATCCCATTTATGCTCTTTTAATATTAATTCTCTGGCATTATGACCGATAAAATTTCTTAAACTTGTATCAGAAATAAGTTGGTTTGTACAATTTATAAAATCATAGTCTTTTACTGCAATAAAACAATTGTATCCTGATTTTATATTTATTCCGTTTGCACCGCTTTCAGATGTCACAACGGCACATCCACATGACATAGCTTCTAAATTTTTATTCTGTATTCCGGAACCGCCAATATGTGGATTTAAAAATACTGCTGAACTTTGCATATATGGAACAACATCCTTAACATTAGGATGAAGTAATATATTTTCATTTTGCACCCGAAAAAAATATTTCTCAGGATTTGCACCAATTATATGAAATTTCACTTGTGGATGAACTTTTTTTATTCCGGGTAAAATTTTATTAATGATTCTCTCTACAATAAGCCTGTTTAACCAAAAATCCAATTTACCTGCAAAAATAATATCTTTACGATTATTATTATCATTACCTGGTTTATACTTTTCAACATCAACA
>JAKAKE010000038.1 GCA_021824625.1 Bacteroidota bacterium | reverse complement strand
CCTCCACCATAGCTTGTTTGGTAAGCCCCCGGTGTTGTAATATTATTCATACCGCCGGTAATTCCGGCAACTGCAATACTTTTATCTGAAGTAAAACAATCAATGCCCGTACCAATATCAATTGAGGAATCAGGACCTCCATAGTAAATACACCACTTACGTTTGCCGGTTGAATCAAGTTTTAAAATAAAGGCATCTCCGCCAATTGAATCTCCGGTTGTTTTGTATGTGCCCGATGTTGCAATACTAAAATTACTTTGAGTAAAACCTGTAACAACAATATTATTTATTTTATCAACGGCAACAGCAATAGCCTCGTCTGCAAATTCACCTCCGTAATAAGTTCCCCAAATTAACCTCGGGTCAATAACAAGAACCTTACTTTTATCATATTCTGTTTCAGTAAAACTCAACACATTATTTTCAAAATTATATTTAATATCAACAATTTGTTTAGGTGTTGCAGGGGCAGAAAATGTTCTGCCCGATAATATCGTTTCGGATTTTTTCAGTTCTTTTGTAAAACTAAAAGGATTTGCCTCTTCAATATTTCCAAGTGATGTTTTTACGAGCAAAGAACCTGATTGACTCAATGAAACATCATCAGCACCGCTGTATTTTATTTTTATTGATGAAATTTCACCACCGGGCTTAACAACAAAATCATATTTAACTCCTTTATCATTTTTTTCCTTTCCCAATTCCAATTTCCCATTTCCCAAATCCCCTTCATCAATATAGTAAACCAAGTCAATATTAGCATAAATATTTTTATAGGTTATTTTCTGATAATTATGAACAAACAATAGACCATTTTCACCAAAATTAGAACCATAATAATTATTATAATCTTCAGAAATCCCTTCAGTAATAATCTCCGGATTCGGATTACAACCTAATAATTGAAGGTCAACCCTGTGAGTTTTTAATCGTCTCTTGAAAATATTATTTTTCTTCTCAAAATAATTCGGAAATGGTGAATTATCGTTCAAATTATTTGTATCAACAATCTCAACCTGACGAAATACGTAACTTATGCCATCTTTTCTGAGAAAAATATTCATCCCGTTCGCACTTCGGTAGTATAATATATCATTTCTCAGTTTCCTGTTTTGGTCAACCAACTGCCCCCTGTTCTCCCAGAAACCCGGCTGATAGGCATTCATATACTCATTTACTTTATCATTGTCTTTGCCAAATAGAAAAGATGTTAAAAGTAACATCAGTAAATTATAAAACAGTATTTTTCTTTTCATAAAGCACTCCCCAACTTATTTATCAAATTTTATTGTTTTTCTTATGTCCACTTTAATAAATAATATAACCACGATTCAACACTCAACACCCTACTTTCCAAATTTACAATTTTCAATCAATTTTTAATTTACAATTTTCAAACCTACGTACTAAATTTTACATTATCAACTTAACACAATATTCAACACTTAAAAAAAATCTATTTCCAATTTTCAATTCACCACCCAAAGCCCAACACACAAAACTACCTCCAATACTACTTCATTATTTAATTGCTTTACTTATAATATCAGTTTGTTCTTCAATATGCTTAGTATAAGAACCCGTAGCAGTTGCAGAAGCGACCTCTCTTCCAATAAAATCTATGGTTTTAATAGCATCTATGTCTGTTAACATACGTCTCATATTAGGTTCGATGAACCGCCATGCACCCTGATTTTCAGGTTCTTCCTGCACCCAATAATATTCAACTACTTTCTTATATTTTGACAAAATACCATTTATTATTTTTGAATCAAAAGGATACAATTGTTCAACTCTGATTATTGCAGTATCTTTTATCTTCCTGCTTACTCTTTCTGATAATAAATCATAATATATTTTACCGGAGCAGAGCAATACCTTTTTTACATCACCTGCATCAACCGATTTATCATCAATGATACTCTCAAAATATTTATCTGTAAATTCATTAACACCACTTACGGCCATTGGGTGCCTCAGCATGGATTTAGGAGCCATCAATATCAAAGGCTTCTTATTTTTCAAAAGAACCTGCCTTCTCAAAGCATGAAAATATTGAGCCGGTGTAGTAAGATTACAAACAAACATATTATTTCCGGCACAAAGCTGAAGGAATCTTTCAAGCCGGGCACTTGAATGTTCGGGCCCCTGTCCGTCATAGCTGTGAGGCAGTAAAAGAACTAAATTTGATGTTTTCCCCCACTTCGATTCGGCACAAGATATGAATTGGTCAATGATTGCCTGTGCTCCATTAGCGAAGTCACCGAATTGGGCTTCCCAGATTGTCAATTCATTTTTTGCAATGGTGCTGTAACCATATTCGAATCCAAGAACAGCAAGTTCACTAAGTGGACTATCATATATTCTCAGTCTGCCATGCTCTTCTGTGTTGGGAGTATGGCTTGCCGATTCACTTTTAGCATTCGACTTTTGACTTTCGACTATTCCTGCCCTTAACCCCTTTCCATAATACCCATCTGAAATATGGTTCAAAGGAACATAATTATCATTTGTTTCAACATCGGTAATAACGGCATGCCTTTGGCTGAACGTCCCTCTTCTCGTGTCCTGTCCTGTAATCCTGACATTTTTCCCATCTAAAAGGAGAGAACCGAAAGCAAGTAATTCCGCCATAGCCCAATCAATCAAATCCTTAGTCTCATCAAACATATCTGCACGTTTCTTAAATAAAGAAATCAATTTAGGATTTGCCTTGAATCCATCAGGTATTAACGAAATAACCTTCGTTAGTTTCTTCAGGACATCCTTAGAAACATTAGTAGGTACAGAACATTGTTCTGTACCTACATCTTTTTTATTAAATTCAGTATTCTTAATAATGTCACCCTGAGCATTGTCGAAGGGTCTGTCTTTTTTCTTTCTGTCAACAAACAAATTATTTAATTCTTTTTGTTCATCACTGTATAATTTCCTTGCATCATCAACGCTGACAATAGATTCTTTAATCAGTTCTTGTTCATATAAAGCCCTCACAGATTTCATTCCTCTTATTTTCTTATAAAGCAACGGTTGAGTATATGATGGTTCGTCAGCCTCATTATGTCCGTATTTCCTGTAACACAGCATGTCAATAATAATATCAGTTCCAAATTTTTTCCTAAAGTCATAAGCAAAAGAACCCGCTCTCATCACAGCATCAGGCTCATTTCCATTAACATGAATAATCGGAGCCTGTATCATTTTTCCAATATCTGTGCAATAAACAGATGACCGTGAATCACCAATGTTAGTTGTGAAACCTATCTGATTGTTAATTACAATATGAATTGTACCACCTGTTTTATAACCTTCCAATTGGGATAAATTCAGGGTTTCAGCAACAATACCCTGTCCGGCAAAAGCAGAATCACCATGGATGAGAATAGGTAATACTTTTGAATGACTCCTGTCATTAATCTCATTTTCCAAAGCTCTTGCCATACCTTCGATGACTGGGTTTACCAACTCAAGATGGCTTGGATTCGGAGATAAGATAATTCCTACAATCTTACCATCTTTTGTTTTATATGTACCCGTATCGCCAAGATGATACTTCACATCACCCGAACCATGATATGAATCAGGGTCAATCGCTCCTTCGAACTCATCAAATATTTTTTCAACAGACTTACCGATGTTATTTACCAGGACGTTCAATCTTCCCCTGTGTGCCATACCTAATGTAATAGCATGAATGCCTTCATTAGCTGCTTCCTCAAATATTTTATCTAACATAACAACAACCGATTCCCCTCCCTCGAGTGAAAACCTTTTACTACCTACAAATTTCGTATGAAGTAAATTTTCAAATAACTCAGCCTTAGTCAATTTCCTCAAAGTATCAATTCTCACATCTTTAGAATAGTCTTTACCCAATTCACCCTGTTCGAGATGCCGCATAATCCACTGCTTTCTTACAGGGTCCTGGATATGCATAAATTCAAATCCGGAAGCTCCACAATAGGTTTCTCTTAATCTTTCAATAATATCTCTTAATGGTAAATTATTACTTTCCCAGGTGTCTTCAGCATGAAATACCCTGTCGAGGTCCCAAATCGTAAATCCATAATATGCCGGGTTTAATTCAGGATAGTAATAACTTTCATAGCCGAGTGGATTCACAGATGAAAGCAGGTGTCCCCTCACACGGTAAGCATTTATCATTAACATAACGTGAGCGGCTTTTTCAATTGCTTCCCTTTCGTCAACCCTTCCGAATGCATCAATAACTGTGTTATCATTCGTCCACCGGATAGGTTCAAATGGTATTTTTAATGAAGCAAATATCTGGTCATAAAAATGATTCTCTCCAATCAATAGTTTGTGAATATATGCAAGAAATTCCGCCGATTCCGCTCCCTGAATAATCCTGTGGTCATAAGTACTGGTTATATTTACTACTTTCGATATTGCTAATGATGTCATAACCTCCGGCCTCACTGCCTGGAACTCAGTCGGGTATTCAATTGCTCCAACAGCCACAATCAATCCCTGTCCCTTCATCAATCTCGGCGTTGACGCCGTTGTTCCAATCATTCCCGGATTCGTAATGCTCACCGTTGTGCCTGCCAGGTCATCAACGGTTAATTTATTATCTCTTGTCTTTTTGATTAAATTATCATATCCCTCGATAAATTCAGAGAAATTCATTTTTTCTACGTTTTTCAGGTTTGGTACAAGCAACAGTCTCGTTCCGTCTTTCTTTATTATATCAACAGCAAATCCCAAATTTATTTTATTTCTTTTTAAATAATGCGGTTTCCCATCCTTCTGAATATATCCAAAATTCATTTGAGCATATTTTTCGAGTGCTTTAACTATTGCCCAACCCATTAAATGAGTAAATGAAACCTTTTCCCTCTTCTGCTTTAGCAAATATTTATTTATTATTCTTCTGTTCTCATCCAAAGCCTTCACAGGTATTGCCCTCATAGATGTTGCAGTCGGCACCCCAAGACTCTCCTCCATATTCTCCGAAATTCTTGCCTGTATCGAAGGCATAAGAACAGCTTCCTCACCGCTCTCAATTTCTTTTATTCCCTTATCCTTCAATTCTTCATTCGTAATTCGTAAATCGTAATTAGTAATTAATTCTTCTGTTCCATCATAACCCTTCTCAGATTTAGCATTCCCCTTATCAAAATAATCCCGCCAAGCCGGGCTCACCGAAAGCCTGTCATTTCGATATTCCTCATACATCTCATCCTCAAAGGCTGTATTCAAATTTATCATAATAATATCAATCTTTCATTCGTATTTAAAATTTTTTCAATTAACGATTGACGGTAAAATCTTATTCTTATTCTTTAAAGTTCATCAATGCTTTTTATGATATTTTCATTAGTAATTAATAATTAATTTCACTCATTTTCATCCGATTTCCTAAAAAACTCTATAACTTCCGCCCCATTAACCATTCCACATATTTCCCCCCTGTTTCCATCATCATCCAAAATTCTCGATATCTTGCTCAATATTCTCAGGTGCAGCCCCACATTTGCTTCCCTGCCCAATAACATAAAAGCAAGTTTTACCCTTTCACCATCCAGCGATTCAAAATCAACCGTTTCCTTCAATATAACAAAAGCACCAACCGTATCATTAACAGAGTTAGTCTTTGCATGAGGCAAAGCAATACCCTTTCCTATACCCGTTGACATCAGCTTTTCCCTTTCAAGTATATCCTTAAAAGCCCCATCCTTATCAATCACCTTACCTGTTGCCACAGCCAAATCAACCATTCTGCGCAGCAATTCATTCTTGTCTTTCACTTCAACATTTGTTTCAATCGAATCAATCGCCAGTATTTCCTCAAGTTTCATTTAATCCTCTATATCAATACTAATAAAAATCATTGTTGTCCATCCAAAATCAAAATTAAAAAAAATACATTAAACAGTTGAGAAACCAAAAAGGCCGCTTTGATTTTCTCTTGCTGTCCGATTAATTTCTTGCTTGTCAAGAAATTTTATTACTTGGCTTATTATTGGATTTCTGCTATATTTTATGGTTTTGCCCTCTTGGTTAATCTGTGATTTTATTCACTACAAAATTAAACACCGATTAGGGGATTTTTATCCCCTTGCCATTATTTTTTTTATCGGACAATGATAGTAAATAAATAAAAATGTTCCATCAAATAACCCGGTTAATAAATAATCACAAATAGATTGCATTTGTTTCAATCATAATTCAGAATTTCATTCTCTAACAATTATTAATTGTGAATTGTTAATTCTCCCTTCTGAGAGCTTCCACCGGGTCAAGGTTTGCCGCCCTTACAGCAGGAATTACACCGGCAAGCATGCCGACAAAAATTGAAACAAAGGATGCAATTAACAACAGTTCATAAGGTAGAACAGGTGACAGAAAAGCAGTTGCAGGGACAAATTCCGGTAAAAATGTCGCAGTCAGATAAACAAGTGCTGAACAACCCGCAAATGCTATTATAGCACCAAAAAAACTTAATATTGCCGCTTCGACAATGAACTGCATCCAGATTGTTCTTTTCTTTGCACCAACAGCTTTTCTAATTCCTATTTCCTTAGTTCTTTCGGTAACCGAAACAAACATAATGTTCATAATTCCTATTATGCCGACGATAAATGACAGCACAGTCATTCCGATACCAACACCCCACACAGACAGCCTGAGAACAGCTATTGTACTCTCAAATGCTTTAGTTTCATTTATTGAAAAATCATTTTCTTCGCCTGGTTTGATATTTCTTATCTGCCTCATCAATCCTTCTGATTCAACTCTTATTTCGTCGAGATTTTCAATACTGCCTGCTTTGATTGCAATCGAAACTGACCTACCCGACCTGCCGAAAACAGACTGGAAGGCTTTAATGGGCATGAAGCATTGATTATCAACAAAGTCAAAAAGCATTGTCCCCTGTTTCTTAATAACACCAATAACAAGAAATTTCCTGCCGTCAATTTTAACATAATGACCAACCGGGTTGCCATCATTAAGTAGAGCCTGGTATACTTTATAACCAAGTACAATTACATTGGCACCTATATCATCCTCAAATTGTGTGAAATGCCTGCCTATTAATATTGCACCGGCAGGAGTCAATGAATGTTCCCACTTTGTACCAATAAAACTCATGCCCTGGTATTCTTCATTCTTATATTTTATTTTATATCCAAACTCCCTTGCATTGGGAATAGCCAACTCTGCAGATTTGATTTTTTCACAAAATTCAGTAGCCTGGCTATAAGTTATGTTTTTTCTTTGCCTCATTTTTTTCCAGTTTCTGCCGCCGGCCCAGTCCCATTTGTCTATATAAAGCATGTCAGTGCCGATAATATTGAATGTGTCCTCGAGGGCTTGGTCGAGCCCGGATAAAACCCAGCCCATAAGAATAACAAAAGAAATACCAATAACCACACCCAAAGAAGCAAGAAGAGACCTGAGTTTGTTAACACTCATTGCCTCGAATGCAATTTTGATATTCTCTGTTATTTCATTTATTTTCATATCAGGACTGCGAATCTTCTATTAAACTTCTTTGCTCATGATTGACGGAATCATTTTCGATTAATCCGTCACGCAGTTTAATTATTCTTTTAGCAAATCGTGCGACTTCCTCTTCATGAGTTACCACTATAATGGTGTTTCCGGCTTTCCATAATTCATTAAATAAATTCATAATTTCAAGTCCGGTTTTTGAATCGAGGTTGCCAGTCGGTTCGTCTGCTAAAATTATTGATGGTTCTGTAACTAAAGCGCGGGCAACTGCAACTCTCTGTCTCTGCCCACCTGAAAGTTCATTTGGCTTATGATTGACTCTATCCCCCAATCCGACATCCACGAGTGCCTTCATAGCTTTCTCATGTCTCAAAGAAGCCCCATAGCCTCCGTAAATAAGGGGCAGTTCTACGTTTTTTAAGGTAGTCGAACGTGCAAGAAGATTGAAAGTCTGAAAAACAAACCCGATTTCCTTATTCCTGATTGATGCAAGGTCATTATCAGTCATTTCGCTGACATCCATATCCTTGAATAAATATTTTCCTTTTGTGGGTGTGTCGAGACAACCGATAATATTCATCAAAGTTGATTTACCCGAACCTGACGGACCCATAATAGCAAGGTAATCATTCTTCTTTATTTGTAAAGAAATATCCCTTATTGCATGAACATATTCAGCACCCATCTGGTAAATCTTGGCGATATGTTCGATATCAATTAATGTCGTTCCGTTATTAATGACTTCTTTTATTTCCATCTTCTATTTTTAGTTATCAGTTTATATTAAGCGGCTTTAGTCGAATTGGAAGTGTTAATAAGAACCACCACGATTTAAAAATAGCGGCTATTCAACTTCTTTTCCCAATTCCAAATTTCCATTTCCTATTTCCCCTTTGCTTTCTTCTTTTTCAACAAAGTATCAACCCGAATCTTTGTGCCATTAGAAAGCTGTTTGCTCACAGCAAGAAAATTTCCACTAATAATTTCCTGTTTTTCTTTTAAACCGTCTGTTATTTCTATATAACCATCATCGCTGATGCCGGTTTTTACAGGAACCATTTTACAAACATCCCCATTTCGGATAAAAACAACAGTCTGAGGTTTTTTCTTCTTATCTTTACTTTCCTTTTCCTCATCTTTATTGACTTTCATTTCATCTTGTTTTTCTTCCATTGCCCTCATTCCGAAAACGGTATCCCGAACAGTAACAGACTGCAATGGTACGGCAAGCACATCCCTCCTGGTTTCGGTTTCAATTTCAACATTGCAGCTCATCCCGGGACGAAGTTTTGGTTCTTTATCAACTATCCTGATTTTCACCTTAAAATTAGTAACCTGGTCTTGAGTCCCGAGTAAATTTTGCAATGCAGAGTGGCCGATTTCCACAACCACACCCTTATAAATAATATCGGGTAAAGCGTCAATCTCAACTCTTGTTGAATCACCAATTTGAATCATTATAATATCATTTTCGTCAACTTCCACTTCGGCATTCATCAAATTCAGGTCGGAAACAGTCATAAGCTCCGTGCCTGTCATTTGAGCCACACCCACAACTTTCTCACCCTTTTCAACAGAGAGTTTTGTTACAATACCATCAATAGGAGAATAAATTATTGTTCGTTCAGCACTGCTTTTCACTTGTCTGTAACTTGCCATTGCCTGGTCATATCGCGATAAAGATGCTTTATAAGCAGCTTCAGCCTGATTGTATGCTGCAGTAGTTCTGTCGAATTCTTCCTGCGAAGCGAATTTCTTGTCATATAATTCCTTCATTCTCTGCATCTCTGCTTTTGTGCGGACAAGTTCAGACTTGCGTGCGTCAATATCCTGCCTTGTTGCTTCTGCGGCGGCAAGGACTTGCTGTAACTGGCTTTCGATTATATCAGGCTTTATTCTGATTAGCATCTGCCCAGCTTTAACCGTATCACCTTCCTTAACGGAA
Source organism: Bacteroidota bacterium (assembly GCA_021824625.1). Classification (GTDB taxonomy): domain Bacteria; phylum Bacteroidota; class Ignavibacteria; order Kapaibacteriales; family UBA2268; genus XYC2-FULL-35-21. The sequence continues at coordinate 1,453 of JAKAKE010000038.1, read as the reverse complement.
AGAAAAACAATCTCGCCGCTTGTCTCTGATGATATTTTTACTTCGGTTTCAGGCTGGATTTTCCCAATCGCTGACACTGATTGAGTGATTGTTCTTTTCTCAACTTTGGAAATCTGCACAGCTATTGCTTTTGGACCCTGTGAGGAGAAAAAAGCAAATATTACAATGATACAAACTAAAATTATTCCTAATACTATAAATAATTTCTTTTTAGATTTTTTCTTACCCATCATCTATCCTATTTAATTAAATTTTTTAATTTTCAATTTACAATTTTCAATAAATTATTAATATTTAATTTTTAAATATTAAAAAACATATTATTCAAAACTTAACACTTAACAGTCCATTATATTTAATCCCTACGGGATAAGTGTAGTAGCGGTTTTTCATCTGCTATTGATATATAATCGCTACGCGATAAATTTGTTTTACTATTTCCTAACTCTTATTTCCAATTCAGCATTCTACATTTTGCATTCTAAAGTGAATTATCATTAATGACATTGTTATTCCTCTCGAGAACCTCTTTTTTTCTAAACACCGCTGTTTTTGCAATCATATCATGAAATCCCTGTCTCTTAGCTGCCAGCACAAAAAAGCAACCTACAATAAATGCAAATCCTAAAATTGAACCAACAAAATCAAAAGCATTTATTGCAAAGACAAATGCTAACAGGCTAAATATGGAATTTGAATGTTTTAATAAAAATCTTATAAAGAGAGTTAGCATTGTTGCATTAGTTCTATCCTCGTTTGCTATTTGTATTCCCAGCATTAATTTCCCTGGAGTTGCCGCCAGAACAACTTCAAGGGAATAATACATAAATGTTAATATAAATGTTATGGGAAGAATTGAATTTGTAAACTCCTGCATCAAACCCGGGTCTTTAAGGAATTTCATCAAATCGCTCATATCATAGAAATAGCCTTTGAACTCATCATATAAGCCTGTTGCAAAGAAAGCAATTACAAACAGGATATTGACTAAAACCCAATCAATCAGATAAGCGGCAAGTCTTCTTCCAAAACCAATGCGATAAGCATATTGGTTAATCGGATAATAGGCATAAGCCTGGCTGATTAACTGCTGTTTTTCCTCTTCCGATAGATTGTTAAAGCAATCATTGCATATTGTCGGAGTAGCGAAATAGGATTGAGATAAATACTCATTCCCACATTTTTCACATTTCATAACATCCCCGCTTTTTAAATGAATAGTGAATAATTAATAATGAATAATTCATTTTATTATATTTTACTTCTCATTAATAATTTTCAATTTAAAATTCTATTTTTCTTATTCCAATTTCATACAACATTTTGCATTTTATATTCTACATTCTGCATTATCAATTTTCAATTATTGAAGCCTGCCTACAGCAAATAAAACTTCCTTCTGAGCCTGAAGGTAATTATATATTGAATTAATCCTGTTAATCTGTGCTAGATC
>JAKAKE010000111.1 GCA_021824625.1 Bacteroidota bacterium | reverse complement strand
TTTTGAATTTCCCATCGATTGATTTAAATATTAATATACATAATAATATTGAAGTTGAAACATTTATTAAAAATAAAATAGATGAAATATTACATTATAAATCTATGGATTTCATAGATGAACAAGAATTTAGGATATGGATCCATGATACAGATGATAAAATTGAAAATTTAGAAATAAATAATACAATTGTTGGCATAATTTTAGGTGATAGGTTCCCAGAAATTTATATCCCATTAATCATTGAATTTTGTAAAAATAATAACAATATTCCTTGTTATAAAGCTTTCTTTGACAATAGTCAATTAATATTTTTGGAGTATTGTTAAATTTATAATTTAATTAACCTAATCATGTTTGCTTCTTCGTATAACATTTTGTCAGAGTGGCTTTGTGGAAATGACGCGATTACCAAAAATTTCTAAATTCCACCCGAGACAATTTTCAGACTGGTACTTTGATAAAGTGGCAATTGTGTCAAACTTTTAATCTTCTTTATCCTGATCCGAGATTTTGCATTCTTGAAATGAAATAAAACATATAACCACAATTCAAAATCATAATTTTTAAAATCATTTTTAAACCATTTTCTTGACATATCACACCCACATCCTTATCTTTGCACCGCTCGTTCTTTGCTAATCTATGTCGGGCTGGAGAACTCTTGCCGAAATAAATTGCCACGAAAAAAAAGTCCCTCGCCTTCGGAGAGGGATTTAGGGTGAGGTAATAATTCACTGAAAAATCTAAATTTAAAACTGAAAATTAAGCAGGTTGTTTCTCTTTTGGTGCATAAATTTTAATACACTCGGCTACATTCAAACTATTAATAAATAAAGAATTAAAACATGAATTTGGGCAAAGAAAAAATCATGTCAAACCTGCTTAAAATGCCCAATTCTGCCCAATTTTGGCTCCATATCACCACAATTCTCTGCGACTCGGCGGCTCTGCGTGAAATAATCCCGCAATCCCTAAATCTCCTTAATCCTGTTCAGACAATTTGTTGTTATTCATGAAACAAATATGTATTCCCTACGGGAAAAAGTTTGTTTTCGATTATATGTTTCTACTAATATTTAATCGCTATGCGATAACAATGGTTTTATTTATTATAAAAAATGATGGAGAAATAAAAAAAGGCAGGTTAGGAACCTGCCATGTTTTGATGTGTGTGTGTTTATGAAAAAAATTTTTGTTTTGTTTGAGACCCTTCGACTACACTCAGGGTGACAAAATTATTTTTTTCTATTTTCTATTTTCTTTTTGCTATTTTCTATCTTCCTGCTTCCAGCTTCGTGCTTCCGGCTTCTCAATTTGCCATAATCAATTCTTTTTCTGTGGTGTATGTTTCAATTTCAAACGGGTCCTGAAGATATTTTTTCACTGCACAGAGATTTGCCGTATTGATTAATGAATTCCTGTACTTTTCAGGAAAATCCGGCGGCACTTGTATATCGAGAATGACTTTGCCGATTCGCTGACGAGCCTGGTCGTATTCGATTTTTTGTTCGATTTCTATTTCATCGGTTGACAAACCGCGGCTGTCGCAAAATCCTTTGATATATATACCTGCACAGGTCCCGAGAGATGCAAGGAAATGCTCGAATGGCGATGGGGCAGTGTCATCTCCGCCGCCTGAAACCGGCTGGTCTGTGTGTATCGTGAAACCGTTTATATGTGCATAAATTTTTTTGTTGCCGGGAAAAGTTATTTTAATTGACATAATTTATTCCTTATAAAAAAATATAAAATCACTAATTTGTAAACTTATTAAAATCAATTTTACTATATGACTATTTATTCATATAATTATTGTAGATGAAAAAGAAAAAACATACTTTTTTGAAAATATTTTTAGGGTTATTAACCCTTTTTATAATTTTTTCAGTTGTTATTGCAATTATGCTAAACAGGGATGCAGGCATTGAAAATGATGTGCTGGTGAACATTCCGAAGAATACATCAATAAGCAAAGCAATATTGATTTTCAATGAAAAAGAACTGTTGACTCCCGAATGGTTTTATCGAACAATCATTAAGGTTTATTCAAAGATTTCGGGTGATGGGATTTATGCCGGAAGTTATATGTATCAGAAAGGGAATACAAACTTTGAATTGCTTTATTCGATTTTCACTGGCAAACAGCTTTGCATTAGAAAAGTAACTTTTCCCGAAGGAATAAGGCTGGAAAAATTCGCTTCGATTGTGCAGAGAGAGCTTGCAGTTGATTCTGCCGGGTTCATGAATTTTGTAACTTCAGACAGCTTACTGAAAGCAAACTCAATTCCGGGTGCAAGTGCCGAGGGCTATCTCATGCCCAACACATACCAGTTTTACTGGAAGCAGTCCATTCCCGAAATTGTGAATACGCTGATGAAAGCTCAGGATAAAATCTGGAATGAAAAATTTTCAAAGTCTGCTTTTGATGAAGGGAAGTCGCGGAATGAAATTTTGACTTTGGCATCAATCATTGAAGCCGAAGCTCCGAACAATCAGGATAAGCTGAGAGTCAGTGGTGTGTTCTACAACAGGATGAGAATTAATATGCCATTGCAATCGGACCCTACAGTTTTGTATGCTTTGAAATTGCATAAGGAAAGAGTGCTGTACAAGGATTTGGAGGTTGACAGCCCTTACAATACATACAGGCATATTGGATTGCCGCCGGGACCAATCAATTCTCCGGGATTGAAATCAATAGAAGCGGCGATTTTTCCTGAAGTGCATGATTATTTATATTTTGTAGCGACTGCCGATGGTTCTGGGAGGATAACTTTTGCCAGAACGGGAACACAGCATATACTTAATGTTCAGAGTTTCAGAAGAGAAAGAGCTAAGTAAGTCGGAAGTCTGAAGTCTGAAGTCGGAAGTTTGAAATCGGTAGTCGGAAGTCGGAAGTCTGAAGTCTGAAGTCGGAAGTTTGAAGTCGGAAGTTTGAAGTCGGAAGTCTGAAGTCTGAAGTCTGAAGTCGGAAGTCTGAAGTCGGAAGTCTGAAGTCGGAAATGGATAGATATAAGTTGTGTTATTAAAATAAATTACGAGAGTTATTTGGTAGATTTTATAAGTTGCGATATTTTATTAAATGATAAATTTTAATTATTGATATTGATGGAGTTAGATTCTTTACTTCGTTCAGAATGACAAAGAATAAAAAAAAGGCAGATTTATTGTCTGCCTCATAAAAATTAAATTCAGCATTCAGCATTCAGAATTGATTACATTATCTCAATGTTTCCTTTTCTTTTCAGCACATCTTTTGCAATAATCATTTTCTGAATTTCATTAGTGCCTTCAAAGATTCTGTTGATACGTGAATCGCGGTAAAATCTTTCGATGGGCATTTCACGTGAGAAGCCCATGCCGCCGTGAACCTGCATGGCGATGTCAGCAACCTTGCTGAGATGTTCGGAAACGACAAGCTTCACAATTGCCGCCTGTCGCGGATTCATTGTTTTATTGTCATAATCTGCCGCAGTTCTGTAAACGAGAGATTCACTTACATATATCATAGCCGCCATGTCGGCAAGCATAAACTGGACTGCCTGAAAATTTGCTATCGGTTCATTGAATTGTTTTCTTTCTTTCGAATACGCTGTTGATAGGCGAAGTAGTTCTTTCATTCCGCCGAGACATGCCGCACCAAGTCCTAATCTTCCTGCATCCAATGTGTGCATTGCAACGAGAAATCCTTTTCCTTCCTGACCAATAATATTTTCTTTTGGAATCCTTACGTTGTCAAAAGTTAATGAAGAAGTTTTGCTGCCTTTGATACCCATTTTTCTCTCAGGTGCACCGGCAGTGAAACCGGGTGTTCCTTTTTCGACAACGAAACCGGTGATGCCTCTTCTTGTTCTGGCATATACTGCGAAAACATCAGCAAAGGGACCATTGGTAATCCAGAGTTTTTCACCGTTCAGCACCCATTGGTCACCGTCGAGTTCTGCCCTGGTTCTAAGATTAAAAGCATCTGAACCTGCACCCTGTTCAGTGAGAGCAAATGCAGCTATTTTTTCACCGGAAGTTAGAGCAGGCAAATATTTTTGTTTTAATTCTTCACTGCCTCCCAAAAAGATGGAATTTGTTCCAATAGACACGTGGGCGCCAATCATAGTTGCAGTTGACATACAAGCGGCACCTATGTTTTCCTGGATGATGCAGTAACCGATTTCTCCGAAACCGCTGCCCCCATACTCTACAGGAAATGCGGCACCAAGAAGCCCGAGTTCGCCGACTTTTTTTATAATATGAGGTGGGATAAATTCATCTTCATCAATTTTTGCCGCAAGTGGTTTCAATTCATTTGTAGCAAAATCTTTGACCATGTCACGCAGCATGCGTTGTTCTTCTGTAAATGTGAAATCAAACATACCTGAATCCTAAATAACAATTAATAAAACTAAATTTTGATTTCTAAAATGTAAACTGCAAAGATAGGTATGTTTTTTATTTTATGGAAAATTCCGAACAATTTAATTGTATCAATAGTGTTGCTGATTAGTGTGATTTGAAGCTATGATTTTTGATAGCTGAAATGAATATTACAAGGATGGAGGAAATCAGACAAGAAATGTCTGATTATCCTCGTGATATTTTACTCAAATGAATTTACTATGCTTTCTCCTCCATCAACAGCGATGATTTGTCCGGTTATCCAGTAAGATTTATCATTTATGAATAAGGAAATTGCCTTCGAAACATCTTCGGGTAATGTATTCCTTTGATTAGGATTTATTCTCTTGGATGCTTCGAGCATGCTTTCGTATCCGGGTATGTGTTTTACTGCCTGAGTATTGGTAACGCCGGGAGACAGGGCATTAACAGTGATTTTATAAGGTGCAAGCTCGACAGCAAGCTGACGCACATAAGATTCGAGAGCGGCTTTGGCAACTGATACTGCTCCATAATTCTTCATTGCACGCGATGAACCTGCACTTGTTAATGTAATGATTTTACTGCCTTCTCGGATTAATTTGTTATGAATCAAATCCTGAGACCAATACAAAAGGCTGTGTGCCATAACATGCAGGGTCATTTCAAGATTTTTTTGCTGAAGCTGGTCTGCGGCATTTGGTGCAATCAGAGGGCCAATTGAACCAAAAGCAAGAGAATGGATAAGTACGTTGATGTATGAGCCAGGTTCGTCAATTAGTGCTTTCTTTATTGTTTCAATCACAGAATCCCTGTTTTTGTCGTCTGCGGCATTGAGATTGAAAAATGTTACTTTGACACCCATCGCTTTAATTTGTTCCAAAAGCTCTTCGGCATTTTTTTTATTTGAGCCGAAATCGAGATGAACACCGAAAATATTATATCCTAATCCGGCTAATTCAAGTGCGGTAGCTTTGCCAAAACCGCCAGAACAACCTAATATCAATGCGTATTTATTATTATTTTCCATACTTCCCTCAAATTGAAAAATTAAGCGGATACAAATTTAACAAATATTGAGGATAATTTAGTCCTAATTAAATTATATGTTAATTTGTTAAATAATTATTTTCATTAGACGTGTAACTTTTTGAACTGTTTGGTAATCTTTATATAAAAAGTTCTTTTTGTACAATTTTTGGTGATGCTATGAAAACCATATTATTTTTTTTATTCTTTGCTTTATTTCTTGGTCCTCAAGATAAGGATAATTCTTTAATAAAAGGTACAGTCATTAATAAATTAAACGATAAACCTTTAATAGGTGTACAGGTTCAAGCTTATGACAAAGATACTGTATTATCGTATATAACTGATAGGAATGGAAATTTTAAGTTTGATTTGAAACCCGGGACATATTCACTCAAATTTACCTATTTCGTGAACACTGATACTACCATTGATGATGTTAAAGCAGAATCAGGTTCTCAAACACAATTGAAAATGGAATTAATACCTAATACTACAAATATATCAAGAGATGATAATGAAGAATCCGGATATGGCGATGGTGCGGTACGTTCGATTAAAGGAGTAAGAGGAAAACCATCAGGCATTGAAAGCAGTATGGATTCGCCTTTAATTCCTGAACCAACAAAAAGTACAAAAGATGGAAAGGTTGATATTGCAAGAGCAAAAAGTGTTGCAGGTGAAGGAATATCGGCAGAATCTTCAGTTGAATATGATGTGAGAAAAGTTAAATTGGGTGATACAAGGGATGTAGAACCTACAGTACCACCTTCTGAAAGTACTGGCAAGGCAGGTGTTCTGACATCGGGTGAAGTTAATGATTTTCGTAAATGGGATTTATGGAAAGATATATCTGAAAATGATTTTAAAAATTATTCGCAGGAATGGATTTTCAAGCCTGACGAAAGATACACTGTTCAGCTTGTTACTCTCGATAATATGCCTGTAATTGATGCGAAAGTTCAGCTACTTTCAGCGAATGGTGATGTTCTCTGGACAGGACGTAGTGATAACACAGGCAAAGCAGAACTTTGGGGAAATCTGTTTACAAATGACCCGGTTGAAAATCAAGGATTATCTATTGTTATAGATTATAAGGGTAATAAAACTGCAGTTAGCAATATTAAGAAGTTTCATGATGGAATTAATGTCGTAAAAGTAGAGGATTATTGCAGTATTCCCGAAAATGTTGATATTGTTTTTGCCGTTGATGCAACCGGTTCGATGGGAGATGAAATAAAGTATCTGAAAGAAGAACTGAAAGATATTATTTCAAAGCTTGGTGATAAATTTAAGAACATAAAAATCAATCTCGGAAGCATTTTCTATCGCGATTTGCAGGATGAATACATTACACGAAAAAGCGATTTGAATTCAGATGTTTCAAAAACAACCGAATTTATCAATCAGCAGGAAGCTAATGGCGGCGGGGATTTTCCTGAAGCAGTCGAGCTTGCATTGCAGAGTGCAATCAATGAAATTTCATGGAGTGAAACTGCAAGGACAAGATTGATGTTCCTTATTTTGGATGCTCCTCCACACAGCACACCCGAGGTAAAGACAAGACTGAAAGAATTGACTGCAAGAGCATCTATGCTGGGGATAAGAATTATTCCGGTTACCTGCAGTGGAATTGATAAAAGTACAGAATACCTGATGAGGTCTCTTGCACTTGCCACAAACGGCACTTATGTTTTTCTGACTGATGAAAGCGGAGTGGGGGATAAACATATAAAACCGTCAACTGATAAATATGATGTAGAACTATTGAATGATTTATTCATCAGGTTGATTGGACAGTTCACTGCTGTTCCTGACTGCAATCCTGAAAAAGCATTAGCAGGACTTGACCCTAATGAAAACATACTCAACCAAGGAGATGCAAAAATTGATTCAACAACAGAAAATTATGAGCAGTTGGTTGGCAGGATTAAGTGCTATCCTAATCCTACGAACGGTGAATTGAATGTTGAATTGACCGGACAGGTTGACGAGATGTTCATAGTTGATATAACAGGAAAAATACTTCAGAGATTTGAGAATGTAGGATTGGGTAAACAAATAGTAAACCTAAAAGACTATCCTACAGGTATATATTTCATTAAATATTCAATCGAAAACCGATGGGCAACACAGAAGATTATGCTGATGCGATAGGATAACTGGAATAAAGCCACCTTTCAGGAATGGGGGGTGGTTTTTTTTTAACCCAAAATATTCATTAGAAACTATGAAATACCTAAGGACTAAGAACAGGCTTGTCATTCTGAGGAGTGAAACGACGAAGAATCTCTTACACGAATGAGATGCTTCGACTTCGCTCAGTATTACACTTACAAACTATTATGAATTTCCTAATGAATAATTTGGGTTCAACATAATTAAATATTTTATTGATTGCATCAATAATTGCCAATAATATTAGAATATCTCCTTTTAACATAAATAACATTTTCTAGAATAAGATTCCTAAATACCGGCTTAATGTATTTTTCCGTGCAAATATCAACTTCGAGATTGAATTTATTATGAAATATTTGTCTCAATTCTTGCTTTTTGTGGAAGAGGTCTTGAGTGTTGTTTTCAAATTCAACAATTAAATCTATGTCGCTGTTTTCTGTATTTGAACCATTGGCATAAGAGCCGAAAATTCCGATTTTCGTAAGACAGAATTTCTCTTGGAAAAATTCTTTGTTTTCTGAAATAAAGTTCAATATATCAGTTTTTTCTATCATAATAGTGGAAATTTACATAAATTTTTAACATATAAACCTTATCAGTTTTCACTTAGCCCTATACCTGTTATGTTATTATCAATTTAAATTTACGGTTTCTTAAAAAGTGAATCATCCATAGATAAATTAAACTCAATTTTCTCGAAAAGCATTGTGATTTCCATACCCATGGCTAACATAATAATTTTAGTAGGTATAGTTATTCCATCAAAATTCTTATAATCGTAAAAACCGGTTTCGACCTCCATATTTTGACCCATTTGATTAACAGTTGATTTTATTTTAACAGGTAAGTAAGTAGTAGTGTTGACCCACATTGTAGATTCACTCTGATTATTTGTGAGCTTTAGCTTAAAACAATTTGTACCTTTAACGTCTTCCTTACCCAACAATTCAATCTTTAATCCTCTTTGCTTATAATTGTTGGTAGGGCCTTCAAAAATATCATTCATTCTTCTCATTTGCTCAATTGAAGCGGAGTCCAAAGGTTGTGGTTCACTACTTCCGGTCATGGGATTAATCATTAAACCTTCTTTCCCGTCATAAGTCTGAATCATTTTTTGTCCCATAACCTCATGTTCAGCCCTCATCATATTTGGCTTTTTCATATATTGAACAAATGCAATGTTTTGTCCCATCATTGAAGTTGTTCCTGATATTTTCCAATTCTGTACTTTTGCGAATGCTTCAGCACTACCTTTATTTTTATTCATGTTGTTGACAATGTCCTCAACGGTTTGGGCTTGAGCAAGACAGGTTATAAATGATGCAATGAACAAAGCCATAAAAATCTTTTTTAACATAATTACTCCGATGATTGATTCAAAATTAATGTAACACAAAGTTAAATAATATTTTTCCAAAAAAATAATATTTATATGCCTATATAATATTCCATAATGATATTTATTTTATTCTTTCTTGAATTATTCTCAGGAATAATAAATAAAATATCTCAATGAAATAATAATCATTTGTTAAGAAAAATTTTATTAACTTAGTTTAAATTAAAAATAATTCATTTTCAGAAAAGGAAAGAAAATGGCATGGTTCCAGAGAACTAAAGAAAACATTCAGGAAAAAGGGCAGTTGGAGATGCCTGACGGATTATGGGCAAAATGTCCTGAATGTTCTGAGGTGATATTTAAAAAACAGCTTGAAGATAATTATTTTATATGTACCAAATGCATCTATCATTTCAGGATCGGCAGTGATGAATTTATTCGGATTATACTCGACGATGGCAGCTTTGTTGAAACAGAGACAAATATTAAATCGGTAGATGCGCTTAAATTTACCGATTCCAAATCTTATGAAATAAGGTTAAAAGAAAATTACAAAAAGACAGAATTAAATGATGCATTAACAGTTGGTTTTGGTACAATTAATGGCAAAGCTGTATCCTTTGGCTGTATGAATTTCAGTTTTATTGGCGGTAGTATGGGTGCAGTAGTTGGTGAGAAGTTCTACCGTGCCGCAAAATATTCTTTGGATAAAAAAGTGCCGTTGATTGTCGTTAGTGCAACCGGTGGTGCAAGAATGCAGGAAGCTGCATTGTCCCTGATGCAAATGGCTAAAACAAGTGCTGTTCTTTCATTATTGGAAGAAGCAAAAATACCTTACATTTCAATTTTAACCGACCCGACAACAGGAGGAGTTAGTGCATCTTTTGGTATGCTTGGTGATATTATAATTGCCGAACCAAATGCATTAATTGGTTTTGCAGGTCCCCGTGTTATTGAACAAACGATAAAAAGAAAATTACCCCAGGGTTTCCAAAGAGCCGAATTTGTCCTCGAACATGGCTTTGTTGATATGGTTGTCAAGAGAAGTGAACTAAAATCAACTTTGTATAATCTTATTGAATGGTTTGGCTTTTAAATTAATTTTTTAATAATTTTAATTATTTAAACCCAAATTATTCATTAGGAAATTCATAATAGTTTGTAAGTGTCTTGCTAAGCGAAGTCGAAGCATCTCATTCGTGTAAGAGATTCTTCGTCGTTTCACTCCTCAGAATGACGAGCCTGTTCTTAGTCCTTAGGTATTTCATAGTTTCTAATGAATATTTTGGGTTAAATGAAATATAAGTTACTGACTGTTCCACCATTTGATAAACAACTTAAGAGACTTTGTAAAAAATACAAATCTTTTATTGAAATTAAAAAAATTGATTGCCAATATTGAGGACTAAACAAATAATTATTCTATTCAAATAACAAATTATTTTCTCTTTTTTCTATTTTCATAAATTTATTAGAAATAATCTTAACAGATAATTAACACAAGATTTATTTTCCCTTTACAGGTCAACTCTAATTTTGTACTTATATAATTCTTCATAAAAATATTTGGGTACAATATGGGATTGACAAATATGAGGGTAATACTGAAATTCATAATAGGCATCCTTATTAATGCCTTGTTTGTTTACACCTCTTTCGCAGATTCGAATCCGGGTATTATATCCGGAAAAATCATTGATGGAGCAACCGGTGAACCACTCAGGGGTGCCAGTGTTTATGTTGTTGGAACAAAGTGGGGAGCAAGGGCAGATATAAAAGGAGAATTTAAAATCAGAGTTTTAACACCGGGAATTTATACTATTAAAGTAAGTTATATCAGTTTTTATGCAAAAGAGTTGCCTAATGTTAATGTAATCCAGGAACAAACAACAGAATTATCATCAATTGTTTTAAACCCGCAATCAAATCTAACCGAAGAAATAACTGTTCAGGGTGAAAGAATTATGAGTGGCGAAGGTGCCGTTCTGGCTCAAAGAAAGAACGCAGAACAGGTAAGCGATGGAATAAGCTCAGAGGAAATAAAAAAGACTCCCGACGGCGATGCAGGACAATCCTTAAGGAGGGT
>JAKAKE010000024.1 GCA_021824625.1 Bacteroidota bacterium | reverse complement strand
TATTTACGTGTGTGATTTTGACTCTTATTCTTTTTCCGATTGAAAATGTTCGTTTATATCTTCTTCCAACAAGCCTGTAATTGCGTTCTTCAAAATAATAAAAATCATCATGCAAATCGCGGATGTGCAGCAATCCTTCAGCGTAAATATCATCAAGAAGAACGAATAATCCAAAACTTATTACACCCGATATTGTTCCGTCAAACTCTTTGCCAAGATAATTTGATGCAAGTACAGTTTGTGCCAGTTTGACCGATGCTCTTTCGGCTTCCACAGCTATTCTTTCTCTGTCCGAACAATGTTCAGACACAATTTTCATTTCAGATTCAAGGTATTTCACACGTTCGAATTTTATTTTCCCATCACTGTATTCTTTGAGCAGCCGGTGTACCTGCAAATCAGGATACCTTCTGATTGGAGATGTAAAATGAGAATAGTCGGAAAATCCCAATCCATAATGCCCTATATTTTTTTCAGAATATACAGCTTTTGCCATTGCCCTTAGAAGCATTTGATGAACAACAGGTTTTTCAGGTAAATCATCGAATCTCTCAAGAAATTTATTAATGTCTGATGATTTTTTTCCTTTTAATGTAATTGAAGGACGCAGTGTTTTCAAAAATTCCAAGACTTCGCCGAGTTTCTGCTGTACCGGGTCATCATGTATCCTATATATAAACGGTAACACTTTTCCTCCTTTTTTAAAGGGGGATTCAGGGGGATTATGACTAAGAACCTTAACATGTTTCGCAACCACCTGGTTAGCCGCAAGCATACATTCCTCAACAAGTATTGTTGCCGGAGAGCTTTTTTTAAGAACTGCTGAGGTAGGGATACCATTTTCAATTTGAAATTTCACCTCTGATGTTTCGAAATCTATACCGCCACTTGAATATCTTTTTTCTCTAAGTGTTTGTGCAAGTTTATTTAATGACAAAAGTAAATCTGTAAGGGGATCTTCTCCTGTAGGGACAGCACAATGTTCTGTCCTTACTTTTTTTCCTTTACCTGTTATGAGTATTTTATCCACTTCATCATAATTAAACCTTTTTTTGCTTTTTATTACCGACTCACGAAGAGCATATTTTTTCAAAACTCCCGAAGATGTAAATTCCATAAACACCGTGTAGGCAAGACGTACTTTATTAGGTTGAAGTGAACACATATTATTTGAGAGATTTTCAGGAAGCATTGGTATAACACGGTCAACAAGATAAATACTGTTTCCTCTCCATCTTGCTTCATTGTCAATGTTTGTATTTTCTTTGATGTAATGGCTGACATCTGCTATGTGTACACCGAGTTCATAGTTGCCGTTTTCAAGTAATTTAAGTGAAAGAGCATCATCGAAATCCTTGGCATCTACAGGATCTATCGTTATAATTAGCTCTTTTCTCAAATCGAGACGGTTGTTAATAATTTCTTTGCTAACCGGCTTAGCTGCTTCATCAGCTTCAGCAATTACATTCGGTTTGAAATCTCCGGGAAGATAAAATTCTTCAATAATCGAATCGAAATCGGCTGTAGGTGCAATTTTCCTTTTTAAAATTTCAATGACCTCTGCCAAAGGACTTTTCATTCTGTCATCCCATGAGACAAATGAAGCTTTAACTCTTTCTCCATGCTTAGCACCGTTCAGTTTATTTTTTGGAATCAGAAAGTCAACATAATATTTATCATCATCCGGAAGTAAGTAAGTAATATTGTTGTCAAATTCAATTATTCCTCTTATGATATGAGTAGAGCGGTTTAAAATGCTAATAACCTCACCGCGTGCTTTATTGCCTTTGCCCGTACCGAGAATTTTTACTTGTATAGTATCACCTTCGAATGCAGTCTGAAGATGTTTCTTTTTAATATATACTTTTTTTATTTCATTTTGTTCAGACTGAACATCGCTTTGTCCCCCCGATGGCTTTATATCAACAAAAGCCCTGTCATCCCTGATTTTTAGTACTCCTTTGTAGATTGAATTGTCATCATACTCTTTTAAAACAAATTTTCTACGCGATAACCTTTCGATAATTTTAAGCATAGATAATTCTCTCAATTCGGATTTCAGTTTCTGATAATCGAGAGAATCTGATTTAATATGCAGTGTTTTCGACAGGTCGAATAATTGGACAGGCGCTCCCGCTTCGCGAAGGGCATTTATAATTTTTTCTACTAATTCATTCTTATCCATATTCAATTTGTATGGACAGAACACCGTTCTGTCCGTTTATTTATTATGTGAACACCGAGACACAATTTGTTTTTCCGACAGAAATCTCAAGTACTTTCCTGGTATTTGATATTAATTCCTCCACATTAGCAGCTTTGCTGGATTCTGAAATACCCATGCTGACAGTTACATTGAATCGTTTATTTCCAATACTGAATTCTGATGTAGCTGTTTCGGACCGTACCTTTTCAGCCCATAACTTAGATTCATTGAGATTTGTTCCAATCAGTACAATTCCCATAGTATTCGAATCAACCCTGCCACATACATCAAAACTTCGGATATGCTTATGAATGACTTTTGTAATATGTTCAAATACAAGCTCTGCTCTGTCCTGATACTTTTCGGGGTTGAATGAAGCATATTTATCAATTTGAATAAGGCAAAATGTGAATTTACTTTTTATTTCCTTACTTCTTAGATATTCTTCTTCAAGCCGCTGATACAGAGCAGGAGGATTATATAGTCCGGTTGATATATCAATCAATGAACTGAATTGAAGTACTTTGTAAAACTGTATTTGCTCCAGTGCTGCCCCTGCATGTTCCCCAAGAGTTTCAAGCACGTTTACATCATAAGAGGTCATACTTGATGGACTGGCACCTTCGACAAATAATGCCCCATAATTATTTGTAAATGTTTTCAAAGGTACGGAAACAAAGTATCCCTTGGCACCTGGAGGCTCATCAGGATTGAAACGAATAATATTTTCATTTACAGGTGAAACATAAACCGTATTATTTGTCGTCATTGATTTACCTACAAGAGAAGACTGGATACTGATTATTGTTCCCTGAATGTTTTCGGTTGTATCTTCTTTTGTCCTAAATGATTTTATTATCCATTTATTGATAGAATCATCGAAAGCACAAATTCCAATGTTCATAAATTCAAAAACACCGGTTGCCGCATCAACGACTGATTCTATAATATCATCAACAGTAGCATTCCTGTTTGCGCTGATTGACCTGAACTTGTTAATTGCCTCTAAAGTTCTTGAATTTTGTTTTAAGTCATGTTTCTCGATATAGCTGTGAAGAAGTGAGCCGATCAGTTTTGTGAAATGTCCTAAAAATCCGACAGTGTTTGCATCATAAGAATCCACAACATCCGAATCAGCACAGATGATACCTATTATCGAGCCGTCATAGAACACCGGAACACCAATAAAAGAACTTGTACCAACTGATTGCTTGTAATAAGGTATCAAGTCAAGCTCAGCCGCAGGATTTATTTCAGTAAGGATTTCAGGTTTCAGATTTTTAATAATCTGGCTTACAATGTCGTTCCCTATCGGAAATTTTAATTTCTTGGTTATAGCATAAGGATAATCAGAAACGAAAGCTTCTAAAATCAACTCTTCTTTTTCAGTATTTACCATAATGAAAGTTGCTGTACGAGTTATTGTAACAGACCGGATTATTGTTAATGCTTTCGATAAGAAGTATTGAAATTCTTTTCTTGGTTCCTGCCCGAAGATCGGTTCATTCTCGATTAATTCAGAAATCGGAATATCGAGATGTTTCTCCTTATACTTCTCCTTATATTCCTGTCCGTCATAAATCGGCTTAATCCCAACAGATTTTTCATCCTTTTTTGAAGCGGGTTCGGGGGGCTTTTCTTCAGCTTGTTCCTTGAAATTCTTACTAATCTGTTCCTTTAAATCTGCAACTATTTTCTCAGTTCTTTCCCTCTTTATCAAAGGGGGTTCGGGGGATTTTTCTTCAAATAATTCCGGCTCTTTTGCCTCCTCTATCTTTTCAGCAAACAATTCTTGCTCAGCTGTCATCCTGAGCGAAGTCGAAGGATCAGCTTCATTAGTAATTAGTAATACGTCATTGGTAAATAATTCAGCTTCCTTCTTTCCTAAAATTTTTATACCGGAAATCTCTTCCTCAAATTCAAAATCATCTGCTACGGATACCTGTGGCTTTACTTCTTCATTCGTAATTCGTAAATCGTAATTCGTAATTGTTCCTGCATCTTTTTTCCCGATTATCCTGAAACCCTCTTCTTGAGTCATGTATCCTTCTGCTGGCGATTCATTCGTAATTCGTAAATCGTAATTCGTAATTGATTTTTGTTCTTCGGGCGTGAAAGTAGCTTCAAAATTTTCTATAGTCTGGCGTTTAGCCGCAGTATCTTTTTTGATTGTTATATTATAATTTGGTGCTGGTGTGGAGGCTTTAAATTTATTCGATTCGACTATTTCAGACAGTCTTTGGGATATTAACATAAACAAAGCAACCGCACCGAGAATCATAATTGATACTCCAATCAGCCTGATTGCCAGTTCAGATAAAAACAATGCAATAAGCAATCCTATTAATATTACTACAATCGCAATGCTGTCGCTTGGTATTAATACCTTTTTAATATTTATTTTTCTTTTAAACATATTTCATGCTGCTTGGGTTTTCACACTTCACACATCTTCAAATTTAACAAATTTGAGGTTAATTAGATTAAAATTTATACCTGAACCCGGTCATTACGTGCCTGACACGGAATCAATTGACTGCTGTAATTTTGAGCCCGTCTGTCATCATGAGTCCCGAAACAAGTTCGGGATAAACTCCGTTAAGAATCTAATATGTAAATGACATATAATCCCTACGGGATAATGATGGATTATGGAGATTCATTTTTCTACTGACATATAATCCCTGCGGGATAGAATTGTTATATAATTTTTTAATCATACCATGCCCTTCCTCAAGGATGGTTGATTCTTCACATTCTTCAGAATGACAGCAACAATTATTAATAGAAAATTTAATCCCTACGGGATAATGATGGATTATGGAGATTCATTTTTCTACTGACATATAATCCCTGCGGGATAGAATTGTTATATTTTTATTCTTATCCTTAAATGCCTACAATCAAAAATCCTACACCTAATTCTTAGTTACAGTTTAAACTGCCCTAAATACTCCCACACCATCTTAGAATCAACCTGCTCGTAAAAAGGCTCAAATCTCACCTTGCAGTTCGATTCAATAATAAATTCCGCATCCACTTTAGATATTATTCCTCTTGGACTTATTTCAATAATATAAAATCCGTCTCCCTTTGCTGATTCTATCCTTGCAGGTTTTGTAACACCATAAAAATAGGAATCTCTTTTAACAGGTTTTAATTGGTTAGTTTTAGCTTCAATAACAAATTTACCGTTATTATATTCGACTATCTTTGCATTTACTGTATCAATGAAATCCTTCCCGTCAATTTGTATTGTAAATGGGGAACTCCATATACTATCCTTAGCAATCGGCTCCTGAGATAATAAGATCTTTTGTACATCGGTTATATGCTTGAGCCTGGCATCTGATAAACCGTCGAACCATATCAGATTTATCATCTCATCCTTATTCTTTGTTCCATACTTGGCATCGCCGTCTTTTATAAAATCAATCGCTTCCTGTATGTCCGGACTTTCAATTTTAGCGACCTCCCCATAAGGTGAATAAGTCATATCAAACTGTCTGTTCAAAGGGACAGATATTGCCTCAAGGTCCTTTAACCTAATTGGTTTTATCTTATCATCCTGCGAATTAAACTCAATAACCTTATCTCCTTCAGTCAACTTATACGACATCGAATCAATAACAATCTTGAGAGTTTGAAAACCATTATCGGGTTTATTAAATATTGTCAATGTAATGTAATAAGATACTTCCCGTTTAAAATCTTTTGTACTACTGTCGCTGTAAACTCTGTGGACATTAGTTGTTTCAGTCATCTTATACAGCCTGTAAGCATTAGTATGGTATATCACTTTTGGTTTGTATTTTACTACTTCCTCTTTTTTACTTTCATACCTGCTACTACCTTTCTGTGTATCATCGGCATATACTGATAATGATAACAAGCATACGGTCAAGCATAAAATTAATATTTTTTTCATTTAGTTTCCCTTCTATAATTATTCACTATTCATTCACAGTTTTACATTCTGCATTTTACATTCTTCATTTTGCATTTTTAATTTGTAATTGAATAAATTGCCCATGCCGCAAGTGTCATACCATCCCAGATATCAGCTTTGATGATTTTATTGTTTATTTCCTGTATTTTTAATTCTAAAATTTCAAACTCTTCGCTTTCATCATGAGTTGTCATGCCGAGCATGGTCGAATCATCAGTCTCGATTGTCTTAGCAATCTTCAATCCTTCAGCTACAAACACATGGCACATTTCATTTGTAACGCCATTATATGGATTGTACTCGCCAATTAACCTAATTGAAGATGCCGTATATCCTGTTTCTTCCAATAATTCTTTTTTTGCATTTTCTAAAGGGCTCATTTTATCTTTAATACCCCCACCGGGAAATTCAAGACTTGTTCTTCGATTCAGATATCTGAACTGATTTATCATCAAGAATTTATTATTATCGGTGATTGGTATAATGATAGCAGCACCCCGGGAATTAACATAATGATATTCACTGATTCTTCCTGTAGGCATTTTGTATTTATCAACTTTGTATTCCCAAAATGGGTTTACAAATTTTGATTCAGTACTTATCTGTTCAAGTGTTTTCAGCATATTAATTACTAAGAACAATCTCGCTTTTACTAAAGAAAAATCCTATTTCTATTAATCCGTTTTCAGCAGAATCAGAACCATGAATCGCATTATAAGATTTCGATTCGCCGTATAGTTTTCTGACAGTACCTTCATCAGCCTGAGCCGGGTCTGTGCTTCCAATTAGTTTTCTGAAATCCCCGATTGCATTTTCTTTTTCCAAAGCGACAGGAACAATCGCTCCACTGCTCATATATTCAACAAGGTCAGCATAAAACGGCATTTCCTTATGTACTTCGTAAAAAGCACCGGCCTGCTCTTTATTAATTTTAGTATATCTCATTCCCAGTACCTTAAAACCCGCTTTTGTAATCATACTTAATATTTCACCAATCACATTATTTTTTACGGCATCCGGCTTAATTATCGCCAAAGTTTTTTCAATCATCACATCCTCAATATCAAATGACACATTAAATTCAATTTGGTCTCAAAATATTTTCAATTAAATTCCGCATAAATGACGAAACACAGGAAAAAGCATTTTCCTGTGCTTCGATATGTTGAACAATTGCATTAGTTTACTTTGTTTTTTTTAAAGTTGCAATTTTAGTTGTAACTGTTTTTTTTGTCTTTTTAATTTTCGGCTTTCTTGATTTAAGTGCAGCAGCAACAGTAATACCAATATGTGCAGGTGATTCTGCAACATGGATACCTGCATCCTGCAATGCTTTAATTTTTTCAACAGCAGTACCTTTCCCGCCTGAAATTATTGCTCCGGCA
Source organism: Bacteroidota bacterium (assembly GCA_021824625.1). Classification (GTDB taxonomy): domain Bacteria; phylum Bacteroidota; class Ignavibacteria; order Kapaibacteriales; family UBA2268; genus XYC2-FULL-35-21. The sequence continues at coordinate 42,950 of JAKAKE010000024.1, read as the reverse complement.
TGTCCCATCCTTCTTCCCGGAGGTGCTGTCCTGCCTGCTATAAAACCAATAACAGGTTTCTTAACATGTTTCTTAATGTAATCCGCAGCAGTTTCCTCAGCATTGCCTCCTATTTCTCCAATCATCATAATGGCTTCAGTGTCAGGGTCTTCATTGAAAAGCTTAATGACATCCAAAAACTGAGTCCCGATAATCGGGTCACCACCTATACCTATGCAGGTTGATTGCCCTAATCCCATATCGGTGATTTGTTTCACTGCTTCATAAGTCAATGTACCGCTTCTCGAGACAACTCCGACAGTTCCGGGATTATGAATAAATCCCGGCATTATTCCAATTTTGCATTCTCCCGGTGAAATTATTCCGGGGCAGTTGGGTCCTATTAATCTTGAGTTAGAGGTTTTCAGTGCAGAATTTACTTTAATCATATCCCTTGTCGGAACACCTTCGGTAATAGTTACGATAAGCCTAACACCGGCATCAATTGCTTCAAGTATGGCATCGCCTGCCGCCTGGGGAGGTACGAAAATAATCGAAACATCAGCCCCCGTATGAGAAACAGCTTCTCTGACAGTGTTGAATATGGGTACGGCCTTTTTGAAAATTGATTCACCCTTGCCGTTATATTCAATACCACCTTTACCGGGTGTTACTCCTGCAACGACTTTTGTTCCGTATTCAATCATTTGTGCAGTGTGAAAAGTTCCTTCCGACCCTGTAATACCCTGAACCAAAACTTTTGATTTTTTGTTAACTAAAATGCTCATTTTACATCCTGAATTATTCTATTTTAAAACAAATTACTTACACAAGTGTTTATTGAATTTGCAATTTAATAATATCTTGTGAAATCCCAATTCTGAATTCAATTATCTTTGATTGGTTTTAATCTCTGTATAATCAGAGTTGTGTTATGATAATACTACATTAAGAATTATTTACTTCCCTTTTATTTTTAACGCTCATTTTGTATTTTGCCGAACAGTGAAGCGACATAACTCGGTTCTGTTACTTAATAAAAATTTGAGTTTGAAAAATAAAGTAAACAAATTTTATGCAAACTGGCCAAATAAAAATAATGTTTATTTCGATACCAAGTTATCTTTGTAGAATAAATGCAACTAAAATCAAAATTGCTTTGATTGCTTTATTTGTTTTCTTAACTTTTTATCACACATCTTCTTCTCAAAATTTTCAGCTTAGCATTTATGAAAATATATTTAACGGGGATTTTAGTAAAGGAAATACAGGTTTTTTCACTGACTATATTTACTCAGTAAATGACCTAACACTTGAAGGGAATTATACGATTACATCCGATCCTTACGCAATATATGATGTACTGTCTCCATGTGCTGACCATACTCCCGGAATAGACAGCCTTATGATGGTAATTAATGGTTTTGTTTTTTCAGGATATGTTGTATGGGGCGATTCTATATTAAATGTATTACCAAATAATGATTATATATTTTCGTTTTGGGCACAAAGCTGTATATACCGTAATCCTGCAAGGCTTGAGGTTTACATCAACGGGAAAAAACTTCCTGACATGATGTACTTAACTGACACAGTATGCAAGTGGTATTATCAGGAGCTTGTGTGGAATTCCGGTATGAATAAAATTGCAGTCATTACAATCATTGATACAAATCTTGAAGCAAGTGGAAATGACTTTGCAATTGATGATTTATCATTCAGGGCTATATGCTCGGTACAGGCTGATGCAGGTCCTGATGTAACGATATGTGAAGGAGAAACGACTCATATCGGCAACCTCCCACCAAATGGCATTCCGCCATTTCAATATGTATGGCAGCCTGCCACAGGCTTAAATGATCCAACTATTGCTTCTCCAACCGTGAATGTCAATACATCATCTACCTTTAATGTTACAGTAACAGACAGCTTAGGGTGTGTAGCTTATGACACGGTTACTATTACAGTAATTCCATTTCCGCAAAATAAAATCGTAACTGATAAACCAATGACTATATGTCCATGCGACAGTGTCAAGATGACAGCTCCGCCTGGAGATTCTTATGTTTGGTCAACAGGTGCAACATCCCAATCAATAATTGCAAGATTACCAGGCAATTACAGAGTTACTGTTAATAATCAAAATTTATGCACTGTTGATATTGACACCCAATTAGTTGTACTTAATTTAGAGATTGCGACATCAATTCAACTCGATACTGTTTATGGTGAAGTTGGAGATAATATAGTTATTCCGATGCATGTGGCCTCTCCAGTTGACCCGGCTTGTGCTTTGGGGCAGTTCGATGCAACAATCAGTTATAATAAATCAATATTAGTACCTATTGGTAATACTCCCGTAGGAATAATTAACGGTGACGAAGAAATAATAAATATCACAGGTACTGCCCAGGGAAAGCTTCTGAATAATTTTGAATTTGTTGCCGTACTCGGCAATGCAGAATGTACTGATATTAAGTTAACTTTTTTCAAATGGGGATGTGATTTAATACAGGTTGATACTATTTACGGAAGGTTTTGCCTGAAGAATTTATGCAGAGAGCCGGTTGTGAGGCTGTTTGATGACAATGGTGCTTTTTATCTGAGACAATCAAGGCCTAATCCTGCTTCCGATAATATTACCATTGACGTTGGAATTATCGAAGAAGGGGAAACAACGCTTGAGATTTATAATATGTTCGGCCAAAAAATTACTGAATTATTTAATAAATTTTTAAAACATGGCAAATACTCTTTTGATTTTAATGTAGGTATATTTGAATCCGGTTCTTATATTTTAAAATTGCAAACACCAAATAATTTTTTATACAAAACAATTCAAATTATACACTGAAAGTCATTCTGAACCAAGTTCGGAATGACAAAATCAAAACTATTCTAAATTAGTTAAATTTTATCGCTCTGATTTTATCTCCGCTTTTTATATTAAGAGTCTGTGCGGCATTTCCGTTTCTTATGCCAAATTCTATATAACCAAAACTACCGATGTAAGCAAGTAGTTCTCCGGCTTTTGCACAAGAATATGTTTTTTTTAATCCTTTAATAATGTGGTTAGCAATTTCAAACCTCCAGCCTTCTGTAATTATTTTGTCATCCTGAATATTGTCCAATGCAGCATCAATTTCTTTTGCTTCAAGTGATGTAATAATATTACCAAATGAATCATAATAAATCACTTCACCCAACCATGTGTGAATAGCTTCCTTTTGGAATAGCGGGGGAGGGATGGTTACAATATCTTTCAGTTTAATTTGATTTCCGGATTTTTTAATATCAACTCCGTTTGCAAGTTTAGCCGCTACGGGAGCGAAAACATCCCTTCCATGAAAAGTACAGCTAATATTTTTTAAGAATAATTCACTGTTGCTTAGCTCATAAATTTCATATTCATCATCACTAATTATATAGCTCAATAACCCATTGTCGGGAGCAATAAAGTATTTATCTGATGTTTTGAGAATGATTGATTTTCTTTCGCTACCTACTCCCGGGTCAACAATACAAACAAAAATTGTTCCGGGTGCAAAATACTGCAATGTATTTTTCAACAGAAACGCCGCCTGCTTTATGTTTTGCGGCAAAATATTATGCGTCAAATCAATGATATGTGCATTAGAACATATCGAGCTAATCACACCTTTGACAACACCGGAGTATATGTCAGATTCTCCGAAATCGGATAACAATACAATAAGAGGATTTTTCATTATTCACCTCATAATTTTATTTTTATTTCACTTTCTTGATTAACTTACCTTTTTTATTAATTTGATACCATACTCCTTCTAATTTCACTCTTGCTTGTCCTTTCTCAAAATCGTACGCTTCTTCATAAATTGGGACAATTACAATTAGACCTTTTGTGTCCATATAACCCCATTTGCCTCCTTTGTAAAAATCATATTCGCCTATGTATTGCTTTTTGCATCCGTCACAAAAAGCAGCCAATCCATTTGAGAAACGAGAGCAGTAGCTGTATTTATTTGGTATAACTATTTCTGCTTTCTGATTAAAGAATCCGAACATTTCATCTTTCTTGAATCTTGCAAGTCCGTTGCAGAACTCATCCGGGAAATTATCCCATGAACAGGGCCTGATTAAAACATTACCCTTTGTATCAATATATGCCCAGGAATTGTCATCAACAACAGCGGCAATTCCATATTTCGAGAATTTCTCAGCCATGCGGTATTTAGCAGGTATTACGATTTCACCTTTACTATTCTTGTATCCCATAAAATCCCCATCCTCAAACGGAATTAATTTTCCTTTGCCATAAGAATGGTTAAAATCAATTATTATCAATAATATTATGATTATAAAGATTTTCATTATTAATTGTTAATTATTAATTGTGAATTAAATAAGTCCTTTTTGTGCAAAGCTTGTGAACGAGTCCCCGGCTATTATTATATGGTCGAGAACTTTTATGTCAATAATTTTTCCCGCTTCAACCAATTGTTTTGTTATGAGCAAATCTTCTTTAGATGGTTCTAAGTTTCCGGAAGGGTGATTGTGAATTAAAATAATAGCGGCGGCACTTTCGGTAATCGCAACCCTGAAAACTTCTCTTGGGTGTACAATACTGCTATTCAAAGTCCCTTTTGCAACATCAATCTCTCTAAAAACCTGGTTTGTTGAGTTAAGAAGCAAGGTCAGGAAAGTTTCAACCCGCTCACCCTGGAATCTCGGAATATAATAATTGGCGACATCTTCGGGAGTTCTAAGTATTTTTTTTTGGGAAAATGGTTCTGATTTAATTCTTTTTGCAATCTCGAAAGCCGCTGCCAGCTTTACTGCTTTGGCAGGTCCCACTCCTTTTGTTTTTTTTAATTCACTCATATCGCAGGATGCTAATAGTGTTATTGAAGTGAATTTATCAAGTAGTTCACGTGCGGCATCAACAGCAGAAAACCCTTTTGAACCGGTATTAATTAAAATTGCCAGTAGCTCCGAATCGGATAAGCTGGCTGGGCCATGAAGTATTAATCTTTCGCGGGGCCGTTCATCCTCTTTCCAATATCGAATAGATTTAAATTTGTTATCGGTTTCGTTTTTATCAATATAATTCTGAACCTTTCGCATGGTTTAATTTGCGTTTTACAATATCAACTAGTGCATTGCAAGAGCCACTGCATATAAGAGTCGGATGATTTATCTATGTTCAGTGAAATTATTTCAGGGACATCATCGGAGTTCATTTCCTTTATTCTTTCTTCAAGCTCTGATAGTCTTTTTTCGGTGGTTTTTATTAAAATTATATATTCATTTCTTTCATGAATTGTACCCTCCCAGCCAAAGATGGAAGTAACATTTTGCATAATAGAACAGCAAGCAGCGAGTTTTTCAGTTACAAGGATTTTTGAAATTTGCCTTGCATTCTCGAAATTTGCTGTTGTTACAAATACAATTCGGAGTTCGTTTGATTTTTCCATATTTTTTCCTGTATTTGTAGGAATACTTAATTCATAAAGTAATAATTTAATAAATTTATGATAGAAATACTAATTTTTCATCTACATCTTGTGGCGGCTTTATATGCTTTTACAAAAAACTGGCAAAAAAGGAAAATAAGAGATGCCATTCTCGCACTTATGATTATTGGCTTATTTTTTACAATCGGATGGGCTTTAACCAGCCCCATGTCCAGAATAATGCCCCAAAGCTGGGAGACAATCTGGTTCACAAGGGATACTCTATCACTTGTAATGCTTGCTTTCCCTGAGTCGCTTTTCTTTTATTTTTTCTTTATTAAGGATAGATAACACTTTTTAAAAAGAGGCGGTATGATATATACCGCCTTTTTATGTGTTATAGTCTACTATATTATTCGATAATAATTTTTCCACTCAGCATTTTTCCATCAATTTTGATTGACAGAATATAAGTGCCTGCCGATACATCATGTCCCCGCAAGTTCTTACATGACCAATTGAATTTTTGCTGTCCGGGCTGAAGATTACCGATAAATATGCTTGAAATTAAATTACCTCTCAGGTCAAATATCCCGGCTTCTACTTTTGATGCTGAAGATAAATTGAAAGCTATGTCAATATTTTTTCCTGCCGGGCTTGGATTAGGAATGATTTTCAAGTTGTACTCATCCCTCAATGGCTGCTCATCAACACCTGTAAAAGTCATTGTAGAGTCATAGCTTTCCGATACCAATGTTTCAATCCAGCAAGTATATCCGCTTGCAGTTGAAAGCTGAACAAGATAAGTATATCCGAGCGTATCCTTTAGGTTAACATACGGATTTCTTAAGCCGCCTGAATCCCTCTGATTCAAATCGTCCTTAAAGTATAATCCGTGAGCCGTTCCTACATCACTGACTCCTGTAACGGTAATCCAGTGACCACCCTTTCTGGTGCCTGAATTGTCATAGAATCCGAATTCAAGCTCTACGTCTTCACTATCTCTCATTTCTCCAACTAACCAATCCCATTTTGGAGACATTCTGTTAGAATCGTTTTTGTTCTCGGCCTTATGTCCAAATGCAGGATTTGGCGAATTAATATCATTAGTATCAAATTTAAAACCCTGGAATTTAACTTTAATTGGCAATTTGTATTTATCTATAAAAGCAAGTTTGGCTTTAATAAAATCTTCCCTCATCACTCCTGCGTTATTAGCACGATTCATTAGTCCGCTTAGTTCCTGTAGTTTATCCCTATGTGTGTTTTTAGGATCTAATTTGGGATTTACGTTTGCAAGCCATTGAAGACTGTTTGATGCCGCCGCAGGTCCGCAGGCATTCATGTCACCGGCGTACCCGGGTACAGTTCCCGGATTATTTCTTGTGGAATCGAGGTCAATGTTCGGAACTTCACATCCCCGATATACCCATGTCCTTAAATTCCATCCTTCAAATCCGGGTAGTGTGGGAGTAATTCTTGGGCTTGTGAATATGTCCTCGTCGATAGTTCCATCACCGATTATTATGTTTGTTGTTCCAAGTTTATAATCAACAAAATGTTTGATTGTATCCTTTTTTGTAATTGGAGTATCTGTAACAGAATATGCAAACCTTATTGAATCCCGTTGTTCATTTGTTTGATACCCAATATCATCGAAATCATAAAAGAACGTATATTTCTGGGACACACTGAATGGCGGAACAAAAATATTCCATCCAATCCATTTAAAATCTTTTGAATCTGTTTTCGTAGCCCACATATTCAAATACCTTGGCTCATTGTCGGGTTTAACTTCTACTTCGACCTCGCCTTTTTTGTCATCCAAACCAAACAACATTTCAGCAAATCTACATTCATTCATACCTAACGGCTCGGCATCCTGATGTACCGTTGAATCATAACTTTCAGAAACTACACTTTCGACCCAGCAAATGCTGTTTCCTTCATCCAAACCTTTTATTCTTGACCATCCATTATCACCCTCAATCCATTCTGAAAAAGGATGTCTCAAGCCTCCTGTCGCCCCCTGTTCCCAATCATCTTTGAAATACAATCCTTTTTTACCACCTATTTCGCTGAGACCTGTAACTGTAATCCAGTGTCCGCCATTACGATGACCAGTTGAATCGTACCATCCGAATAGAATTTCGACGTCTTCGCCATGCTCCATTTCCTGTTTGAGCCAATCCCAAGTTGGCGGTGTATTATTTCCGGTATTATGATTTTTTGCCTCATTTTCATACTTGTTATTTGGAGATTTAATAGAAGAATCACCATTAAAAACCGATTGATATTTTACCCTGATTGGGAGTTTATATTTATCAATAAATGCCAGTTTACCTTTGACAAGTTGGTCGGTTGTAACTCCGTCTTCATTTGCCCTGTCCATCATTTTGCTCAGCTCAACCATTTTTTCCCTGTGTGTTGTACCTGTCAATGGTGTCTTGGGGTGAGTCTTCTCAAGCCACTCGAGGCTATTTCCGGCAGCAGCAGGGCCACAGGCGTTTTTATCTCCGGCATATCCCGGTACCGTTGTGGGATTATATAATGTTGAATTCAAATCAATATTCGGAACTGTACAACCTCTGTAAACAAAAGTTGTAGGTTTTGTTGTATCCCATGTTGTACCCGTTGTAGATGAAGGTACATTAAATACTGAGTCAACAACTTCATTATTAGTTGCAACATCAAATAATACCAAATTAACTACAACACTGGTATCTCTATTAACTTCATACGGTGCTGTTAATATTTTATTCGTCCATGAAATGTTGATACTCATTGTTGTAATTTGTGAATCACGGGTTACGTACATGTCGTCATAATTAAAAAAGAAAGTCGAAGTTGACGGATCTTTAAATGGGAATAACGGTGCATTTTGTATAATCCAATTATAAGGTTTCGATGAATCAACTCTTCCCATTACATTAATATATGTTACTGTATCAAGGTTTGAATAATCCACTGAAAAAAGCCCCGTGTTTGAAAAATCTTTTAGTACCGGATTTAGGTATTGCACCTGGCTTAATTTAAATGGGTATTTAAGAAAAGGTTCACCCGGTTCCTGGACAATAATGTTTTCAGATAATGTATTGTTTGAATTGTCTATGTCATCTTCAAAAAATACTTCTACTTTAATAGTGTATTCTCCGGGATTCATAGGAGCCCATAAGTCTATTGTAGAATGCTGCATAGTAGAAAATGAATCTATCGGAATACCTTCAACAGTTGTATTCCAGAGATAAGTGGGGTCGTTTTTCTTAGTAATTGTAACCTGATTAAAATAATTCAATGCAGGTAGTCGATTTATATTTGCTATAATAAATATAATTTGATATTGTAATAACATCTGTACATAACCTTTTGGTTGAATTATTGATTGAACCTTAAGGTCAGTTGCAAAGGATGAAATTGAAGTTATAAAGAAAATTAATGCAATGAATGCACTTTTTAATAAGTAATTATTTTTCATAATAGAGGCTCCTGAATAATTTTAAAATCAAATAATTTTAATATTCAACAGATATAGAATGGTAACAAATAAAATTTTATAACAGATAAAAATATTCTTAATATTTTATGTAAACATAATTTTTAATATACAAAATTATTATTTTTAAATCAAGCTAAAATTTTATTTATATATTATTAAAGTAAATTTCATTAAATCTTTACTTGCTTAATACTCAATAAAAAAAAAGAATGAATATGCAAGAAAATATGGAATTAGTCGTGTAAATAACCATTAGTAACAATTAAAGAATAATATGAATTCATCATTAATAGCCGTTTTCCCATTAAAAATTGTATTATTTCCTGAATCAATAATACCCTTACATATTTTCGAAGAGAGGTATATCAGGATGATTCGGGATTTTCTTGAAAATAAAATTGGATTTGGAATTAATTTATGTATCAGTTCAAAGAATTATGATGCAGGCTGTATGGCAAAAAGTGTAGAAATAATTAAAAAATATGATGATGGCAGGATGGATATTATAGTTTCCGGCGGTAGAAGATATAATATTAAAAATATTAAGAAATGCGAATTCGGATATTCGATGGGTGAAGCCGATTTTTATGAAGATATAACACAATCTTATGATGATTCAACCCTCGTGAATTGCCTGAATACGTATAATGATATAATTAATTTATTAAAAAATGACGGTATAAAAGAAATAAAAAAATCAGAATTAAAAACAGAAAAACCATCCTTTTACATTGCACAAAAATCCGGTTTGACTGCTTTACAAAAGCAGCATATTTTGGAATTAAAATCGGAAAATGAAAGATTAATGAGTATTTTACTGCATTTACAAAAAGTATTTCCGGCATTAAAGGAAGCGGATGCTGTAAATCGAATTATAAAAAATGACGGGTATTTTGTTAATAAATAATCAGCGACAAAACGAAGGTATTGCAATATGAATTTTCCTAAAATAATGGGTATTGTTAATGTAACCCCTGATTCATTTTCTGACGGTGGTAGATATTTCGATACTAATCTTGCTGTTAAGCATTCATTGGATTTAATTGATGAAGGGGCAGAGTACATAGACATTGGAGGTGAAAGTACCAGGCCTGGTTCTGTATCGGTTAATGAAGAGGAAGAATTTAAAAGAGTTCTGCCGGTAATTAAAGCAGTTTTAAAAGAAAAACCCGATACAATTATTTCTATTGATACAACAAAACCTTATGTTGCATTAAGAGCAGTTGGAGAAGGTGCTAAGCTAATAAATAATATATTGGGTATCAAGAACGATGAAAAAATCCTGAAAATAGCCTCAGAGAATCAAGTTGGTTTAATAATTATGCATATTCAGGGTGAGCCGAGAACAATGCAGGATAATCCGGTTTATAAAAATGTTGTGGATGATGTGTTTAAAGAATTGGAGCAGAGCGTAATATATGCAGCAGGATATGGTGTAAAAAAAATAATTGCCGATGTCGGTATTGGCTTTGGAAAATCACTTGAGCATAATATCGAACTATTAAGAAATCTGGAGAAATTCAAGAAACTGAATGTTCCGTTACTACTTGGTATTTCAAGGAAATCCTTCATTGGAAAGTTTTTAAATATTGAGAATACGGACGAACGGGATTTGCCTACTGCATTGCTCCATGCTTTCCTTTTAACTAAGCCGATTGATATAATCAGGGTTCATAATGTTAAGAATATTAATATGCTCAAGAAGTTATATATTAAATTATTTTTAAAAAAATGAAAAAAGTTTGAGACCTTTTTGCCTTTTATGTGTCATTATATATAGTTAAAGTGTAAAATGTTTGAAAAAGTTTTAAAATTTGTAATTAAGGTAAGCTTTATTCGAAAAAAATTTATACTATTTGCAGCGTTCTTTGTCACAGCGGGATTTTATGGTTGTGATGTCTGTGACCTTGGTGAGAGCAAGGATAAGGATGCAAACGACATATTTTTTTCAGCCGTTTCTTTGAATGGTTCAGTACCGGGTATATATGCTGTTTCTCCCGATGGAACTAATCTTAGGGAGATTATTAAAGATGGAATTTTATACAGCGGTACTTCACTGAACAAAACATTAATTTTCCTCAGAGAAAAAGTTAATGTAGATACGGTCATTTGCACAGTCAAGACAAATGGTGATAGTCTTTTTATAGATAATACAATATCTAAAAAATATAACTTGATTGAAATGCCTGTTATTTCTCCTGATGGAAAAAATTTTACAATTTATGTGGGCGGCGGCAAACTCTTTAAAATTGAAAATATGTTTTTTGGACAGGAGGCAACTTTTAATTTTTATGAGGGAACCGAACCATCCTTTTCACCGGATGGAAATTATCTTGCTTTTTATGAAAGAAATGGATTGCTCGGACCGATTTTAATTAAAGTAGTCAGAACAGATTTTCCGAAAACAGTTGTTTACGAACGTAGTTTCGAGAGATTATTAAATCCAATGCAAGGAAACGCCACAATTGACTGGTCTGATGACAGCAGATTTCTAACTTATGCTGTAAACGACACTGATGCGACTACTGATATTATTTATATTAAAGAAATCGGTGGTAATTCTGATAAAGAATTAAAAATATCAGGAATCGGGGCAAAAATGCCTTCTTTGTCACCGGACAAAACAAAAGTTGTTTTTGCTTCAAGAGATGGGAATATATGGGTCAGAACAATAGATGATGGAAAGTATAAGAATATGACTGAAGAAACAGATACAACCATAGAATATAATCTCTATCCCCAATGGATAAATGATGGTAAAGAGATATTTTATACTAAGTATTACCGGGATGATACCGGTAGATTTAGTGGAACACTTGAGATTGTCAGTTATCCATCAAAAAGAAGGATGGTACTTAGTAATGGTGTTTTGAGGGGATATAAAATGAGAATAAAAGCTTAAATTAGAATCATCAATTAAAAGAATCGAAATGGGAAGAACCTTCGGTAAACACAGCGATTTGGAGCTATACAAAGCTCTGCGGGAAAAGAAGCCAATGGCTGAGGCGGCATTTTCCGAGCTGTATTCAAGGTATGCCCAAAGGGTTTTTGCTTATTGTTTACGTGTAATGGGTAATCATGATGATGCACAGGATATTTTTCAGGAGACTTATCTGAAATTTTATAATAATGCCCAGTCGCTTGAAGTTGTTGATAATATACCAGGCTTGCTTTTGACCATTGCACGAAATTTATGCTTAAACCATAAAAGAGATAAGAGAACTAATTATAATATTGATGATTACCAGGTTTCATCTGTCGAAACCGATTATGAGAAAAAAGAGCTTCTGGAGCTGATTTCAAGGGCTCTCGAGCTTTTGGATTTTGAATATCGGGAAGCGTTCGTTTTAAGACAGTATCAGGGTTTGTCCTACAAGGAGATTTCAAAGATTTGCGGAATAAGCGTTTCTGCAATCAAGAACCGGGTATGGAGAGCCAAGGAACAAATTAAAGAAATACTGTCACCGTATTTGAAAGAAATGTCTAATTAATTAATAGCAGAATTACAATGGATTACTCAAGAATGATTCACGATTACCTGGATGGCGAGCTCGACCAGATGCAACAGGATATATTGTTTGCAGAGCTTGCAACAAACCAGGATATGAGGGTTGACTTTAGCCAGCAGGTCAAACTTCAGGTTGTGGCACAAAGCGATATGGCGATGATAACACCACCGATGGAGGCTACAAATACGATATTTGCATCACTCGGTTTTTCGATTCCTTCCGAAGAGTATTTGAAAAACCTGGTTGGAGACACGGTTGCAACTTCTCCTATAACCTCGATAAAGAGATTTTGGGTTAAGTATTTTGCATTGAATGTCATCCTTCTACTTATGCTCCTTACTACCGGAACTATGCTGGTTATGAATCCGGATATTTTAAATTTTAATGGCGGTAATAAGTCATCAATCATTCAGGAACAAAATGTTACTAATGCGGATAATAATAATTTTTCAGGTATGTCATCAATACCTATTATCCGCTCCATAGCAGGTGACCAGGATAATAGCCAAAACATTGCCGACAATGGCTCCGTAGTTAGACATTCAAGCCGTAATCCAAGGGTTGCAAATGATATATTTGGAACACATTCAAATTCGAGGAATCAATCAGGTAATTCTGCTAATACTGTTGAGTTCGGTAATGGGACGGATTTATCTGCTAATAATTTAAGCGAAAGACATAATATTTTTTCGGACAATGAATTAATTAGCGATGCTTCACAGGATATGAACCTGACAAATTCAGCAACCAGAAGAGTCAATTCTTCAATGACAACAAATTCGAATGTGCTGGTCAATCCAACACAATCAAAACAGGATTTTTACATGAATAGCGGGACCTTGAATTTTCTTGTTAATCCATTTTTATTAGTTTCGGTTGACAATACTAATTGGACTATTCAGGTTAGAAGATTGGCTCTGAATCCTGCACAGAGTGTAGATTTATCCCAGACTTTCGATAAAAAAGAAGAAATTAAATGGAATAAAAATTTAGCAATTAGTGCAATGTATAAAACAAACCCATATTGGTCATTCGGATTTGAAATTGGCTGGGAAGCTTTTAACCAGGTTTTCAAATTTGTAGATGAAAGTGGTCAGAGTCAGAGTCAGAGACAAAGTCCGCAATTGATGTGGTATGGTGCTACATGCAGATTCATAGCACCTGAATTTTTATGGGAAGATGTTTTATATCCTTATGGACAGTTTACAGCAGGCGGAACTTCAGTAGGTCCATTAGTTCGTTTACAAGTAGGATTAATGCTTCAGCCTACAAATTTGATTAGACTGAATGCAGGATACGAAAGTGCCGGATTATTTTATAAAGTGAATCCAAATTATTATGGTTCATTGAATCATGGCTTTACATTCGGAGGGAGTGTGAATTTTTAATTAATACTCAAAATTATTTTTTTACAATAATTTAATTAAACCCACGATACATATTGTGGGTTTATTTTTTTTTATGAATTATTATGAAATTAAAATTAAGCACTTCAATTTTATTATTGTTATTTTCAACATTATTCTTGGTGTCATGCGAATGTGTTACGAAATTAGACACACCAAAGGTTGTTGAACCAACCGATTTCGCAAAAGTGATGTTTATTAATTCCATGCCTGAAATAGATTCTGTTGATATTTGTTCAGTGGATAAAATTATAAGTAGAAATATTCTTTATGATTCGGCATCCGTTGAATATAAAGTCATTGCTTCAGGATTAACTAGCATAAGGGTACAAAGCTATAAGGATTCGACTATTTATTTTAACACAATGCTTGATTTGACAAAAGATGCTTATTACACTTTTTTTGCTTATGGCACAAAAAGCAGGACAAACGGTTTATTGATTAATGACAGCATTGGAAAAGCAGTTCCCACAAATGCTTATGTAAGGTTTGTTCATCTTTCACAGGATGCTCCTGAAATTGTTTTTGCCTTCGGCAGTTACCAGATAAACCAACCCCTCAAATATAAGTCATATACTAAATTTATGCCTATTCCTACAGGTATTTTTACATTGATTATAAATGATTCCGGTGATGGAAGTGAAATCATAAAAGTAGAGAATTACAACTTTAAACCGGGGAAATATTATAATTTACTTTTAAAGGGTTATTACAAACAACCCAATTCAAGAAAATTAACTTGTGAAATCATCGAATTTACTTTTTAACAAAAAAAAAGACAGAATAAAATTCTGTCCCCATAAATTTTTCAATTTGAATTTTACATTATTAAGCAGTATCCTGTGCAACAAATGGAATCAATGCAAGATGCCTCGAATATTTGATTGCTCTTGCCAATTCTCTCTGCTGGAATGCATTAGCACCTGTAATTCTTCTCGGGAGAATTTTCCCCTGGTCGTTTGTGAATCTCGATAAAAATTTTGGGTCGAGGTAATCAATAACCTTAGAGCTCTTTAAGGGGTTATTTTTCTTCTTAATGATTTTTTTATTTGTTTTTAAGGCATTGCCCGTTTGCATCGGATGAATTGTGCTCATGTTTTATACTCCTTCTTTTATTTTCTTTGTTTTTTCAAAGCGTTTGTTAAACCTTTCGACGCGTCCTGCCGTGTCAATCAACACTTGCTTGCCGGTAAAAAAAGGATGTGATTTCGAATCAATTTCAAGCACCATTTTGTCTGTTTTTACGCAAGACCTTGTCTGAAACACTGAACCGTCTGTCATTACAATTTCAACGGTATGGTAATATGGATGAATTCCTTTTTTCATATCTCAATTCCTAATTTACTTCAACTTTTTCTAATTGGTTCATATCGTCCACAGTTATTTGTTTCTCATTAAACCTTATATGTCCGCCATCGGTTTTTGAACTGTAAATAACCTTAATGTGGATTCTCGAATCTCCTTTTTTCTTCTTAACTTTATCACTGAAAGTTTGTTGTTTTGCCATATCAGCACTTTCTTTTAATTTTATAATTCATAGACTACAAATATAAGGGATTTATAAGAAAATACAAAATATCTTTTTGGGATTTGATTTAATAGTTTTAAATTCTAATGATTAATAAATAATAATTATTACAAAAGAAAAAGAAATGGAATTTTTTCCTGATACTCAAAAATTGGATGAAAAAAGAATTATCGTGCTTAGGGAGCAAATTAAAAAGCATGATAATGCTTACTATATTGAAGCTCAACCGACTATAACTGATAAAGAATATGATGAGCTATTCAGGGAGCTTCAACGGCTCGAACAAAAATATCCTCAATTAATTACCAAAGATTCACCGACACAGAGAATTGGCAGTGATGCTGTCAAAGAGTTTGAACGGGTGAATCACGATAAACCAATGCTCTCTTTGTCAAATACATACAGTGAAGTTGAAGTAAGGGATTTTGATAGAAGAGTTCGGGAAGCACTACCAAATGAAGAAATTAATTATGTTGCAGAATTGAAATATGATGGTGTTGCCCTCAGTCTGAAATATAAGGACGGCAAACTTGATTGTGCTGTAACGCGGGGGGATGGATTTGCCGGGGATGATATTACTGAAAATGTCAAGACAATAAGAAACATTCCCTTATCAGTTACCAATTTGAAAATTGATGGTAAAGAAATTATAAATTTTGAGGTCAGGGGAGAGGTTTATTTAACGGAAAAGGATTTCCTTAGAATCAACGAATTGAGGGAAGAAGCAGGTGAAAAGATTTATGCAAATCCGCGCAATCTCACGGCAGGTACACTAAAACTTCTCGACCCAAAGCTGGTGTCACAAAGACCTTTGAAATTTGTCTGCTATTATTTTGATTCTTCCGAAATTAATTTCAATTCTCATCACGAAAATATAAAAATAATTAAGCAATTGGGTTTTCAAATCGGTGAATCGGTTGAGTTGTACAGCAATCTTGATGATGTGTTTGCCTTTATCAAAACCTGGGAAAGGAAGAGAAACGAACTTGGATTTCAGATTGACGGCATTGTTTTGAAAGTTGATTCAATCAAACAACAGGAAATTCTGGGAACCGTCGCACGTTCTCCTCGCTGGGCTATCGCCTATAAATATGAAGCTGAAAATGCTCACACTCTACTTAAGGATATTACACTGCAAGTCGGAAGAACAGGAATAATCACTCCTGTTGCGGAATTAGAGCCTGTCTTTCTTGCCGGCTCGACAATCAGCAGGGCTACACTTCACAATGCCGATTATATATCTGAACGTGACATACGAATCGGGGATACTGTTGTCATTGAAAAAGGCGGCGAAGTAATTCCCAAAGTAACAAAAGTTGTTTTGGAAAAACGTACTCCCGATGCAATTGAATTTAAGTTTCCCGATGTCTGTCCCTGCGATTTGAAAAGCCCGATATCAAGACTCGAAGGAGAGGCAAGTTACTTGTGTATTCATCCAGAATGTCCCTGGCAGATTCGCCGTCTTATCGAACACTTTGCATCGAGGAACGGAATGAATATTGAAGGACTTGGCGAAAAGGTTGTCGGGCAGTTTGTCGAACTCGGATACTTGAAAAATGTTGCTGATATTTACAGCTTGCATCAATATATGGATGAGATAAAGAATCTCGACAGGTGGGGAGAAAAAAGCACAGACAATTTATTAGAGGCAATCGAAAAAAGTAAGACTGCTTCATTTCACCGTGTACTGTTTTCGCTTGGCATCAGGTTTATAGGCGAAGGCTCGGCAAAAATACTTGCTAAACAATTCAAGGATATTGATAAACTGAAATCAGCGACAATTGAGGAATTAAATTCAGTTTATGAAATTGGTGACAAGATGACTGAATCTGTTGTTCAATTTTTCCGGAATGACAAGGAACTTGAAATAGTAGAACGGCTAAGGACTGCCGGTGTTAATTTCAAATTGAAGGAAGAAGAGCTTGTTGCAAAAGATATGACTCTGTCAGGAAAAACTTTTGTATTAACAGGTGAGCTTTCTTCAATGTCGAGAGGTGAAGCGAAATCAAAAATAGAATCTCTCGGCGGAAAAGTAACAGGCACTGTCAGCAAGAACACAAGCTACGTCGTTGTCGGCGACAGTCCCGGGAGCAAGTATGGCAAAGCTCTGAAGCTTGGTGTTTCAATTCTCAATGAAGAGCAAATTCTCGAAATGATAAAAAATTAATAATCAGGCTGAAGGGGTTTAGGCTGTTAGACTGTTAGGAAAAAAATTCTGAATGCTGAATTGTGGTTGTCATTCTGAATTTATTTCAGAATCCATATCATAAAATACATATCAGTTCCCCCTTATCAAAGTGGGATTCAGGGGGTTTTTATTATAGGGTAGGTGTTAAATAATAATTAAACATAACAATTCTATCGCGTAGCGATTAAATATTAGTAGCATGTATAAGTCCACACCCACCCTTATCCCGTAGGGATTATATAATTGATTACGAATTGTGAATTACGAATTACAAATGAAAATTCTTTGTGAACTTTGCGAAATCTTTGCGTGAAACAATTATTTATTCACTACGGTAAAGGAAGTGTGTTGTTATTTATAATATTACCGATATATTATCACTACATGATCAAATTGATAATAAATTAATTCAGAATTCAACATTCAAAATTCAAAATATATCTTAAGAAATCTGTTCTGAAATCAATTCCGCAATCCTAAGTGCTTCGGCAGCTTCTTCGGCACTGACTGCGGCTGGTGAGCTATTGATAATTGCTTCGATAAATGCTTTTTGTTCTTCAGCGATGGCATTGATTCCGGGAACAACAGGTTTTTCGAAAACAATTTTTTTGTTTTTTAATCCGGCTTCGAGTGTTCCAAGCATATTTGCTGGTATTGCATTTCCTTCTGCGGATTCATCTTCTTCCAATAATCTGAATACCTCGACATCCTGGTTTCCGAAGTCAATAGAAATATATGCATTGCTTTGGAAGAGTCTCAGTTTTCTCATAGGATTTGCAGAAATTCTGGATGCCGTCAAATTGGCAACTGCGCCATTTTCAAATTTTATTCTTGCATTTGCGATGTCAGGAGTATCGGTCAGTACTGCGACTCCGTTGGCATCAATTTTTTCAACTTTGGATTTTATGAGCCAAAGCATTATATCAATATCGTGAATCATCAAATCGAGAATAACAGAAACATCAATAGCACGAGGCTTGAACTGGCTGAGCCTGTGTGCTTCGATGAACATAGGATTCAATTTGTAGCCTTTTATAGCGAGCAGTGCAGGATTAAATCTTTCCACATGCCCGACCTGAATGACAAGATTTTTGTTTTTTGCCTGGGCAATTATTTTTTTTGCTTCTTGATATGTTGATGTTATAGGTTTTTCAATCAGGCAGTGAACTCCGCACTCGATGCACTTTTCGGCTATTTCGTAATGGAATGTTGTCGGAGCAGAAATCGTTACTGCATCAGATGATTGAACCGCTTCATCTATTGTATCAAAAACATTAATCACATTTTCGTTTGCGACTTTATTTGCTCTTTCAACATCGGTATCGAAGATACCAATCAATTCGGAGTTGGGTGTTGATTTCCATAATCTTGTGTGGATGCTTCCCAAATGACCGGAGCCGATAACAGAGACCTTGATTTTTTTCATATTTTTTTATTGATTAAGTCCCTTCGACTATGCTCAGGGTGACATTAAAAAAAATGTTTTACAAAATTCGTAAATAAAAGGTTAAGAGTAAAATTTTAAATCCCATTGAATCTCCCTTATTCTAATGGGGAAATATTGGATACCTGCTTTCCCAGGAATGACATTCTTTCGTAATTCATAATTCGTAATTGATTAGGCTTTTGGGTGTGCTTTTTTGTATGCTTCTTTCAGCCTGTCAACCGAGACGTGAGTGTAAATCTGGGTTGTCGAAAGGGATTCATGCCCGAGCATTTCGCTGACCGATTGAATATCGGCACCATGGTCAAGCAAGTGAGTAGCAAATGAGTGACGTAGAACATGAGGACTTTTCCGTTTGGCTTCTGTTATTCCCTGCATAGCATGATTTATGATTCTATAAGCTGCAACCGAACTCAATCTTTTACCGTTTATTGAAATGAAAAGAGAATTATCTTCAATTTTTTCAGACAATTCTTTTCTTTTTTTTATGTAATTAGTCAAAGCCTGCAATGCCTTTGAACCTATTGGTACGACACGCTCTTTTCTACCTTTACCGAGTACTCTGACAGCTTTTGTCGAAAAATTTATATTATTTATGTTCAATTGTAGAGCCTCATTGATTCGCAAACCTGAACTATAAATTAATTCAATCAATGCAAGATTTCTCGAATCTTCTGCGAGTTCCGGATTGAATTGATTACATAATTCTGTTACTTCACCTTCAAGGAGAAAAGAAGGAAGCCGCTTTGGTGTTTTTGGTGTTATAACCAATGCCGCAGGGTTTCTTTCAATGAATCCTTTTTTCTGACAAAATTTAAAGAATGATTTGACAGCAGAAATTTTTTGTTTGAGTGAGCTTTTTTCTTTTCCGTTATCATGAAGCCATCCGAGAAAGGGCCTGACATCATTAGTAGTAATTTCATTCAAGTCAGGTAGGTTTGAATATTCGGTTTTTAAATAAATACAAAACTGATTCAGAGCCAGCTTATAGCTCAGAACTGTGTGTGGTGAATAATTGCGTTCAAGTCTGCAATACTCAAGAAATTTATTTATCGTTTCTGTAAGATTCATTTTATCTTTATATTATTTTATAACAAAAATAGCAAAATCCAAGCCATGTTAAATTTATTTTAAGTAACAATAAATAATATTGATTGTATTCTTTTAAATTAGTTATTAATTTTAATCTTGTGAATTTGAAATAAATAAAAAAAATAAAGGAGCTTCCATGAAAAAGTTTTTGCTACTCACTTCGATTTTGATGTTAACATTAACTTCATCATTGATTTCACAACCTCGAATATCATATATTATTCCTGATATCGGAGCTCCGGGAATGAATGTATATGTTGATATAATTTGCCCGTTTGACCCGGACAATGTACCGGCTTCGGCACAAAATTTCTGGTTGGATTCTATATATAGAAATAATCCCGGTGACGTGGTGAGATTAGAATGTGTGAATCCTTCGGATGCACAGAAAATTACTTTCGGGCCCATTATCGTTAGCTGGGGCGGAAGGATGATTTCATCACAAGTATTTATTCGTCCGTCAGTTCAGCCCAATTCATGGGATTGGAATCTGCTTAGTTCAAGTTTCAGAATACCTTACAAAGTAACGGTGATGGGTGTATCATCAAACATTGATACATTTTATATAGTAAATCCATTTCACATTGGAGATGCGACAGGAATTGCACATTGGACATTAGGCTCCGGCTCACTTGGAAAAAGGTCGAAGCGTGGAGCGATGATTGTAGATTCTATGATTTTAGCAAATGTCAGTTATAATGTTTCAACTATTGATTGTGACCCTTCAACACCTGCAAACGAAGCATTTTTACCTTTTGTTTTATTATCTATCGGAAAAGTACAGGGAGGAAATAATACTAAAATAACCGTTGACGGAGAAATATCTGCAGGTGGACATGGCGGACATGCGGGTCCCGGCGGCGGCGGCGGCGGTGGCAGATTCTGTGATGTTAATTCTGGCGGAACACAAGGTGATGACGGAGGCGATGGATTTACAGGTGGCGGCAAAGGCGGTGAAAACAGAGTAATCGGCGGAGGAGGAAGTTTAAAATCTGTTGGTTTTGGAACTGGCAGTAACCCATCAAAAGGATACAGTATCAATGGAATTTATCCTCCAAAGCAAAATCCGAATTCTTATGAAGCATCAGGCGGAGGTACAGGCCATCCTTTCGGTAAGCCTGGTGTTGGAACAGCAGATGGAAATTCTGATGACCCCATGGGTGGTTTTGGCGGAGGCAGCGGTTATCAACAAAGGAAAAACGGTGGTTCCGGGGGATATGCAACGAATGGAATAAGTTCCGGAACTCAGAATGGCGGCAGAATGTACGGTAACAGCATGGTAGTGCCTATTGCAGGTGGTTCAGGCGGTGCAAGTGGAAATCCTCAAAAATTAAATCCATTTTCGGCAATCGAATGTTCTGGCTCCGGTGGTGGTGGCGGTGGTGCTGTAAGACTTTATGCACCGATTATTTCGAATATCAGTTTAACGGCTGAAGGTGGTGAAGGGCATACCGGTGATAATGGCGCTCATGGCGGAGGAGGTTCAGGGGGAAGTGTTTCGTACCACACAAGAATAGCTATAAACGGAGGAATAGCAAATACAACTGGCGGGATGGGCGGCGGTGTTCCCGGTGGAGCCGGCAGAATCAGGCACGATTACCCGATTTGGAATTTCGGTCCTGTAACTGTGCCTCCTGAAGCTACCAAATATCGCGGTCCGACGACAGATACATCCAATTTTGTTAAGAGGCAATTCAATTTAACAGGCAGTAGAAATGTTGCTGAGAATCTGCATTTTTTCATTAAGCCTGAATCGGGTGTATGGCAGGAAATTATACAGGTTTTACCACCTGTTGCCAATTGGCAAATTCCACTTGATCTGCAAGGTGATGATTCACTCTACTTTTTTGCGGTTATACAGGATGTTACTAATCCTTTTCAGAATATGACAGACCATCTTTGGGACCCGGAAGCAGTAATGTCTCAATCCGCAGCAAACATTTTCAGGGTTATTTTACTTCCTGTTATTGACAGCGACACATTGATTTCTTTCAGGATTGTCGGATGTGAAGGTAATACACACGACGATACAATTCAGATTCATAATATTGGGAAAGCAAATTTAATTATGAGAATGGATTCATCAGGATTCAAAAATCCGGGGAGTGGTTTTTCAATTGTAACGCCGACAAATATAGTGTCGGTAGCACCGGCAGATTCGCAGGAAGTTATTGTGAGATACACATACCAGCCAGGTCAGACAGGAATCATTCGTGATACACTTATAATCTACAACAATGATTATGAATCGAGATATAAACCCTGGCAGATTGCTTATGAGGCTATAATTGATTCAGTTGATTATTATTTGTTGGATATTTTATCACCTTTTCACATTGATACAATTGATTTTGGAAAAGTATGTGTTGGAGACAAAAAGGAAGTTTATTTTAATTTTAAAAATGCCTCCAGCATTGATATAAACATTGCAGACCTTGTCTTTTCATCAACAACAGATTATGATGGCGGCATATCAGGAAAGAGAACTATCCCTTTGGGAGATACAAGCACAATCTATGTTAGTTTCAAACCGACAAGTGAAGGAATTATTACTGCAAAATTATTTGTTAGTAGTCTGGAATGTCCTTCAGTAATTGACACTGTAACTTTAATTGGTGAAGGAGTCAGAACAGATATTACTTTCTCGAATGATATTACTTTCACAGATATTAAAGTCGGCACAAGGGATACATTGACAACATATCTGAGAAATACTGGTTCGAGCGATGCTTTAATAACTACTTTGCCGATTCTAAATCCGCCATTTAAAGTATTATATTCAGTTCCTTCTGTTCCTATACTGCTTAAAAAAGATGAGGGCGTTGAAGTCTATATTGAATATGCACCAACGGTTGAAGGTAATGATTCAACAAATTATTTTGCTTATTCTGTAATGCAGGGAAAATCTTGTATTGACACCGCTTTTATCAGAGTAAAAGGAAATTCTGTTATACCTTTGATTGAGTTGAATAAATATTCAATTGATTTCGGTTTACTCGGTATGTGCCGGACCAAGCTCGATACAATTATTGTTACCAACAGGGGAACAGGTGCTGTCAGTATTACATCGAGAGGACAAATAACAGGGGCAAATCCTGCATTTTTCAGAATTGTTACAGAGCCTTCTAATGTTCCTTATACACTACTGCCAAATAGCAGTGAAATGTATATAATTGAGTTTATTCCTTCGGTCGGTGCATCGGGAACTAAGAATGCTGATTTTTCAATTAGTACGGATGAACCTTCAATACCGAATATAGTCGTTCCACTTACAGCCAGGAGTGACAGCATAAGAGTTTCTGCGCCATCTATGATTGACTTTGGAGCTGTACCTATTGGAGAAATACGAACACAAACAATAACATTAACAAATAACAGTGAATTTGATGTTCATGTCTTAAGAGTAGAAATTGATAATTCTAATGTCAGCTTAAATCCTCAAACAGCAACTATAGCAGCGAATGGAGGAACAGCAGACTTCGATATTAGTATGAATTTCATAAATAGTGGTGTTCAAACAGCACATTTGAAATTTATTTTTGATATTCCATGTCCCGATTCACTTATTGTAGATGTCAAAGGTGATGGACTTGTTGGAAATATTGAAAATACTACGAGTCTTGATTTTGGTATTCTTGCTCCCTGCGAAGATTCGGTGTTGATTGTTATGGTTACTAATACCGGAACTGCTTCAATTGAACTTTTGCCAAATCCCTATCTAAGAGGATTGGATAAATCTTTATTCAACATTCTCGATACTAATTCATATACGAAGATACTTAATCCGGGTGATTCCTGTTTTATTGATGTTCAGTTTCATCCTCAGGGTTCAACAGATGGAATAAAACAGGCTGAGCTGGCAATTCCGATTTTTATGAATAACGATACGATGGAAGTCGTTACTTCATTAAGAGGGGAAAGAAGAAGCGGTATTTTGATGATACCAAACCAGGTTGCTTTTGGAAATGTTACAGTCGGTTCAACCGCAGAACGAAAACTGGTTCTAAAAAATGTTGGAACTCTACCTGTTACTATTGTACCAATTTCATTCTTCGGGAATTTCAGGACAAATCCTGACCCGATTCCTATTACAATCCTGCAACCCGGAGATAGTCTGGTTGTAACTATTCAATTTACACCCGATTCATTAAAATATTATGAAGATACTATGCATTTTGGAATACAAGTTCTCACCTGCATTGACAGTGTAAGTGTAATTGTAAACGGAAGGGGTTCACCGGAAAAGTCAATGCGTGTCTGGCTGCCGCACTTGCCGGATGTATCACCTGACCAAGACGGCTATCGAATCCCTGTTTATGGGAAACTTGAAAATCCGAATGAAACTCTAATGGGTTCAACATTCGTTGCCGATATTGGTTTTGATTCTACCTTGTTCTTTCCTGTATCAATGAGTAAAGGTAACATCCTTTCTTTATCGAGAGACAGGAAAAATGTTGTCATTTCAATTCAAGTGAGTGATGTTAATATTAGTAAAACTGATTCATTATTGACTGAAATAATCGGATACACTTTGTTAGGTGATACTACTTACACAGACCTTAGATGGCTTGATTTTCAGTGGACTGGCGGTGAAACCATCAACCCTCCGACTATGGAAAACGGCAGTCTCGAAATTCAAATTTGCAGACGGGGACAAGACAGATTGCTGAGACATGGTAGTCCGATTGCTATGTCTGTGTCTCCTAATCCGGCTGATGAATTTTTGGAAGTAAATATTACAGTTCTTGAAACAGGCAGCTATAAAATTGAATTGATGGGTTTGACTGGAGATGGTTCTAAAATTAAGGAATGGGATGTCAAACTCAATTCCGATATAGATTACCATTACAATTTGGAATTAGAAAATGTGTCGAGCGGGATATACTATTTAATATTGAAATCACCGACACGACGGATTGTTATTCCTGTGATGGTAGTTAAATAGAATTCAAAATGTAAAATGTAAAATTCAAAATGAAGAATAAAAAAATGAAAATATTTAAAATTTTATTTGTTATTGCAATAACTTATGTTTTACTCTTAGATAATGCTCGGGGTGAGAGCAATGATACAACTCTGAAGAGTCTCAAACCACTATTTTATCTCGGTGGATATGCAGGATATAATCTGAATATTCATAGTGCCGATTTCAAAGAAATACCGCCTGTGCCGAATTGTTGCAAGGGTTTCACAAGTGGTACAGGAAGCGGTTTCAGCCTTGGTGCATTGTTTGATTATGAAATCAAAAACGATATGTTTATCGAGGGCAGATCAGGTTATTCTTCTATCGGTGCCGAGCTATTGGTTCATGATAAAAAAATAGCCAATACAACAGTTTTGAGAAACGGGATTACCGAGGTTGTGGATGTGGCAGTTGACCATACAATTGATTCAAAAATTGATATTATCAGTTTTGAACCAATTTTTAAAATGAAATTTTTGCATGGATTTATTGCAAGTTTTGGTTTAAAAGCCGGGTATATTGTTACGGGAACAATGAACCAGAAGGAACAATTAATTTCTCCTGAAAATGTTACATTTCTTGATGGAAGAACAATTCAAAATGATTATTATAACATTGAAATACCTAATAAAAATTCTATCCTTTTATTTGGTATGGTTGGACTGGGCTATGAATTACCAATTGGAAGAAATACGTATTTAATACCTGAAATTAAATATTATATCGGTTTTATAAATGTAACATCCGTTAATTGGAAACCAAATCATTTGCAATTGGGAGCATCCATAAAATTTCCATTTTATCCTCATGTTGAACCTCCACCGGTTATAAAAAAGATTGAACGGGTTGACACGGTTTTACCATTGCCAAAACCAAAGTTGACAGCCGCCATTGAAGCCTACGGTATCAGTGCAGATGGCAACAGACAGAAGACTCCAACTATTGTTATAGAGGAAACTGAAATTGAAGAAGGTTTTCCTTTGCTTCCTCATGTGTTTTTTAAAGAGGGTAGTTCGGATATTAATACAACAGGATTGCATCTATTGACAAAGAGCAAGACTAACTCTTTCGTCGAGGATTCTATGAATCGGAACATTATGGATATTTATTCCGACCTGCTCAATATTGTAGGATACAGAATGAGGCATAAGCCAAAGGAGAAACTGACACTCACAGGCTGTAATAAGAATCTGGGAGTTGAAACAAATAATTTAAATTTGTCGCGAAAGAGAGCAGAAGCCGTTAAGGAGTATTTAGTTAATATTTGGGGAATCAAACCTGAAAGATTAATTGTTAATGAAAGAAACCTTCCCGAAAATCCCGGTAATAACACTGTTATTGACGGACAGATTGAGAATCAAAGAGCAGAATTAAGTTCTACAAGCTTTGATTTATTAAAACCTGTTTACCTGAAAGAAATAGACAGGAAATCAAATCCACCTGTTGTCGAGATTGAACCAAATATTCTTTGTGAGGCTGAATTGACAGATTGGGAGATAACAGTTGAACAATCAGGTAATGTATTAAGAAAATATTCACCAAGAGATTCTTCGACTTCGCTCAGAATGACAATCAAGGAACCTGGAAAGCTGGTTTGGGAAGTTGAGAAAGAACCGATTCCGAAACTTGATTCGCCTGTGAAAATAAAGTTAACTGCAAATGATAATGTTGACCAAATGACAGAAGCTGAAACTTCTCTTCTTATTGAGCAGTTGACTATCAGAAAGAAAAGATATGAACTGAAGGAAGATAAAAGAATAGAAAGATTTTCTTTAATCTTATTTGATTATGATAAGGCAAATATTAAACCCGGCCATAAGAAAATATTGGATGAAATAAAACAAAGGATTATGCCTAATTCTATTGTAACAATTGAAGGATATGCTGATAGAACAGGCGAACAAATATACAATAGGGAACTCGCCCTGAGACGTTGTAACGAAGTTCAAAACATACTAAATGTTAATAAATCCAATCTGAATATTAATCCGATTGGCAGCGATGTCCTTTTATATAACAATGACTTGCCTCAAGGCAGGAGCTATTGCAGGACAGTAAAAATTAAAATTGAAACTCCCGTAAATGAATAAAAGTCGGAAGTCGGAAGTCGGAAGTTGGAAGTCGGAAGTCAGAAGTCGGAAGTCAGAAGTCGGAAGTCAGAAGTCGGAAGTCGGAAGTCGGAAGTCGGAAGTCGGAAGTCGGAAGTCGGAAGTCAGAAGTCGGAAGTCAGAAGTCGGAAGTCGGAAGTCAGAAGTCGGAAGTCGGAAGTCGGAAGTCGGAAGTTGGAAGTCGGAAGTCGGAAGTCGGAAGTTGGAAGTCGGAAGTTGGAAGTCGGAAGTTGGAAGTTGGAAGTTGGAAGTCGGAAGTCGGAAGTTGGAAGTCGGAAGTTGAAAACAATAACAAACAATTATTGACTAACGACTAACGACTGTTGACTTGGAAATTGAAAATTTTTTTAAATATGGTTGTAACTTTTATTATAGTAGATGTGTCTTTATGTTTAAAAGCGGAAGTGCTGTTTAAATAAATATGCTGATTTATGGATAAACACATGGGAAATATTGACGACCATGAAGGGTTGCAACCCGAAAGACTTCAAGAAGCTTTTGAAGATTTGAGGAAGGGGAGTGCCGAAGCCTTCCATTTGCTTTATGAAAGATATAATAAAAAAGTTTACAGGTTCTGCCTGAGAATGTTGGGAGATGAGGATTCTGCAAAAGACACATTCCAGGAGATTTTTATAAAAGTGTTTGAGCACAGAAGAGAGTTTAGGGGGGATAATTTTCAGGCATGGCTTTTTACGATTGCACGGCACACCTGCTTGAATAGTATCCGTACACGGAAAGAACACGATGAGTTCGATGAAGTGATTCATTTTTCGGCAAGAAAAAATGAGCCGGATATCGGATTGAAGGATTGCATCGAAAAGGCAATTGCAATATTGCCTTTAGCATTGAGGGAAGCCCTTCTGCTCAGGGAATACGAAGAATGTTCGTATCAGGAGATTGCCGATATTTTGAACATAGATTTATCTCTTGCAAAAGTTCGTGTTTTCCGTGCAAGGGAAATAATGAGGAAATTGTTGACACCATTGAAAGAGGAGCTTTATGGAGCTTGATGACCACATATCGAAGTATATTGACGGAGAATTGACCGAAGAGGAAGATGTTCTTCTGAGGAAATTACTCTCGGAAGATGATTATGCCCGTGAGAAATTCGATTCGGCTGTTTCTGTACATTTGGCTATGAAAGAGGATTCTCAATCAATAGATGCTCCCGAGGCTCTACTCAGGCAGACTGAAGATATTATATTGATGAAGATTCTTGCAAGCCGGCCTATTATAATTGAACGTCCTTTCTTATGGAGACGTTCACAGGTTTTAGCGGCTATGATTGTTTTTTTCATTTTCAGTTTTGTATTTCAAATTGATGATATGACTTTAGGCAGTCTTGGAAAAAAACTTGGAATTCAAATTTCAGAATTAAGTTCAGAAAATAATGAACCTGAAACATCACCCGTTATTACCGGTGATAATCTTGCTGCTTCTACCGGCAGAATTATTAATAACATGGTTCCTCCGGCTGTTGGAAGAGTTTCAACAAATGACATGGCTGTTTCTTCGGTTTCATCCGCTCAAGGTGGAGGAAAAGGAATCGCTCATGCCGATGAGATTGTTATATCTGACATTGAAGTGAGTGCTGATAAAAAGACAGAAGTGATGTGGGACGCTTCGCCATTACATATATCACCCGTATTAAATAACAATATTGATGAACTTGAGGATAATGAATCTAAACCTTCAGTTGCGTTATATAGTACACCGTCAGCTAAAGATAAAAAGGAGACACTGAAAAAGGATGGCAGAGCAGAAATAAATAATTTTAATAATTTAGTAACCAACAAAACCAAACCTGCGGAAATTGCCGGTTTACCGGTTCCAATGAAGCCCGGTGAGAAGAAAACAGAAGTCATTTTCTCATCTTTTCTCGGCACAGATTTTATCCGTACAGGACTTGGTGACGGTGAGAAAATGGCTGTTACCAACTTTTCACAGAGTTTAGCCTATACAATTGATAATGATGAGAAATTAGGAATAGAAATAGGCTATTCTGAATATGCCTATAAAGAAAATGTTGTTCTGCCTTTACCATACCAGCCGATGAGCACCGGTAAGACACAGATGATCGAGACATCTGAATTTGACATTCCGATAGGAGTTGATTTATTCGAATATTCAATGACCCTGGAAAATCACAGGCAAATGGTATGGGGTTCTGCATTTTATGAAAGGTCCTTGATTAAGTCTGATGATTTGTCCCTCGAAGGAAGGATAGGATTTGGAATGTCCCATGACGGGCCATTAGGCTACGGGAAGCTTTTCGGTATTTATGAATTTCTTGATGGATTTTCTGTAACCGTTGGAACTGAGGGGAGGTTGTTTCAGGCAAGCTTACCGGGTGAAAGTGTGAGCAGGAGATTGAAATCAACCGCTACTATAATCTATGGAATTCAGATAAATTTTTAATTAGTTCTAATTTATTGATTTATAATTACTTGGACGGATTAAATAATTGAAAGTAATGAGACTTAATAAATTATAACAATCAAAAAGAAATTGTTATATTTGAAGATTGCTTAAAATCGAATTTAAAATTTTTAGTTAATAATTATTGGAGGATTCAAATGAAATTGTTACGCTCTCTCATTACTATAAGTACGGCTTTAATGCTGTTTCTCGGATTGTTTGCAACAACACTTGCAAAGGAATTTCCCGCACTGAAGAATCATATCCCTAATATTGGGGGACCTAAAGAAATAGCTCCTTCCGCAGTATCCGAAAATTTTACTTTAAAAGTTAAAAAACAAAATACAATACAAGCAGTTGATTTCAGAATTTTGGATTCTCTTTCAAATGCTTATTCATATTTTACAGATAGTCAAAAGCCTTTTGTTTATCATATTCCTTCCGGCACTTTGGTTACTATAAAAAGAGGTTATACAGATTTGGAAAAAGACCCAAATTATACCGGAACTAATACAAAGGATAATTTATTTTTATTGACATCAACCAACCTTGGACAAGATTGGACTGCTCCTGAACTAATATTTAATGCAAAATCACCCGGAGGTTATGGCACAGCCCGTTATCCAAGTATTCACGCCTTTAGTTATGAAAACATTCTTACTTATGTTTTTACTGCACCAACAAATAATGCTTCAGGTTGGTACGGATATGTTAACGGGTTATATAATGTTGTTGATAAACCACCAGCTTCATTTAATGGTGCGTTTAATTATGATGGTCAGGATTATGGCTGGGCTGGTACTGAGTCTATGATACTCGGTGGTGTTGATGGTACAGATGCATTTGGTCTTGCAGTCGGTGGATTAATGCCCCCCGGAGGAAATCAATGGGATAATAATAGTAATATCGGACTCAGAAAAACAATGACTTTTGACAAATGGACACCGAAGATCCCAGCTCAATGGCTAAGCGCGAAATTTTACCCTGTGAGTCAGGATAGCACTAGGTCAGCTTCAATTATTGATTTGGAATACGGTCCTAATAATTCAATGTATATGGCTGTTGAGGGAAATTTTGTCAGCCAGGCACCTAATAACAGAGTGAAACTTGGAGTGTCAATATCAACTGACTATGGTGAGACCTGGAGCGAATTTGATGTATCACCCCATCAGCTTCTCAGAGATTATGCTGCTGCTATAGGTTTTGACCCCGACAGTATTTTTATGAATTATAATGGAAAAGGCTTTGTTGTTTTTGATAACGGGGATTTTAGTTTTGCTTTAGATGTTTATGATGGAGCTATTGATGGTGTATCACAACCTGATTCTTTGCAATTAAAACAAATTGTCGAAATTTATAAAGAGAACGGCAGCTGGGGTATAAGAAAAATTGCTGATGTATCTGGCTTAGTTATTGCATACCTACCTTCAGGAACCAACAATCAGATGGGTTATGAACTTCAAATGTCCCGTTCATTCGATGGTAATACAATTTTATGTAAATGGGTTGAGTATTTAGGATTGGTTGACCAGCAAACACAGCAAACGGTTAATACAACTGATATATTAGTTAATGGTAGATATAAGAATTCGAGTTGGGGAGAACCTCTCGATATAACCCTTAGTGAAATATGGGACAGGATTACATGGATACCAGATTATGTGCCAAATGGGTTGTTGAATGTCCCAATTTTGAAAATTGAAACAATACCAAATCCGGGAGATGACCCTGCCACTGCAAGAGAAAGACAAAGATATCTTGAACTTTATCCCCAATATGTGATGATTGGAAATTTTGATGCATCAAGTGTTTTGGATGTTGATGAAACTACAAATATCAATTCCAAACTCAGCATCACAAGCATCTATCCAAATCCGATGGATGAAAATGCTGAATTTAATTTCAATTTGCCAAACGATGGGAAAGTTGATATAATGATTTACGATTTGATGGGAAAGGTTGTGAAAAATGTATTCTTGGGATTAAGAGGAGCAGGTGTGCAATCGGTAAAATTAAATATTGAAAACCTCCCTGCCGGTGCATACTTCTGCACTGTATCGTCTAACGGACAGAGAGCAACCCAAATGATTACAATTGTGAGATAAAATAAATATAAATTTTTAAGGAGTGCATTTATGCGAAAAATATTGACTTTATTTTTAATTAGCTTTTTAATATTTCCTCTCACAACTTATGCCGGTATTTACGGTACCCTAAAGGGCAAAGTTGTTGATGACGAAGGCAAACCTGTGATTGGTGCAACTGTCAGAGTAATCGGAACACCCCGCGGCACTTATGTCAAAGATAAAGATGGAAGATTTACAATCGTTAACATCAATTCCGGTGAATACCAGGTTCAGGTTACTGCAGTCGGTTATTCCAAATATACAACTACCATAAGAATATCTGCTGATGAAACCACAGACATCAACGTTAAACTGAACTCAGAGATTAAAAAAATGGGACAGGTTGATGTCTTTGGTACAAAGGTTATGGTTAATAATACAGAAATCGGAACCAAAAGAAAAATAACATCTGATGGATTAACTCATGTCGCCCGCGAAGGAATTCAATCGGTAATCGGTTTGAGTGCCGGTGTCTTTCAGGGTAATAACGGCTACAATATTCGTGGGAGCCGCCAAACCGAATCGCAAATCAGGGTTGATGGAATAGATTTAGGCAATCAATTCACAGGTGGATTCGGTGCTGCCGGATTAACATATTTTCCAATGATTAGTGCTTATGCAACTGAAGAAGTACAGGTAAATACAGGTGCGTTCGCTCCTGAATATGGTAATGCCCTTGGAGGTATTGTTAATACTGTAAGTAAAGTCGGGCGTACTGATAAATATGAAGGTTTTATTAGATGGAGAACGGATGTGGATGCCTTATGGGGTTCGCAGCTAACTGATTTGGTGTTAAAAGATGACGGGAGAAAATTGACTGCAATTCATACTGGAGAAGGAAATAAACTTCAGGGTCCACAACAGAATATATTTGAATTTGGAGCAGGTGGCCCCATTCCTATTCTTAGTAACTCAACCTTCTTTATGTCAGGTTATTATTTATACGAAAAGTACAGAAATGCAAGTTATAAGATTTATAATCCGGTGGACGTAAATCATCCTGAACGAGGGCAAGATAATATTGGACGATTGGATAATAACAGAAGCTGGGTGAAAAATCTTTCCGTAAAAACGAAGTGGGGAATTTCCGATGACATATACCTTCTTGTAGGTGGTATGTGGGGCTTGACTAACATTGAAATAGCCTCAGTACCATCAACAAATTGGCTCTATGCACGTGATTTTGGTGTAATAAACGGTGTTAGTAATAGTTTGCCTGAATATATAGCAAAATTGCCGGTGAATAATACACTCGTGATGAACCTAATGGCACGAATAAATCATACATTATCTGATAAAAGTTTTTATGAATTAACAATCTCAAATAATACAAATGCCGATGAAACATCAAAAAGAAATCTTTACCCGGGGTACTCTGTTACTGATTATATAGATGGCAGGTTCCCTTCTGAAGCAGAAATCAAGGACCCGACAATTAACCCGAATTTCTTTACAGGTTTCGAAATGTGGTATCCCTTTGATAAAGTAAAAGCCGACCAAAATACTTTGGTTTCGGGTAAGAACAGAATTATTGATGAATTTGAGGTTATACCTACAATCATTTCAACCGCGGATGGTTATCTGAGGGGTGCTTCGCGAAAAATTAATCCGATTACGGGGTATATAGAAGGTGATATAAATGATTCAGGCACCGATAATCCATTTGGGAGAGATAATACTTATGCAACCCATGGCAATAACAGATATTTTGAATTCAGGAAAAGTAATTACTGGCAGGTAGAAGGCAATTATTCGTTGAACATAGAAGGTGAATTTTCCCATATGTTTAAAACCGGAATTGACTTCAGATTTTATGAACTTTACAGGCATGAAAATAATTTACCTTGGGTAGCCGACCCGTTTTTTGATGTTTACACGGACGAATGGGGAGGAAACCTCTATGCTGAAGACCAAAGGACATGGGAAATGACAAGCAAACCTTATAAGCCTATGCTCGGCGCTCTTTATTTGCAGGACCAGATTTCTTATAAAGGAATCATTATCAGTCCGGGTTTGCGGTTCGACATCTTTACACCAAATTCGAATTATAGAACAACAAATACTGATTTTATTTCAATATTATCCGATACCGGATTTGCCAACTCAAAGATGAAGTTCCAAATTAGCCCGAGAGTTAACGTTACCTATCCAATAACCGAACGGTCAAATGTTTCTATTGCTTATGACATGTATTTCAAAATTCCTGAATTTCAGAATTTATATGATGGATTTGCTACACCCAGACTTCGCGGTAATCAAATACTCGGCAATCCGAATATGGATGCACAACGTGTAAATGCTTACCAGGTTTCATATAGTAATCAAATATCCGATGATTTTGCATTTGATGTAACTGCATATTATAAAGATATATATAATCAAATTGGAATCATGTATGTTCCGGCAGTTCCCGTATCATTCTACCTATATACTGTTGCCGAATATGGAAATGCAAAAGGACTTGAATTTACATTAAGAAAAAATGTAACAGCAACAGATAATATTGGATTTTCGTTGAATTATAATTTATCTTCAGCAAATGGTACGTCCTCAAATGCCGGAGATAACTATCAAATGCCAATTGACCCATATACGAATTTACCCGCTTATCCATTATCCGAATATCCCATGTCATGGGACAGAAGGCACAGAATCAACTTCAATCTTACTTTTGACTGGAGGGATAATCAGGGGCCATCAATAGCAGGCATTCAACCATTGGAAAATACAAATATAAGCTTTACGACATTTTTCCAGACGGGTACACCTTACACAAAAAGGGATATTAAAGGTAAAGTAGTAGGTGAAATAAATGCTGAAAGGGGGCCATCTGCATGGAGAACAGATATGAGATTATCCAAGATGTTTAAATTTAAGGATATATTTGGTGAAGATTTTGGGGAATCCTCAGTTGAATTCTTTGTTGATGTATTTAATATTTTTAATATTAGAAGTGCTAATAATTATTATATAGTAACAGGTGACCCTGATGATGATGGTACATCATTTTATTATACACAGGGCAGTTTTTCTTCAACAACATTATACAAGGAAGCAGATTTTTCAAATACCGATTCTTTTAAACCTGACCAATATGATTATTTTGGTAACAGAAAATATAATGTGAACTCGGATTTCGATGGAAATGGTGTGGTTACCCAGACCGAGAAATTCCAGGCTTTTAAAAAACAACTTGAAATAAACCGTAAATTCCAGGGAAATTATCAACTCCCAATTACCGTATATTTCGGGGCTATGTTCAGGTTTTAACGTTATTTAAGCAAATAAGAAATTAAATATGATAATGAGAGGAAAATATATGTATAACTTCACAAAAAAAATGTTTATTTCATTGTTTGTTATTGTTTTATTTATCGCTTTAACAATTGGAACTTTAGCAAAAACCAAAGTTAATCCCGGTGATAAAGACAAGACTGATGAAATTCAAAGAAAGTATGAACGGCCATTTGACCTTCAGGAAAATACCATAAGCAACATCCAGTTCTTTACAACAAATTATGGTATTTTCGGGTTGGATGTTTTGCATAATAAAGGAGGCGGAATCTGGCCCCGAGGCTCATTTAATCAATATATTTACGGCGGCGGTATTTGGTTCGGCGCACAGAAGTTTTTACCAAACGATCCGGTTCCCCATAAACTTGTTGAAATTACTTACAATCCCAATAATGGAAAATCATGGATGGTCCCCGGCAGAATTGAAGACGGAGACTTGTTTGACGAAACCGATATTTATAAATACAGAACTTGTTTTTCAACCGATTTTTTAACAAATGACGGCAAACCTATAACAGCAAAAGAAAGGGATAATTGGCCTATTTGGGATGCAAGTGAAAATCCTGAAGACACTTTAAAAAAGGACAGGTATTATGGATATTACATACCTGACCAAAATGACAGAACATTAACGAGGTATCCCAATGGCCCTGCTTTCATATCGGGTGAAGATATTTTTGCTACCTATAAAGATACAGACCTTGACAGGTTTGATGGCGGGTTAGGATTACGCCAGCCGTTAGGCTATCCGTTCAAGTTGCAATTTGAACAAATGATTTACTCCTGGGGTTTTGGTGATTATAAGGATTTTATTTTTATTAAATATGATATTGTTAATAAATCATCCGATACACTTTTTAATAGCTGGATGGCTCCTACCATGGACATTGACATCGGTAGAAATCCCAGCCCTGCCGCAGATAATGACCGTGTGAAATATTATAGTTCCGATCCTTCATTAAACCTTGCTCTTCAGTGGACCGACATTGGAATACCAAGGGGCGAAAAAGGTTACGGTTTCGGTTATCTTGGATTTGTCTTTTTAGAAAGTCCTGCTGTTGATGCAAACTCATTTATTCGAAAGGATAAAAAAGTTTACA
This sequence comes from Bacteroidota bacterium, assembly GCA_021824625.1. Taxonomy (GTDB): domain Bacteria; phylum Bacteroidota; class Ignavibacteria; order Kapaibacteriales; family UBA2268; genus XYC2-FULL-35-21. The sequence continues at coordinate 6,864 of JAKAKE010000024.1, read as the reverse complement.
ATACATCCGAGCAGTTAGGATTAAAAACTTTTAAAAACTGGAATATTGATGAAGATATAAACGAAGATGAGGACAGATACAATACTATGGCATCTGAGAGAAGGGATGGAGATGATAATGCTGGCGATAAAAGATTTATGATGGCAACCGGCCCTTTTCATGTTCTTCCGAATGATACGGTAAGAGTTGTTGTCGGTATGGTGTTAGCAGGGCCGGCAACAAAAACCGATGCAGATGGTTCGGATGAAGACGCTGCTGAACTCGTACGTAAGGTCAAGTTTGCTCAAAGCGTATATGATAATAATTTCAGAGCTCCATCGCCACCCGACAGGACTCAAATTAAAAAATGGATTCCATTAAATAATGCTGTAAGAATTGAATGGGATAATACCGCCGAAATGTCACATGACATTTATGAGACTGGGATGGATTTTATGGGACTTCGACTCTACAGAGCCAGAAGTTCAAACCTCGACACATTCGATGTTGACCAAATCACTCCAAATAACAAATACAGCAGAGGTAAAGGCCCATTCGGTTATAAACAGCTTGCCCAATGGGAAATACCATCTCCTTTTTGGAAATCATATAACAGGGCAGGTACTAATAAGAACGATTTGGAGATGCCTTTGATTGACTCAATGAGAATAGCCGGTCCGGTTGTGATAGGCAATACAATTGATTCAATGGCAATCAAAGTAATGAGAATTGGCAAAGGATTTATTTTAGCAGGACCTGATACTTGGGTTACGGATGTATTATTTAGAAATACAGGAAGATATGATTTTCCTGTAATCATGGGTATTGACACAGCAATATTAACTGCACCATGGGGCAAGTTCTACGATAAGCATTTTAACCGTAATGAAGTTCCGGTTTTCCATGACCCTTTCAACCCGAATACTTTTAAACATTATTTATTAGATACAGTGTCAATTGGTACAGTCCATTTGAATCCTGCATTATTAACTTATAATCCTCTACTGAGAAAAAAGGAGACAGTAACAGTTGCTGATACTTCATCTGTACGTGATTTTGATAACGATACTATTTATTTTAGAAATACATTTAGGAAGATTAATGTGAATGGCGTGGATTACATGGCAGTTGATAGATTGATTCCTTATGAAATTCATCAAGCCATGAAAGATACTCTGCATTTAAGAGCCGTTCTTGATTCTGTTTATAGTTATATTCAAAAGGGATTTGCTCAGGTAAAATTTTTCCCCGAGTTTGAACAGTCATTGGAAGTAAGAACTGATGTCATATCAACCTATATTGACCTTATTACCAATCATAGAACATTTGTTGACATAGGCGATGATAATAGAGATGGTGTTGTCTCGTATGAATCAAACCCGGTTAAGACAGAAAAATTAATTAATAATGTTGATTATTTTTACAAAATTTTAGCTTATGATGAAGGTGATTATAATCAACCAACACCATTGAAACATAATACAGGTGATTTGAACTTACCAAATGTTGCAGAAACATCACCTAAAGCAGAAGCGGCTATGAAATCTATTGATTTCAAAGTTACTTATGTTGATTCAGCAAAGATTGGAGGTTTGTATAATTTTAAAATGTTTGGCATTGATGCAGATAGGGCTCAACAATTATATGCCGGACATGAACTTGAACTTGCGTTGGAACCGGCATGGTCTTTCTATAGTTTTCCAATTCTGAATACAACCACAACAAAGGATGTAGGTATTTATATGAGGCATCTTGTTTTAACGGATTTGTCAGATGGAAAAATCCTCTTTAATGGTAATACATATTTTGAGCAGACACCTTGTTCATTCCTGTTTAGAAACTTATTTACTGAGGATGCTTATTCATTGGTTTCTGCTGATACGACAATCCATGATACTATCAGCGGTAAAGAAATTTCAATTGGTGTACCTTATAATAATGATAAAATTGTTAGGTCAGGTAAGTTTACAACAGGATATTTTACACAAGATAATTATTGTTATAGTTCCGGATTTGCTAATGAAGCTTATGGGACAATAGGATTAACATTTGATTTTACATTAGAACAGAGAGGAGGCCGTTATAGGCCCGATTCATCGAGCGGAATAGTTTCAAGTTCAGCGACTACTCCCATTTCATTTATGACTGACCAACCTAATCAGATGAGAGATTTGGAAAAAGTGTTAGCTACAACTGTTACAAATTTCTTGGTAACCAACCAAAGATTTGTTGGGTATCCCAGCGGTAATTTCGCTTTTCAAGGATATGGAATGGCTCAAATTGGAAGTTTCAACAATGGTCCTGCCGAATATCTTGTTGAATTTCTTCCGGGAGGAATTGAGACAATGCAATTAAGCTGGTATGCCGGTACAAAAACCTTTGAAGTCCCTTATCTGAATGTAAAGGTAACAAATATAATTTCATATAAAAGGCCTGGTCTTAATGGTGAAGTAGATGTTACATATCCCGGCGAATTACAGCATATCAATCTTGGAATTGATACAATTTCTGTTCCTCCGAAATTAACAACCGACCCAAGAAGTCTATTAAATAATCACGATGATTATATAAATAAGTATAATTTATCTGCTTATGGTTATATAAATGCAAGGTATGTTAAGTTTTTATCCTTAAAAAGATCGGTTGCAATTCGTAATACTGAACCTTATTCCGGGAGGGCTACTTTTATCGGTCAGCAGGGCAGATATTATATAACCGGATTTACACCTGATAAGAGTGATACGGTTGACTTTGTAAATACCATATCGGCTTCAGGTGTAACCTTTGCACTCGATTATGCAAGATGGACGGGCAGGCTTGGCACAATCAACGAATGGGCTGATGATCCGATTAAGAAGAAGACTTTTGGTCTTGATTTTGCCGCAGGTGATAAAATCATTCTCAAAACAACAGGTGGAGCCTTAGGTTTCCCACTGCCGGGTGCAAAGGTAAGGTTTAGGATTGATTCTGCAGTTCCTCATATTGAAAGTTATACAGATGATATTCTGGACCAGGTTGATGTAGTACCAAATCCTTACTATATTACTCATCAGGGTCAGAAATCGGCTTATGATGCTAAAATCTATTTTACAAGATTGCCAAAAATATGTAATATTGATATTTATACGGTAACAGGTGATTTAATTCAAACCATCAAACATGATGAGTATATATCAACTGACCCAGATAAAGAAGGTGTTGATGTTTGGAATTTATTGTCAACCAATAAACAGAGAGTCCAAAGTCAAATTCTGGTAGCTTTGATAACAACACCAAACGGAGCCCAGACAATAAAGAAATTCGCGGTTGTTGTCGGTGGTTTCAGGTTAATTGACTAATGTTACAATATATAAATAATCAATAAAATGAATTTTAATGGAGAATAATTATGAATAAATATTTAAGAATGATGATAATTACATTTTTGGTAATTTCTTTATCATCTCCTGTATTTTCTGAGGGAGATGTGTCAGGAGCCTCCGGAGGCAAATATGTAAAGGTCGGTGCTGCCGGAGCACAATTTTTGAAAATCGGGATTGGTGCAAGGGCAAATGCCATGGGCGGTGCTTATTCTGCCGTTTGCAATGATTTAACTTCTATGTATTGGAATCCAGCAGGTTTAGCCGATATCAAAGCAATTGGGGCAAATTTTTCATATACTCAATGGTTTGCCGGATTTGGATTAAATTATGGTGCAATTGCATTACCCATTGGAGAAAATTTCACTACTGCTTTTTACGCTTTATCCTTCAGCAGTGACAGAATTAAATTGACAACAATGGATCAGCAAAATGGTTTAGGTTCTTATACTTGGAGTGATATTGCCGTTGGAGCTACACTGGCAGGGTATCTGACAGACCAATTTTCTTTTGGTTTTACATTTAAATATATTCAAACAGCCTTTACCGGATTAAATGCGAGTGGGATTGCTTTTGATATAGGGACAATGTATAATACAGGGATACAGGGTATTAAGCTGGGCTTTTCAATTAATAATTTAGGAACTGAACAGAAGTTTTCGGGCCAGGATTTGCAGACGACAAAGAAGTTAATTGAGCAGGCTTATGCTTCGCCAATTGATGCCCAGTATCTTGCCAATTCTTATACGATACCATTGGCATTCAGGGCAGGAGCCACTACCGATATTATTAGTGACGAAGATAACAGGTTACTTGCAGAAATTGATTTTATTGCCATGTCTGATGTGTCAGAGCAATTTGCTTTAGGTGCCGAATATACATGGAATAATCTGTTGTCAATACGTGGAGGATATTTAATTGGACAAGACCAGCTTGGTTTATCGGGTGGTGTTGGAGTCAATTATATTGGCGGTGGATTTAAGGGACAAATTGATTATTCTATTAATCCTACAAGGAATTTCGGCTTGGTAAACCGGATTAGTATTGGTATGGCTCTTAATTAAATATAATTTAAATTTATTAATTGCCGTTGAAACAAATCAACGGCAATTTTTTTTTTAATTTTTTAAATTCTTGTTATTATGTTTCGGATTTTAATTATTATATGCTCTTTTTTTATTATTTCGTTAACCGATGCCAAGACAGTTAAATTCGATATTGATGGAGCACAATTCCGATATGATGATAACAAAGTTCTATGGGAGATGTATTATTCTTTTCCCGATACACTTCTTAAATATCAATTTAAATTTCAGGAAGGAATTTATTTAGGGGAATTATATATAAATGTTAAAATCAAATCATCTGTAAAAATTGAAGCTGAGAAAGAATGGATTGTTACTAATTATTCTAAATTTCCACTTATTGAACACAAGTCGGATTTATTAGGGCAAAAGGACTTTTTGCTTTCTCCGGGTCAATATGAAGTTCAAATAAATATACTTGATTCAAACGAGAACACTACAAAAGCAGAGATAAAATATAATTTAATCATAAAAAAATTTAATGCGAATACTATTGATTTAAGTGATTTGGAGTTATCAATAGCTGTAGAAAATCAAGACAGATTAAGTGTGCCATGGAATGAATCCTTTAAGAAAGGAAATTTATACGTTGTTCCTAACCCTTCACATTTGTTTTTTGGCGATAGTTTGATTTTAAATGCTTATTATGAAATTTATAATGCCCAAAGGATTTCTCCCTCAGGATTTATAATTAAGCACAGAATTCTGGATGCGGTTAAAAGAGAAGAACTTGTAATCTCACAAGTAAAGCAGTCAATTGCCGATGAACTATCCGATTTTATTTCTATACCCATTGATGTTCTTCCAACAGGGGTATATTTTTTTGAAACTACCCTGATATATCCCGATGTTAATCCAACAGATTCCGTATCAAAATATGAATTATTTTATGTTCTAAATCCTGAGATTCCACCAAAGCTGCTGACAAATTTTTCAGAAAGCATTACATTTGAAAAAAGTGAATGGGCTGTTATGTCTGATGAAAAGATAAACACAGAGTTTGAAAAAGCTAAATGTATAGCATCTGTAAATGAAATTAAGTTGTGGGATGAAATAACATCAACTGAAGCTAAACAAAAATTCATGTATGCTTTTTGGAACATTCGTAATTCCGACACAACAAAGTCTTACAATGAGACGCTCATGGAATATAGAAAATTAATTGATTACGCCAATACCTATTTCTCTTATGGATTGATGAAGGATGGTTGGAGAACCGATAGAGGAAAAGTACTATTGAAATACGGGAAGCCTACACAAAGAGACCAGACGTCATCCAGAGGCGATTATAGGGCTTATGAATCATGGACTTATACTGATATTCAGGGGGGTGTTGATTTTTACTTTGTTGACTTGATTGGGTTTGGTAATTTTGTACTTGTTCACTCAACTGCAATAGGTGAAATGAGGAATGAAGATTGGTATAACCAGTATGTTCCTTCAAGGAATGAAGACGATAATATTCAGAATCAACAAAATAATAATCAGGGTATAATCAGATAAATTATTATTAGGAATTTTATTTTAGTGAAAACAATTATTGATTTTTTAATTACTCAGCTTTTAGTCTTTGTTGGTTCCATATCATCACATCTCTCAATTTCCAAAAGATATAAACTTGGCTGTACAATTGGAATATTTTTTAAATTAATAAGTTCAAAAAGAAAGAAGATAGCTTATGACAATATTAAAACTGCATTTCCCGGTGAATCTGATAGTTGGATAAATGCTATAGTAAATAAATCTTATTATAACCTTGGAATAATAGTTTCTGAAGTTTCAGCTATGCATACCTTTTCTGAGAATTATTTACACAACATAATTAAATATAATAATCTGGATTTATTAAAAGCCAAACACAAAGAAGGTAAAGGGCTTATTCTATTGTCCGGCCATTTTGCCAATTGGGAGATATTAGCTTATTCTGCCGGATTATTTACTCAGATACCAATACTTATTGTTGTCAAACCTCAAAAAAATTCTTCATCGGATAAAATAATAAATCATTATAGAACAAAGGCCGGTAATACTGTCATCTCAATGTATAAAGCTGCACGAGAAATTATAAAAACACTGCAAGGGGGCGGTGTGATAGCCATGCTTGCAGACCAAAGTGCCACAAGTGATAAAGATGTATATGTTGATTTCTTCGGTAAACCTACCGCAACATACAAAGCACCGGCTGAATTGGCATTAAAATTTAAAGTCCCTGTAATTTGTGCGTTTCCTGTTAGGCAACCTGATAATACATATATTGCTGAAATTCAGGAATTAAAACATGATGACCTTGCTGAAGATGAACATGGGATTTTTGAATTAACAAGCCGCTATGCCCGAATGTTAGAAGATGCAATTAAAAAAAATCCTGAACTGTGGGTTTGGCAGCACAGGCGTTGGAAACACACGATTTAATGTAAAATGTAAAATGTATTAGGATTATA
>JAKAKE010000229.1 GCA_021824625.1 Bacteroidota bacterium | reverse complement strand
TCTATATATCTCATTATTTCAAATCGGTCTGTAATAGTAACTGAATCGGAAAAATACACCTGTTTTTTTAAAAGATAAAGTGTAGAATCGGCAGGAACCAGTGCTGAATCTGTTTTATTACCAAGAGCATCAAATGTATATGTGTAATACACCTGCCATACTAACAAAGAGTCAGTAGCTCTCGTCGGGAAATTCGAATCATTATAGAATTTTATCCAAACCGGAGGATTGGCGATTGTATCTATGATATGATCAACATTTTCGCTATCCACTCTTGCTATATAAGTCCACGATGTATCCAGCATAAACCTCGCAGTGTCAACTGCTTTGTAATTAAATCTGAACGATGGAGCATAATAATGTTCTATAAATACATTTGCAATATAATCCCATTCTCCGCATGGACACCTAAGTTTATAGTTCATCAGTATTTTTTCATACCTCTCTGTTTTTGGAGGAAAAATATATTTCCCATACTTTGTCTGTCCGAATTCAATCGTTCTCAACTTCAGTGTATCCCCGTCTGCCGCTTTAATTGACATTGGAAGCGACAATATTATTAGTAAGAATAATATATTCGGTTTTTTTAATGTTACATTTTTCATTTTTAAACCTCTGTGAGATAAATCATATAATATTTAATCGAAAATATTAAAACACAATAGACAATTTAACTAATCATTAAAAAATAATTATCAAAATTTCATTTTTTATATTTATATTGGATTTTCAATAAGGCAATCTAATTTTGGAAAAACCGGTAGTTTGTCATTATTAATTCGTAATTAGTAATTATTTGATTGGGGGCGAAATGCAATTCTCTACCATACCTGAAATGTTTATTAAAATCTGCAATAAGTTTGGGCAAAACAAAACTGCATTTATGTACAAAAAAGATGGCGTTTACATTGATGTTTCTTATGAAGAGGTAAGAGACAAGGTCGAATGTTTTGCAGTCGGTTTGCTCGAGCTTGGTGTTCACTCAGGAGACAGGGTAGGGATTGTATCCGATAACAGACTTGAATGGGCTATTGCCGATTTTGCCATAACAGGAATCGGTGCTATTGACGTTCCGATATTTCCGACACTTGCCGCTAAGCAGGAGGAGTACATTTACAATGATTGCGAAGCAATTGCGGTCGTTGTTTCAAATAGTTTCCAACTGAAAAAAATTCTCGAGGTAAAGGAAACTATTCCTTCTCTCAGGCATGTAATTGTTATGAATGATGATGCTGTTAGTGGTGAAATTTTTATCAAATCAATGAGTGGAGTAATTCGAAGGGGAGCGGAATTAAGAACAAAAGAAGAAAGACGAAACATTTTCGAGGAAATGGCTATGAAAGTAGCTTCCGAAGATTTATTGACACTAATTTACACGAGCGGTACAACAGGTAATCCCAAAGGTGTCATGCTTACAAATAAAAATATTGTAGCTAATCTCATTGGAGTAAAAGATGCGATTCCCTTCGATGAAACCGATGTGTTCCTTTCTTTTCTGCCTATGTGCCACTCTTACGAAAGAACTGCCGGATACTATACTCCAATATGTGTAGGTGCAACAATCGCATTTGCCGAAGCAATTGAATCTGTAGGAACGAATATCACAGAAGTCAAGCCTACTCTTATGACAACTGTCCCGCGGCTTCTCGAATTAATTCGAAAGAGGATTTATCAAAACATTGAAAAGGAATCAGGACTTAAACAGAAAATATTTCATTGGGCTGTAAAAACGGGTCTCGATTATCTTCATGCTCAGCAACATGGAAAAAATCCGCTTGGATTAAAATCCTTATATCTTATTGCAGATAAACTTGTATTTTCAAAAATCAGGGCAAGAACAGGAGGCAGATTGAGATTGTTTGCTTCCGGAGGTGCGGCATTGCCTGTTGATGTTTGTGAGTTTTTCCTTGCAACAGGAATTACTATTATTGAAGGATATGGATTAACTGAGTCATCACCTGTTATATCAGTTACAAGGCATGGCAAAATTGAAGTTGGAACAGTAGGAATTCCCTTAATTAATGTCGAAATCAAAATTGCCGAAGATGGAGAAATCCTTGCTAAAGGGGATAACATCATGAAAGGATACTGGAATGACCCTGTTGCAACTAACGAAGCAATTGATGAAGATGGATGGCTCTATACCGGGGATATTGGTAAGCTGACAGACAAAGGAAATCTGAAAATCACTGACAGGAAAAAATCTATTATTGTAAGCAGTGGTGGAAAAAACATAGCTCCTCAGCCAATCGAAAATATACTTTCTCAAAGTTCATTTATTGAACATTGTGTCCTCATCGGTGACAAGCGGGATTATATTACTGCTTTACTCACACCTGATTTCGACCAGTTGAAAAAACTTGCCGATACTTTCGGAATCAAATATGATTCACCTTCGGAGCTTATTGGAAATGAGAAAATAATTCAGACAATCAAGAATGACATTGACAGATTACAAACCGATTTTGCCAAATACGAAAGAGTGCGTAAATTCAAGTTACTGTCACAGCCCTTCACAGTCGAAAACGGAGAACTGACACCCAAGCTGAGCATAAAACGCCACGTAGTCGAGAGAAAATTCAATTATTTAATAGAAGAAATGTATAAGATAGATTAACCGACTTTCCCCCTTTTTAAAAAGGGGGATTTAGGGGGATTTTAACCCCATCTTTCAAGAGGGAGTCAGGGAGTGTGTAAAAAGTTAGAGAATAGAATATTTCTCCTCAATCACATCCATTGCGTGATGCAGGTGGGGGATTACAGTTGTTCCTCCAATCACAAGTGCTATATTCATTGCTTCGTTTAGCTCCTCTTTTGTGCATTCAGCATCAACACAGTTGTCAATGTGGTATGTGATGTAATCATTACACCGCAGAACCATAGAGCCGACAAGCCCAATCAGCTCTTTATATTTTACGGGTATAGCCACTTCTTCATAAGCCTTGTTATCCAATGAGAAATATCTTTTGAATGGCAGAAAATCTTCCGCAAATATTTTCTCATTACTTTCTAATCTTCTTTTCCTGAAATCTTCAAGTTTATTCTGTTTTGCCCTATTATCTTACCTTAATAAAAAAATGTTGGGACGGAACACGGTTCTGTCCAAATTTATGTTCAAAAATGTTGACTCAAATATAATAATCATCAAATAATCAAACGCAATTAAAAACGTCAAAGCATAACAATTGAAAATTAATATAATAATAATATAGGTTGAAATGGAATTGTTTTGATGTCATGCTGAATTTATTTCAGCATCCATAGGTTAAATCAAATTAGCATTCAAACAAATGTTTGGATTCTGAACCAAGCATGTGCTGAACTTGTTTCAGTATTCAGAATGACAATTTTCCGATTACATACAAAACAACCTATCAAATAAATAAATAAAAAAATGCAATTTTTAAATCCGCTTGTTTTATTTGGTCTGGTAGCCGCATCTATTCCTGTGATTCTGCATTTGCTGAATCTCAGGAAACTGAAAACAGTTGAATTTTCGACTTTGCGTTTTCTCAAAGAACTTCAAAAAACAAAAATCCGCCGATTAAAACTCAGACAAATAATTTTACTTATTCTAAGAACACTTTTAATAATCTTACTCGTTCTTGCATTTGCACGCCCAACAATCGAAAGCTCATTACCTGTTCTTGGAAGCAAGGCAAAAACCAGTGCCGTAATTCTAATTGATAATTCTTTCAGTATGGATGTTTCTGACGAGTTGGGGAATCGTCTGACACAGGCAAGATTTGCCGTTCAATCAATTATAGAAGGCATGAACGAAGGAGATGAAGCCGCAATCATTCAACTTACCGGAAAAGAAAATACAAACAATTCTTTATCGAGAAACATTGATTTATTAAAGCAGGATTTATCAAAACTCAAATACAGCTATATCTCTTCTAATCTCTCGACAGGCTTGAGATTAGCATCTAAATTACTTGACAAATCTTTCAACCTGAACAGGGAAGTGTACATAATATCCGATGCCCAGCGAAATATCTTTAATAACGAAAACAAAGATTCCGTCAGGCTTTTCGATAAGCCTACAGTTATTTATTTCGTACCGATAGGTACAAATTCAAAATCTGAAATATTAAATTTATCTTTTGATTCAATCAATGTTGTGAATAGAATTTTTCAGAAAGGCAAACCTGTCGAAGTAGAAGCATCAATCAGGAATAATGCCTCGAAAGATATTACCGGTGCAGTGGTAAGCATGTTCTTTAATAATGAAAGAGTTGCTCAACGAACATTAGATATTCCTGCAAACCAGGTACGTACATTATCAATTGCTGCAGAACCTCGTCAAATCGGAGCTATTAAAGCTTATCTCGAACTTGATGATGATGCCCTGAATGCAGATAATAAAAGATACTTCGGATTCAATATTCCTGCTCAACCCAATGTTGCTATAATCGGAAATCAGAGTGATGTAGCTTACATTTCAAAAGTCTTTAATGCCGCATCCGGACAAGAACCTGTTGCTTCCGTCAAATATATTCAACCATCAGAGTTAGCCGGCATTGAATTATCGAATTATGAATTGCTGATTCTTGCGGGTGGTCCTTACTTAAAAACCGATTTCAATAAAATTGAACAATATGTCAGAAATGGCGGCTCTTGCTTAATCTTTGCCGATGATTTAACTTCACAGGAAATATTTAATTACGGAATTTCGTTATTGGGATTCGGTTTTGTCAAACAATTGACTTTTGCAGAAAATCAACCGTCAGGCTTTTCCTCTATTGATAAAGTACATCCTTTATTCGAAGGTGTTTTTAAGGGTACAACAAGCAATACGGCAATTGCAGAATCTCCAAAAATATACAAAGCTTTTTCAAATACCGGAGGAACTTCTATTATAGAAATACCGGGCGGTTCTTTCCTGAGTGAAAGTAAGGTAGGGGAGGGCAAAGTACTGTATTGCTCTGTCAAACCATCAACGGACTGGAGTAATTTCCCTGTCACCGGATTATTCCCAACTATGATTTATAGAAGCACTTTCTACCTGTCAAGCAGGGATGGAATCGGTTTTAATTCAATTGTTGGTAATCCTGTTATGCTCTCTTTACCAAAGATGTTTTCATCATCGGGAAATTATAAGATCATTGACCCGAACGGAAATGAGTTTTATCAGCAGGCGGCTGTTCTTCCCAATGGCACTGTCCTTTCATTGGGTAATTTGAATATTTTGGGAAATTATGTGGTATTCTCAAATCAGGGAAAAGCCATTTCAATTCTTTCAGTGAATCCTTTGCCTTCAGAATCTTATCTTCAACCTGCAAGTGAAGATGAAATTAAAAAATTTATTGAAACTCAGGTTTCAAAAAATACACACATCAGATTTATAGATGATTCACGAAACATCGTCCAAAGTGTTCAGCGGGCAAGAACAGGAACCGAACTCTGGCAATTATTTGTAATACTTGCAATTCTTTGTGCCATTGCAGAAATGATTGTTGCACGTAATACAAAAAAGGAATCTGAAGGTGTATAAATAAATACATATTTATAATAGTATTATAAATTCTTCGATAGAAAGTCCTGCTTGTTTAATAATTGCTCTGAGTGTGCCTTTTGAAATACTTCCGGAATGATGTGGAACAACCGTTTTTTTTCTCTTATTAGGATTATACCAGATTTCATGACTTCCTCTTGCATTTCTGTCATAATCGAATCCTGTCTTTCTTAAAGCTTTTTATAACATCCTTATATTATAAGTCAGGAAGCTTACTCATAAAGCAATAGTTATAGGAATTTTGAATTTCACTGATTTCTGTTTCATATTTATTTGATTTTGAATTTTGATTGGAAGCTTATCACCATGTTCGATATAAGATTCAATCAGCTTCTTTGCAACGTCTTGAGCTATTTCGAGTGTTTCCTGGTAAGACCTTCCTTCAGCTAAAAAACCGGGTAAATCATCCGATAAAGCTAAATATCCACCTTCTTCGAGTGGTTCAATCTTAATATCAATAATGATATCTGACATTTAAATCCTATAAATATTTAATTTTATTTTTCTAATTTACAGAAACGTTGAATAATATATTTTTATTTTTTGCGTTTATATAGCATAACTAATTAGCAATATATAAAATATGGAGTTTTTTATGAGTTATTATTTCAACAAAACATTGAATACATCATTCGATGATGCTATTATCAAAGTTACCGCTGAACTTCAAAAAGAAGGTTTCGGAGTACTTACTGAGATTGACGTAAAAGCAACTATGAAGAAAAAGCTTGACCTTGATTTCAGGAATTACAGAATTCTCGGTGCATGTAACCCATCTTATGCTTACAAAGCATTATCAGCCGAAGATAAGATTGGCACTATGCTTCCATGCAATGTCATTGTTCAGGAACTTAACGAAAATCAAATTGAGATTGCGGCAATTGACCCGATTGCATCAATGATGGCTGTGAAAAATCCATCACTTGGAGACATTGCAGTTGAAGTTCAATCAAAGCTGAAAAAAGTGATTGATAATTTGTAATTATTATGTCAATCAGAACTGTTTGTGTTTTCTGTGCTTCGAGTACAGATTGCGATGAGGTATATTTCAAAGAAGCCGGGAAGATTGGCCAGTCCTTAGCACGCGAAGGATATGAAATAATTTATGGCGGCGGAAAAGTAGGTTTGATGGGTGCTGTTGCCCAATCTGCATTATCCCAGGGAGGAAAAATTACAGGTGTTGTTCCATCATTCCTTCAAAGTTTAGGAAATTATGGAATTACAGAACTTCGTGTTGTAAAAAATCTTGCCCAAAGAAAATCCATCATGCTGAATGAATCCGACTGCATTGTTGCATTGCCCGGAGCTGTCGGAACCCTCGATGAAATTCTCGAAGCCATCACATGGAAACTGCTCGGCATAATTGATTCTCCTATTTATATCATTAACATCAACAATTTCTTCAATCCCTTACTTGAAATGCTCGACAAAACAATCTCAGAAAAATTCATGAATGAGAAATATCGTGAACTCTGGAAAGCTGTTACATCTGTCGAAGAATTTTTATATGACATAAACAAATCTTTGCCTCTTAATCCAATTACTTCTAATTTAGCATAGATTAATTGCTCAAATGAGCATTAACAATTTTCAATTTTTTTATTTTTTAAATTATTTTGTAATTATGTTTTGATAACTTTAAATTTTATCATTGAAAATTCATTTTAAATTTTAAATTTCAAATTTTAAATTATTGTCAGGTACTGCTATGCAGGAACTTTTTCCCAAAGACCCCAAGGGTACGAAAAACCTTATGGCGCCTCTTGCCGACAGGGTCAGGCCTTCGGGCATTGACGAGGTCATCGGACAGGAGCATCTCATCGGTGAAGATGGTCCACTAAGTAAATTTTTCGAACTGAAAGAATTTCCCTCCATCCTATTCTGGGGTCCTCCAGGTGTCGGCAAAACCACACTGGCTTACCTGATTGCAGAACAGTCCGGATATAACTTTGTCCGTATGTCTGCCGTTGATTCCGGTGTCGCCGATGTCCGTAAAGTTATTAACTACGCAAAAACTCAGTCCACAACCGGCAGCCGTACTCTGCTATTCATTGACGAAATTCACCGCTTCAATAAATCACAGCAGGATGCCCTTCTTCATGCTGTCGAAAAAGGAATTATCACTTTAGTAGGAGCTACAACCGAGAATCCCTCATTCGAGGTAATCGCCGCTCTGCTCAGCCGCTGCCAGGTTTACCGCCTGCACTTCCTCACAAATGAGCAGATTCAAAAGGTGGTCGAGAAAGCATTGACAGAGGATGAAATTCTAAAGAAATATCAAATTGAAATTGAAGATTGGGAATTTCTCCAGGCTATTTCTGCCGGTGACGCAAGGACTGCACTCAATGCTGTCGAGCTTGCTTTCAGAATCACACGAAAAGAAGAAGGTAAGAAAATCATACTGACCCGCGAACGTTTCGAAAAAGCATTACAGCAAAAAACCGCTCAGTATGATAAAAAAGGTGAATCTCACTACGATACAATCTCTGCTTTCATAAAATCGCTTCGCGGTTCGGACCCCGATGCCGCACTGTTCTGGCTTGTGAAGATGCTCGAAGCAGGTGAAGACCCGCGATTCATTGCACGCCGCATGGTGATTTTCGCAAGCGAGGACATTGGCAATGCAGAGCCGTTTGCCGTTACTCTCGCTGTTTCGATTTTCAATGCTGTCGAGCTAATCGGCTTGCCTGAAGCACAGATTAATCTCGCACAGGGCGTTACCTATCTTGCTTCATGTCCCAAATCGAATGCATCTTATGTGGGATTGATGAAAGCCTTCATGGAAATCCGCCAGCCTATTCCCCAGTCTGTACCTATGCACCTGCGGAATGCTCCAACTCAATTGATGAAGGACGAGGGCTATCATGCAGGTTACCAGTATCCGCATGATTACGAGGACGGCTTCGTTCGTGAAAACTATTTTCCTGACGGCTACACTCCCAAAGCTTTCTACTTTCCCAAGGACTCAGGCAGGGAAGCAAAAATCAAAGAAAGACTCAACTCTTTATGGAAAAACAGATACACTAAAGAAGAGTAGTTTTGAGTGTTGGGTGTTGAGTGTTGAATTGTGGTTGCCATTCTAAATTTATTTCAGAATCCATTGCCTAAACCAACATTAAACCCTTCCTTGAGGAAGGGTAGGGTAGGTGTATAAAATCAATATAACCATTGTCATCCCGTAGGGATTAAATGTCAGTAGCAGATGAATCCCCGCCACCACCCTTATCCCATATGGATTATATAATAATCCTTCTTAAATCATAAATCGTTAATCCTTATTCTTAAATCCTTGTTGTCATTCCTCACTTGCTTCGGAATCCATAGCGTATAGCTGCTGTTATCCCGTAGGGATTAAATATCTGTAGCAGATGAATCCCCGCCACCACCCTTATCCCATATGGATTATATAATAATCCTTCTTAAATCATAAATCGTTAATCCTTATTCTTAAATCCTTGTTGTCATTCCTCACTTGCTTCGGAATCCATAGCGTATAACCTCTGTCATCTCGTAGAGATTAAATGTCAGTAGCAGATGAATCCCCGCCGCCACTCTTATCCCATAGGGATTATATAATAATCCTTCTTAAATCATAAATCGTTAATCCTTATTCTTAAATCCTTGTTGTCATTCCGCACTTGCTCCGGGATCCATAGCGTATAGCCGCTGTTATCCCGTAGGGATTAAATATCTGTAGCAGATGAATCTCCGCCACCACCCTTATCTCCTTGTCACCCTGAGCGTAGTCGAAGGGTCTCTATCGTAAAACCCTCATCAATTTATTTTTTGACACAAAGCCCACAAATTGTCTGAACAGGATTAAGAAGATTTAAGGATTGCAGGATTTTTTTTTAAACACAAAACCCACAAAGTTTTACATTCGTAATTCGTAATTCGTAATACGTAATTAAAAAAAAGGGTATGTGTAGAAAACTATATATCCTTTGTTATCTCGTAGAGATTAAATGTTTGTAGCATAATCAGAACAAAAACAATCGTTTTCCCGTAGGGAATAAATCTTTTTTTTTTACCACAAAGCCCACAAATTGTCTGAACAGGATTAAGAAGATTTAAGGATTGCAGGATTTTTTTAACACAAAGCCCACAAAGAATTTTCACAAGGAACACGATGAATTTTCATTCGTAATTCGTAATTGGTTTTGAGGAAGGGCAATGAAGGTGTAAAAATATCACTTGACTTTTAAATTATTTCTTCATAAATTTAATCAAAATTATTTATTAACAATCGTAGCGTTCCGAATGGCCATACAAAATACTGACAATAAAATATTAATTATTATGATAAATAATTGAAAATGAATTTTAAGGATTAATTATGTTATTTACAGGATTTCAAAAGAAAGAAGAAATTGAAATTTTTCATAATGATAGAGATGAATTTTTAGAAGAAATATTTGATTCTATTCAACGCATATCTAAAATAGATGGAAGAACTGTAGCACTACATGAGGTTGAAAAATTAATTAATTTAATTATAGAAAATTATACCAGATTTGTTAAGTATCAAAATAAAGAAATTTCGAAAAATTACAAATATGAACTTGAAGAAGCAAAACAAGAAATTGAAATATTGAGAAATGATATTAAGGAAATAGAATTGCAAATAAAAGAAAAAAGAATTATTAAATACAAAATTGAAAATATCAATAACCATCTTGATGATTTAAGTATTTACTGGCAAAAAAAAATTCAAGAACAATTAAATAATGAAGTATGTAAAATAAAGGATGATGGGTATGCAATTATTAAAAATGCTTTAATTGAATTTCATAAAAATAATATTGAAAATTCATTAACTAACTTAATTAAAAGTATAAGTTCTGTCTTGAGAATAATCGATACTTTGAATGAAGCAGAAGAATTTTTAATAAAAAATAATATGATAAATGAAGAATTACAAAATAAAATCAGGAAGGGTAGAGAAAGATGTGCTTGGACAAGAGTAAGAAAAAAATTAGATGATGCAGATATTGCAGAAGCTGTACAAAATATTAAAAAGAAAGAAAAATTAAGAGCAGAAGCCAAAGTATTGATTAAGCAAGATTGGGCACTTGTATTTCCAAATGAAGAACCACCAAAATTGGATTGATATAAATATTTATAAAAAATTTTAAATTTTTTTTAGAAAAGTGGATTATGACTAATATTAATAAATTCGAAGGAGGTGATATTTTATATCATTTTACAAAAAAAAATTATGCATTAGAAGATATTTTATTGACGAAAAAATTGAAATTATCAACTCTTAAACAATATAATGATCCATATGAATATAAAGCCTTACCTTCCGCTTTTAATTGGGCAGGAAAGTTAAATGAAGAAGATATTAAAGATAAATTTAATTATTTGATCAACGAATATAATAAATATGTATTACACAATGTTAAAATTAAATGTTTTTCAGTTAATAATCACACAAATCAGGAATTATTAAAACCAACTAGTTGTCCATTAGATTATTGCCCTTTTCCACTTGATAAACCATATAAGAATATCAGATTATGGCATCAATATGCTGAAAATCATTATGGTGTTTGTTTTGTTATTTCAAAGAAAAAGTTATTGGAAATAAATTATCCAATTTTTTCTGTTTATGATTATAAA
>JAKAKE010000153.1 GCA_021824625.1 Bacteroidota bacterium | reverse complement strand
TCCGTTTGGATTGAAAGCATCGTTTTACGAAACAAGCACAAAGGAACTGATTGCATTATTTAAACCCTCTGAATTTCATCAGGGCTATCCCGGGAGACTTCATGGCGGTGTTGCGGCGGCTATACTCGATGAAACAATCGGCAGGGCAATCATGATTAACCATGAAAATGAAGTTTGGGGAGTAACACTTGAGTTCACTGCGAAATACAGGAAGCAGATACCTCTCGATACTGAATTAAAAGTTATATGTAGGTTAACTAAAGAAACCGGCAGGTCCTTTGAAGGAACAGGTGAAATAGTTCTTCCTGATGGTGAAGTTGCAGTAACCGGCGAAGGAAAATACCTAAGAATGCCAATCGAGAAAATTTCAAACTTTGACCGTGAAGAAAATGACTGGAAAGTTGTAAAAACAGAAAATGAACCGAAAGAGATAGAAATTTAATTATAATTGTAAAATATTACATATAATTATACGTATTATATTATGACTTATATTGTGTAATTAATTATAGTTTGAAAAATGATAGCTTACAGAAAAGAAGAAATACTCGCTTCGACTGAAGTTTCAAGAAATTTTGGCAGCATACTTGATAAACTCAAAAAGAAAAAACTCGAGAAGGTTGCAGTGATGAGAAACAATAAGATGGATGCGGTTATCTTACCCATTGATGAGTATGAATCAATGAAAGAGATTTCAGAACTTGCTGAACATATTGAGTTATATAATTTAATTAAGAAAAGAGAGAAAGCACCTCTATCAAAAGCAATTCCATTAGAGAAAGTGTTAAAGGAATACGGTATAATTGAAGATGAGTTATAAAGTTAATTTTCATGAAGATGCTAAAAGAGACCTTGACTCTATGGATGGAAGAGTCAAGAAGTTGGTTTTGAAACAAATTGTGAAAATAAAAGACAATCCATATCTGGGTGTTATACTTGGTAACATTGGAGGAATGGATTTAACAGGTTACAGAAAAACTTATGCTGATAATAAGAAAATAAGGATTGTTTATAAGATAATTAAGGAAAAAGTAATAGTATATATTTTTGCAATTGGCAAAAGAGAGAAAGAAGAAGTTTATAAGAAAGCATTAAAGAGGTTTTAACCAAGATTCGTTTATATACAGTGAAAAATATCCTCTTGATAATACTAATTTTATTTTATATTCGTTACGATGCTAAAAGACTTTAAACTAATATTTAAATCAAGATGAAAAATTATTCTGCTGTCATAGAAAAATGTAAGGAAACCGGTTTGTATGTTGGATATATCCCCGGTTTTCCAGGGGCTCATTCACAAGGTGAAACTGTCGAAGAGCTTAGACAAAATTTAATCGAGGTTGTTGAAATGATTCTTGAAGACGGAGAACCTGAACTTGAAAGTGAATTCATCGGGACTCAAAATTTAGTACTTGCATGATATGCCTAAAATACCTATCCTCAAACCTGCTGAATTAATTCGAATACTCATTTCTTTAGGATTTACCGAAGTACGTCAGAAAGGTTCTCATAAACAATTCAAGCATTCTGATGGAAGAATGACAACTGTTCCATTTCACAAAGGGAGGGATATATCACCGATTCTGTTGAGGCAAATACTTAAGGAAATCAATTTTGAATTGAATGAATTTTTGAAGCATTTATAATTTCTACCTTTTTCCCCACTCTTCGAGCATTTTATTCAACTCTGTTTTTTTGAATTGAGGTTTATCATACATACCTGCTTCGTACCTCTGACGAAATGCTTCATAGACACTTACTGCTACTGCAACTGATATGTTTAAGCTTTGAATCATTCCAACTTGAGGGATAAGGAAATTTCCATCTGCGAGATTGACGGTTTCTTCCGAAACACCTGAATGTTCATTGCCGAAAACAAGTGCAGTTGGTTGAGTTAGTTTGAGGTCATAAAGTGAGACTGATTCTTTGGACATGTGTGTTGTGTATATTTTCTTTTTTTCTTTTCTTAAATCCGTAAAGCATTCTTCTATTGATTTGTATTTCCTGATGTGAATCCATTTTCTGGCACTGGCAGAGCTTTTTGCACCAAGTTTGGGGAATGGCTGACTTCCGTCATAAATAAGACATACTTCATAAATACCGACAGCATCGCATGAACGAAGTGCGGCAGAGAGATTATGCGGGTCAATGATATTTTCCAAAACGACTGTGAGAGTTTTCTGACGTTTGGATAGAACATCTTTTAAACGTTTTATGCGTTGTTCTGTGCGGAAAAGTTGAAGTTTCATTTATAATGATTTTAAATAACTACTAAGATTGTTTCTATTCAATACCAAATTTTTAAGAAAAATATAAGATTTGCACTTTTTCTTTTGCATTTCATCAATTAATATTAAATATTCATTTGGTGGAGGGTCTTCTTGGCTGATAAAATCGTGAAGTTTGTCAATTTCGGCAGGTAATCCAATTTTTTTTAAATTAATACCACAATCACTTGATGTATTTATTATCCATTTTTCTAATTGATTTGAAAATAAAATCAGATGTATTTTTGAATATTTTTGAATAATTATGCCATAATTTTCAAAATATCTTATTGTTTTAAATCGACTGAAAAATGGGTGACTGTTTTGATCTGTATTTTCATCAGCAATTACAAAGGAGTATTGATTTGATTTTTTTTCTAATGTTGTCCCAATTTTGGGTTTCCCATTAGCTTTTACAATTTCTTTTTTTGATAATCCAAAAGACTTTAAAAGAACACGATCTGTTGGACCCTCAACTAATATAGGAAAGTGCTTCATTCAATAAACCTTTCAAGATTATTGAATGCATCAATATCATATTCAATAATTTCTTTAATATCGTTTTTTGTTAATTTCTTTACTTTAGTTTCATAATTTTTAAAATAAACTACAAAGATATTAAGCTCCTCAAGATTTGTTTTTGCTATGATAGTTGAAAGAAAATATGGATTGTGTGTTGTCAAAAATAACTGGTTTATATTATTTTGAGAAATTCTTTCTGCAAAATAATTGGTATAGAATGGGAAATAATGGCTTTCAGGCTCTTCAAGCATAATTATTGAATTGACATTTGTTTCAATAGCTGCAAGATTAAACATTAATCTTTTTATACCATCTGAAAAAAGTATATAAGGTAAAGGTGCAATTACAAACTCACCTTTATCTTTTTGCTCCTCAATTCTATGCTCGTGAGAACGGATAGCAAGCCTTTTACCATGTTGGTTAATAAGCCTTCCAAGATATTCACTTAGTTTTTTATGAGTGAGCAAAACACCTTCAAGATTTTCACCATAGGGAGGTAATAAATAATTTTCCTTGGTTAGTTTAAATTGAGGAAATACTTTAAACCTGTAAAACTTAAACCGAGTAGAACCCATTCCGGGAATTGAGGAAGAAAAATTATTATCAAATTTTAAAGTATATGAGACACCACTTGCCGGCATTCCATTTTCCAAAAAAGTATCATATTCAGTCAAATTAAAATCATATTTATCCTCGCCTGCTTTATATTCAACAGTAACATTCTTTTGATTGCAATTAATAGTTATTTTTTTTTCTATTTCTAATTCATAAAATAGATGGGTCATATTCTCTGCTCTGACATAGTCGTTTAGACTAAGCCCATCTCGATAATAGGGGAAGCAAAAAAGACTAAGCGCTTCGAGTATATTCGACTTTCCCGTGTTTGGCTTACCAATAAAAACATTAACTCTTTTACAGTCAATCTTTAATTCTTTTATTGACTTGAAATTTTCAATTTCAAGATATGAAATAGAGTTCTTCATATTTATTCTCTTTAAATGTGAATAAATTATTTTTCTATTTATCCGCTTCGCCCATGACGGGGTCAATGGAGCCGATGATGGCTACTATGTCGGCTATCATGGAACCTTCTGCCATGTATGGCAACCCTTGTAGGTTTGATGCCGAAGGCGAGCGGATTTTCAGTTTCCAGGGATAGCCGGTGCCGTCTGATACGATAAAGAAGCCAAGCTCTCCCTTTGGAGCTTCTATTGCAGTATAGGTCTCACCTACCGGGGGCATAGCGCCGAAGTTGATGAGCATGAAGTCATTGATTAGCTCTTCCATTTTCGTATAGATTTCACCTTTCTTAGGAAGAACTTTACTTGGCTCGTTCAATCTGACCTCGCCCTTAGGAATTTTATCAAGTATTTGTAAAACCATTTTTGCACTTTCATACATCTCGTCAACCCGGACTTTGTAACGTGAACGGACATCGCAATCATTATATGTAATGACATTGAAATCGAGCCGGTCATAAACAAGATAGGGCATATCTCTTCTTAAATCTCTTGGAACACCTGAACCTCTGAGAGTAGGTCCTGTCAATCCGAGCTGTAATGCTTTTTCGGGAGGCATAATGCCTATGCCGGAAATTCTGTTGAGGAAAATTCTATTTCGGTCAACGAGTTTCTCGAATCTTTTTAACTCAGGAGTAAATTGTAAAGCCCATTCTTTTATTTTATTCAAAGTCCTGTCGTCAATGTCGTTCGCAACTCCGCCTATACGGGTGAAGCTTGTGGTGAATCTTGCTCCGCAGATTAGCTCGAATATATCATAAAGTTTTTCGCGTTCGGTGAATGTCCAGAGAAGCATGGTAACGGCTCCTACGTCGAGACATGTAGAACCCATAGCCATTAAGTGTGATGAAAGACGCGCAAGCTCTGCAACTAAAGTTCTAATCCATTGGGCGCGCGGGGGTGCTTCGATTCCGATTGCATTGTCAATTGCCAAAGCAATGGCAACGTTGTTAGACATCGGCGAAAGGTAATCTAATCTGTCTGTATGCGGAATAAATTCGTGATAGGTGCAATTTTCTGCAAGCTTTTCATAACCTCTGTGAAGATAACCCAATTCAGGAACACATTTGAGAATAGTTTCGCCATCGAGTCTCAGTAAACAGCGTAATACTCCGTGTGTTGCCGGGTGCTGGGGGCCCATGTTAAGCACCATGTCGTTTTCCAAAGGGTCATCGAAATAAGCAGATGTATCTTTATCGAGAAGTTCCTGAATTATTTTCTCATGCCTTTTTTTTGTAATTACATCAACTTCAGCCTGTGTCCTAACATTATACGCCATTTAATAAGCTCCGCTTCATTTGCAAATTTACGAAAGATAAAATTACTGAAGAATTTGGGTTAAAACAAGTTTATGGATTATATCAGGGAAAAAGTAAAGAATATAAATTGTAAGTATCAACTTTCATAAATCACTTTACCATATTTCATAATATGTTGAATAAATCCTGAATCTAAGTCGAGAGGAACAACATCTACATGAATATTTAATAATTCTTCGAGTTTATTACCATAACTAAATATTTTAAAACCTTTTATACCATCAACTGCAAGGTCAAGGTCATTTGCTTTTTCGGGTTCATATAAAGCACTGCCAAAAAGAACAAGTTTATTTGCTCCATAATCACGTGCAGTCTCAATTGCCAATTGAATATTTTCCTGTGTAATTGCCATTTTTTTACTAAAGGATAAAAAATACATTTTATAACTTATTAAAATTACTGAAGAATTCGGGTTAAAACAAGATTGATTTGTATTTGCCGGTTATGATAACAAAATATAACCGAAATGGCAACTTTTTAGGCTTGTATAAAAAAAACACTTGACTTTTAAATTTAAATTAATCAAATTACATTTTTGGATTAATATAAGGTTGAATGAACTTTAAAAATAAATAAATATTTATCATTATTATTAAGGGAGTTTTTTTTATGAAAAGAGTTTTAATACTATTATTTTGTCTAACGGTAATATTATACCAGACATCTGCCCAGCAATGGGTAAGCACACAAGTAGAAAAAAGAAATGTGATACTCGAGGAATTCACAGGAATACATTGCGGCTTCTGTCCGGATGGGCATAAAATAGCAAATGAATTGGTTGAGGCAAATCCGGGGAGAGTTTTCCTCGTAAATATCCATGCAGGAGGTTATGCAACACCTCAGGCAGGAGAACCTGATTTACGCACATCTGTTGGAACGTCTATAGATGCTTCATCCGGTGTAGAAGGCTATCCCGCAGGCTCGATTAACCGCAGTACTACACCTTGGGCTATGGACAGAGGTAGTTGGGCTTCTGTTGCAAATACCGTAATGAATCAAAATTCACCTGTTAACGTTGCCGTTAAAGCTTATGTTGATTTTACCACCCGTGAACTCATAACTGAAGTTGAAATATATTATACAAGCAATAGTGCCCAGTCTCAAAATTTTCTTTCAGTTTTTCTGACACAAGATAATATTTTAGGATACCAGTCAGATTATGGAAACTTTAATCCGACGAATTGGACTCAAGACGGAAAATACAGGCACAATCATGCATTGCGTATGGCTATCAGTTCAGGCGGAGCTTTTGGAGAGCCAATTGATACAACGACAAAGGACCATTATGAATATAGAAAATATGCTACGACTTTACCAGGGAATATAACAAACCTTGATGTTGTACTGTACAATTTACATGTCGTTGCCTTTGTTTCTGAAACTCAAAGTAAAATATACTCAGGAGCAGGCACACCTGTTGAATTTGACCCAAATCTCAGAGTTGACCTTGGGATGAATGACCTTACGGTATATCCGACAGGCTACTGTTTTACATCAATTAATCCCAAAATAGAAGTAACCAATAACTCAGGACATAATATTACCGGTTTTGATGTTTCCTTGTTACTTGATGGAGTTGAAAATGTAAAGAGTTTTACGGGCAATTTAGCTACAAGTGCAAAAACAACAATTGATTGGGGAGATATTCCATTTTCAGCAACCGGAGTTTATAATATTGCAATCCAGGGATTTAAAAATATTAACGGTAATTCTGAGACTGATATGGATTTTAGAAATGATGCATCCTCGCATAACGGTATTGGATTTAAATCAAAAGCATTTTCTTTGTTTAATGGTGAGTTTGATGGACAGATGCCCGATAACTCTGCACTTGATCGTTCAATAAATCCAAAATTCCTTATGGTAAGTAATCCCCGTTGTGGTGCAAATAACTCTGCAGGTGCTGTCAGGTATGCATTGCACAGTTCATGGGGTATTTCCGGACTCCCCGGATATATTGTTTTCGGGGAAGCGGAGTTATCAAAATTAACTCAACATTTCCTATGTTTCTATTATGCGTATTCCGATGGTTCTAATGGAGGCACTGCACCACAAATTAAAGCACAGGTATCCGAAGATTGTGGAGAAACATGGAATGAAATATTTTCAATTACGGCGGTCGAGACCGGACAACCATCTGATCCACGGTATATGTATGTTCCTGCTTCCAGCGATTATAAACTTGTTCAAATAAGCATGGATGCTTATAAAACCAAAAATGTCATTATAAGAATAGCCGGAATACCGGGTACAAGTGGCAATGCCTTGTATATTGATGAAATTACTGTTGGACCCAGTATAACCTCAGTCGAGGAAGATGTCAAAGTTTCAGATATTTCACTTTATCCAAATCCTGCTACGACAGAAATTCAACTTGGAAATGAAAAGTACTTAGGTTTGAATTATTCAATTTATTCCATAGTTGGCAATGTTGTTGCACAAGGCATGAACACAAATAATAAATTTGATATAAGCAAACTGAATACCGGACAATATTATATTAAAATTAATAACGAAATATTAAAATTTGTGAAACTCTAAATTTTTGGAGGTATTTATGTTCAAGAAAGTTTTATACATAATTGTTGTGTATGCTTTACTTTTAACATCGGCAAACAGCCAGACAGTTAAAATGGTAGTGCTTGAACAGCACACAGGCGCATGGTGTGGATTCTGCGTGGACGGTTCTTATGTAGCAGAACAAATCCATGAGAAATATCCTGATAATTTTATTTATGTAAAGATACATAATGGGGATGCAATGGTGATACCTGAAGAGGATACTCTGGCAACAGATTTTGCTTTGAAAGGTTATCCATCCGGTTCAATTGACAGGTTTGACTGGACAGGTGCGGGAGGTTCCCCTATTATTTACCGCGATATATGGATGAGTACAGTCGAAACTGCTAAGGCTGAACCTGCTGCAGTTGATGTGAACCTTGTTTATACAATCAATGAACAAACAAGAGAGCTTTACGCAACTTTGACAGCGACAATGTTGGAGACAATTAATGAGGAACTTCACTTCAATTGTTACATAGTAGAAGATAGTTGTTCAGGAACAGGAACGGGTTGGGACCAGGCAAATTATTACAATACTACAGTCGGTCATCCCATGTACGGCAAAGGTAACCCAATCGTCGGATATCAGCACATGCAGGTTTTGCGTAAATTGCTTGGCGGCACTTACGGAGAACAGGGTACTTTTACGATTCCTGCAGAAGCCGGAACTTCTTATATACATAACTTTTCATTGACACTCGACCCGGGCTGGAAAATTAAGGATATTAAGCTTGTCGGATTAGTGCAGATGTTTACATCCAGCAAGAGAACATTAAACGCATCCTGGGGTTATGTAGGCGTACCAAAGATGCCTAAGTTTACTGTAACAACCACACAGCCCGAAACAAAGAAGATTGCAGGAAAAGGTGAGTCATTTGAAAAGCCATTCACACTAAAAAACATAACTGATGCTGATGTTACATATACATTAGATGCTGTAAAGTCGGCAAGAACACCGGCAGACTGGACGGCTGATATTGTGTTACCAGGTATTGTATCGGGTAAAACCAAGATTAACGGTACGAGTGCTGAAATTACTCTTACACCGCAGCAGACCTCAGATTTTACATTAAAGCTGACACATGGACCCACTCTCGGATTTGGTGATGCGACAGTTACGGTAGGTGTCAAAGATGACCCTGATGCTATGGTTGGTAAAAGAACAATTACGATTATCTCAACCGAAATAGAGAGGTTCGAGGTAATGGACGATGAAGGAAGCGATAAGTATGGGCTTCAATCGGCAATCACTCAATCAGGAAGAAATGATTTTATAGTAATGAGCTCAAGTGAGTACATTGATAATAAGAATTCATTCAACAATATTAAAACTGTTGTTTGGAACTGCGGGTTAGAAGGAAGTTTGAATGAGGACGAAATTCAGGTTTTGAGTCAATTGTTGGGCGGAAATAAAAACCTGATGCTGGTTGGAGCAAATATAGCAAGGAGTACAGGAGGAGCGAATTTATCTTTATTTAATAGCAGTTCGGGAATTGCTGTTGATTATTTCAAGGATTCTGAAATCGGTTCTGTTGGGGAAGAATTCAATCTTACCGGTACGCCAAATGACCCGATAACAAATAATTTCGACCAGGGGTGTAAAATAAATAAATACAAAACTCCAAGTCTTATTATTTCAAACATGCTGAGGGCATATCCAATTCTTCAGCACCAGGGTACTGATACAATTGTGGCAACAAGGTATGCTTATCAGGGTAAAAAAGCGGTGTATCTGGCAATCCTTCCTGAAATCATCCTTGATGAGACAGAAAGAAACAATTTAATAAAAAGGTCTCTGAACTGGCTCGAAGGTACAACAGGTGTGGATGACAACACAGGTGCAGGTATATTGAGTGTATCTGCATCTCCTAATCCAGTGAATAACAAGACAAATATTAAATATAAACTTGCCGGTGAGAAGTCAATGTATGTTGATATGTTCCTCGTCGATGTGAACGGAAAGAAGGTTGCTTCAATTATGCGAAGGGCAATGACTCCCGGAGAATATTCTTATGAGTTTGATGCTTCGGGATTAGTTTCTGGTTCTTATTATATCGTTACATTGATTGATGATGACAGGATGATTACTCCTATGGCGATAGCGAAGTAAATTAATTTTTACATTTTATTAAAAGGGGGTTTTTGCCCCCTTTTTTATTTGGAAAATAATATTTTGAAAATAATTACAATGTAATTACATTTGTAAATATGAAAACAAAAGTAATAAAAATAGGAAATTCACTCGGTATCCGTATTCCGAAGCCATTGCTGAAACAATGCGAAATCGAATCGGAGGTTGAGATTGAAGAATCTTCACGTCTGCTGATAATAAAGCCTATCAGAAAAATGGTCAGACGGGGATGGGATGAGAAGTTTGAACAAATGCCTCAGAATAGGGATGATACTTTGATTGATACTGATACCATCGTATTAAATGATTTCGACAAGGATGAATGGGAATGGTAGTTCAGCGTTTTGAAGTCTGGTTAGTCAATCTAGACCCGACTATCGGAAGTGAAATCATGAAAACAAGACCATGCCTTATTGTGTCACCAGATGAGATGAACAATCATATTAATACGGTTATAATTGCTCCTATGACAACAAAGGGAAGAAGTTACCCAACGAGAATCAAATGTATTTTTCAGAAGAAAGAAGGCTGGATTGTGCTTGACCAATTGAGAACAATTGATAAGACCAGGCTTGTCAGCAAACTTGGTGCAATTGAAGTTCCTACCAGCCGTGCTGTTATTTCTACATTGCAGGAGATGTTTGCGAAGTAAATTATGCAAAACAATAATAATAAAAAATGGAAATCCTACATTATTGTTGCCGTAATCGGCATACTGTTGTTCATTCCATATCTCGGAAGTGTTCATCTGTTTGATTGGGATGAAGTGAACTTTGCAGAAGCGGCAAGAGAAATGCTTGTTACCGGTGATTACATGACAGTGCGGATTGATTATGAGCCTTTCCACGAGAAGCCACCACTCTTTTTCTGGTGCCAGGCTTTGAGCATGAAGCTATTCGGTGTGAATGAATTTGCCGCACGTTTTCCTAATGCTTTGATTGGTATTATATCTTTACTGTTTATTTTTAATATAGGGAAAAAAATATTTGATGAGAGGTTCGGACTGCTCTGGGTTTTGGCTTATATAGGTTCTATCCTGCCTCATTTTTATTTCAAGACAGGATTGATTGACCCGCTTTTCAATCTACTTATTTTTGTTGGAATGTATTATTCGGTTGAATTTTTTTACCAGAAAATAAATCTCAAACAGGAAGCAGTTCGGTCAAAGTATAAATACACAATTCTCGCAGGTGTATTCATTGCATTGGCTGTAATGACAAAAGGACCTGCGGCTTACCTGCTCGTATCGCTTTCGTGGCTTCTACTCTGGTTTTTCAACAGAAGGAAAGTCCGTTTTCCTCTTGGACATTTTATTTTGTTTTC
>JAKAKE010000113.1 GCA_021824625.1 Bacteroidota bacterium | reverse complement strand
CAAGAATTTTTCTTCCTGATGCAAACTGCAACGAAGTATTAAATGTATTTAAGAAGCAAGTAGAAGGATATAAATTAGTAAAAGTTTAGAAAATCATTTTTCCGTTTTCAACTCTTGTTTTAGAATATTTTCAAATCTGGTTCTGCTCAAGTAATGGTTACCGAATGTTTTCCCATCTTTTATCAGTGTATATGTACCAAACCCGGAAGGGGCTCTCTGTGCCTCTTTTAGTGTCTTCAATTTTTTTATTTTCATTTCAAAACCATATTCCAAAGCACAATGTTTAAGGCCGGTAATAGATTTTTCGTGCCATGGGCATTGGTCTGAGTAAATTAAATTCCATCCTTTGTATTTTGATTGCTCTTTAGTCCAATCAATAAATTTCGGCAGAATCACGGTATCATTGAATTTTTTATACATGAGTTCAAATCGGCCAAGACTTTCAGCCAATTCAAAACCAATTTTCTCAAAAATGTTTTTAAAAGCCATCCATGGACCATTACTGCTCATTACACAAATACCGGATTTTTTATTTCTTTTAGCATCAATTTCACACTCATAATTAGAGCAGTTCCAATATTTTTGTGCTTAACTTCCTTGAGAAAAAGAGCTATACAATGTATGAAGTAATAATTAACTGCTTTGATTGGACGCAGGCAAGTTCAGAAGGTATGTATTCTATAAAACCTAATTGCTTTTTTCGTCTATCCATAGCAATTTTGATTAAAAGCCCATTGTTTATTTTTGATTTAAACCAATTAATTTTCGATTTATAACCGGGAGAACTTTTGTCTTTAATGCAGTATATGCCTAATTCAGAAACATTTTCCGGAGTCACAGTTATAATGATTATATCTTCCTCTTTATTTACCATAATATTTATTATTTGATTCGATAAAGAATATAAGCAAAAAAAACATTTACAAAAACATGGCAAAATTGGTGATTATATTATTAAGAAGGGAAAAAATAATATAAAACCATAAAATTTAAAACCATTTTAAATTCTTTTTATAATGGTTTTATTTGTGAATCATTTCGACAGATTAATTTCACCGAAAAAAGGAGAACAAAATGAATAATGAAACAGAAAAAGCACAGGAAGCATTCCAAGTTTACAAAGAACTTGGAGATGAAAGAACGATTGAGAAAGTCGCATCAAAGTTGAACAAAAAGAAACACATAATCGAAAATTGGAAAATCAAATGGGAGTGGGATAAGAGAATTAAGGAGAGCGATACTTCAACAGGCAGTGAAACAAATTATGAATCGCTTATTAATGAGCATACCGAAATGTCAATTCAAATCTCAAAATCTCTCGAAAAATTAATCGAGGTGCTTACAGAAAAACTTTCCAATTCTGATAAATATCTCGGCGACATGAATCTGGATGATTTAGTAAAACTTATTAATAATTACATCAAATCAATTCCCCAGGTTCTGGACTATATTCAAAGTTTCACATTAAAGCCAATCAAAGAAAAAGAACTCGAAGAATCATTTTCAATTTGTAAAAAAGTATGTGAAGATGAAGTTGCTCTCAATCTTTCCCTCGACATTTTGAGCCGTATTTCAAATTAATATTAATAATAACCTAATCCTCCGGATAATCGAATAAAAAAAGGAAGCATATTTATGCTTCCTTCATTATACTTAATAAATATAAGTCAAAAGATTGTTATTTCACAAATAATTATATTATGAATAAAATCCGGATTAATCAGTTTTTTTAGTGATTTTCATTTCCACTTTAACTTTAGGGGCACTTCCGTCACATGGTACATTGACAATTTTATCAACAACATCCATCCCTGTAACAACTTTTCCATAAACAGTATATTGTTTATTGAGATGAGGAGCTGCTGCTACACAGATAAAGAACTGAGATGTAGCACTGTTAGGGTCTTGTGTTCTTGCGGCTGACAAAATACCTCTGTCGTGAGAAATGTCATTAAATTCTGCAGGAACACTCTTCTGGCCCGGCTCGCCCATACCCCATGTTTCTTTTGGCTTACTCTTTGAATTGGGGTCGCCGCCCTGAATCATAAATCCCGGTATTACTCTGTGAAAGGCTGTACCGTCATAAAATTTTATTCCGACCAAACTGTCGAAGTTATGGCAATGCTTGGGTGCGACATCAGGAAATAATTCCAATACGATATTTCCAAACTCAACATCACCCTGCTTAACGCTAATCACGTATTGCGGATTTTTCTTTTCTTCCATTTTTTCCTTCTTTTTATTATTATTTGCTTCTGAACAAAATGTTACTGATGTAAACACTAAACCAATTAAAAATAACCTCAGAAATGTTTTCATTTGAATAAACCTCCAATTAATAAAAAAAATTCCGTTGTTTAGACTTAATTTCAATTGTTTTATTGTTACTTTCTAATTATTAATACCTATTACAATCTAATTTCTGTTGTTAAATAAAAAGTATAATTACAGTAAATGCTGTATGATATTTTTTTTCAAAATATTAGCACCTTTTTTTACGATTTCTGATTGAATAAAAAAACTATTTAATGATGTACTATTGAGGGGTAAAATTGACAAACGAAGGTCAACTCTGCTGTACAAACCTCTGTTTTTTTCTT
Organism: Bacteroidota bacterium; assembly: GCA_021824625.1. Taxonomy (GTDB): domain Bacteria; phylum Bacteroidota; class Ignavibacteria; order Kapaibacteriales; family UBA2268; genus XYC2-FULL-35-21. The sequence goes on along the minus strand of JAKAKE010000113.1, from coordinate 8,554 downwards.
TATCCTTAAAAAGGTAACCTTCAAAACTATCAGATACAACAGCAATATCAATATCACTCCACTCGTTTTCCATACCTCTTGAATATGAACCATACAGGTAAGCTTCTTTAACGGAATATCCCGTTTCCTCTAATAAACTTATGTATTTTCTTGCAATATTTAATATTTCAGGCTTGACAGCATCCATTGATATATTTCTTTAATATATTTTTAAAATTTAAACTTGAAATGAGCTTATCAATAACAATTACCTTAATCTATTGAAATTAAAATAAATCTTGTTGTCCGTCCTTTTTCAATTTCCATCTTCCATCACCTATATGTTCTCCAATATCTTCAAGGACATATAGTACTGTTTGATTTTCTGGAGTGTCACCGTTTTTTAATAATGGTAAAATATTATATATGATTTCATCGAAAGTAGGATTCTTGTTTTCTCTGTCCATTCTACGCAGAAAACTTATCAAATAATATCTGATCCTTAATCTCACATCTACCTGTGTTTTGAAAACTGTATTGTGTGGAATTGTAAATAAATCGGTTTCGGAATTATATTCAAAATTACTAAGTAGTAGGGGAGTCAAATCGCTATACTCTTTTTTAAGTAGATCGAGGAAACCGAGTTCAAGTCCTTTGATAATTAATTCATCATTTATTTGTTCAAGAGTTGCTCCATTATTCTTTGCTATTATTCCCTCAATGGTTTGCATTACAATATCAGACATGTCCATTCCTAAATGTGCTTTCATTATCGTTCTGGGATTTGAAACTTTTCTAAAATTGATAATCAACTGACCGGATAGAACTGTAAAAGAATGTTGTCTTTTCTTAAAGCTGGTTTGACCGTTTTTTTGAGGCACTGCACCCACATATTCAAATCCGCATTTTTCTGCAGTGTTTATTATCAGATGCCAAAATTCAGGGTCTTTATGAGCAAATACAAAAGACATCCATCTGTCGAATTTCAAAACACGAAACATTTCTTCGATTGATTTCGATATAAGCTTATTATAGTCAGATTTTGTTTTATTATGTTCGCCTCCTTCTATAGCTTCGAGTTTGTAATCTTCATCTGTAACTTCTAAATCAAGCCAGGCATTCCACATAGTGGACAAATCTAAATAAGGAATTTTGCTGCCGTAGGGTGGGTCAGTATAAATATAATCAACACTTTCGTTTGGAATCCAACTTAGGTCAGTAGCAGTCCCTTTTACTATTTTAATATTTTCAATAGTATTTTTATTAATCTTTGTAAAAACATCTCTTTTTGCAGCAAGAATTTTCTTAAATTTTGTGAAAAAAATATTTTCAAGTTCTAATTTTCCCGGTTTTGGTGCAATTCTATATCTATAATACCTAAATGGTCCGCTATCGCCACCACCATCACTTTTTGTATAATGAAATGTTCTGTTAAATTTATTTATACTGCTTGAAAAAGCTAACATAAGTGATTTTCTAATTACTTTATTTTTTTCTTTTTTAATAAGAAATTTTAAATAAGATAACTGAGCTAATTGCTTTTGTGTAAATAAATCATCAACATAATCAACATCCGAACTTTTCGGTAGTGAAAATCCTTTCGGATAATTGTACTTATTTAAAGCTATTTTAATTTCATCTTTTGATTCAGGTGTCTTTTTTTTGAAAGTTTCAATTATCTTTTCATAAGAATCAACAAGCTCATCAAAATCAACTGGTGTAATCAATGCATTGATAATAAATTCAGTCAAGGGATTTATATCTATATGAATTGCTTTTCTATCATTCATCATGGCTTCAATCGCTGTTATACCACTCCCACCAAACGGGTCTAATACTAAATCACCAGGTTTTGAAAAATTCCTAATGTATGTTGCTACAACATTCCAACTTTGTTTTGTGAAATAACCGTGAACACCGAAGTGTCTTTTTGCAGACTGTTTTCTTACAGGAATTTCCTCGAGAAGGGGCCTTGTGGTGTAATCAAATCCTTTAGGTTTGGCTGTGGCTGAAGTTGTATCATAAGTAATTAATTTACCAACCTGAAAACTATCCGGTGATAAGTACTCCTTTAATTGTTCCCAATAATGCTCAATTTCAATAATCGAAAAGTGGAGAACAGGTTCATTTGAATAGCCAATACGGTATAATGCAAATTCTTGCCCGTTGCATAAAGCAAAATATGTACTGCGAATTTCGGGGTGCATAGCATAAGAATAGACTTGTTCAATATTCTCAGGGTCTGTAACACTCTCACGAGGAGATTTTGCATCTAAGACCCACGCATAATTATTCTCAACTTTTATCAGATAGTCGGGTACAAGTGTATTCGGTATTTTCTTGGTGCCAATTTTTATGAAAGGATGCTTCAATGCCTTGCTTCTTGTTATATCCTTTTGATGATAACCCAACTCCTTCAAAATTGGCAATACAAAAACCTCTCTGACACTATCTTCCTTGAAATCGGGGTCAACAACAATTTTATTTATATCTATTCCATTAAAAAGGTCTTTGGGTGTGATTGTCATAATCCTTTTTTACATTTAAGAATATTAAACAATTATTAATGATGCAAAATTAATTCAAATATTCATTAAAAAAATATAAAAAAAACCGATAGTAATACTACCGGTTTAGATTTTTAATTGTCAATTAAGAATTAATCTTTCTTGTTCCTCCTCTTGTTTGAGTCGAGTTCCATCTTACGCAGCCTGATATTTTCGGGTGTAATCTCTATCAGTTCATCTTCTGCAATAAATTCGATACACTGGTCAAGGGATAGCTTTCTGCAGGGCCTTAGGACAACAGTTGCATCAGAGTTTGATGCCCTCATATTCGTTAGCTTTTTCTCTTTTGTAATATTAACAATCAAATCCTGAGTCTTATTCCTCTCGCCAACAATCATGCCTGAATAAACTTCATATCCGGGTTCGATAAATAATTCACCACGGTCTTCCATGCCATAAGCCGCATTGGCTGTAGCTCTTCCCTGCCTGTCAGATACTAATGCTCCAGAGGACCTCTGTGGTATAGGTCCATACCAGGGCTCGTATCCGTCAAACAAAGTGTTCATTACTCCTGCACCTTTTGTGTCGGTCAGGAATTGGCTTCTGAATCCAATTAATCCACGCGAAGGAATTCTAAATTCCATATTCACACGCCCGCTTCCACTATTCGTTATATTAACCATAACACCTTTTCTGACTGACAGCTTTGTTGTTAGTATTCCGATATGCTCTTCAGGTATGTCGAGTAATAGTGATTCCACCGGTTCACACAGTTTCCCATCAATATCTTTTGTGATTACCTGCGGTTTTGATACCAAAAATTCATAGCCTTCGCGTCTCATTGTTTCGATTAGCACAGCCATTTGAAGTTCACCTCTGCCGCATACTTCGAAGGCATCTGTCCTGTCGAGATATTTCAATTCGATGGCAACATTTCTCAATGTTTCTCTTTCGAGTCTTTCTTTCAGATGGCGAGTCGTCAGAAACTTTCCTTCCCGTCCGGCAAAAGGGCTGTCATTAACGTAGAAAATCATTGACAATGTCGGCTCGTCCACTTTTATTCTCGGCAGTGGTTTTGGATTTTCATTCGATGTAATTGTGTCACCAATCTGAAGATTCTCCACACCGGCTAAAGCAATTATATCACCTGCTTCAACTTGTGTTACCTGTTTTTTCTTCAATCCCTGGAAATTAAAAAGTGCAGAAAATTTTATTCCGTTAATAATTTTATCCTCAACTACCAATGAATAAGTTTTGTTCATTTCAAGTATTCCATGCGACAGCCTGCCGATTGCAATCTGACCGACATAAGAATCATAATCAAGATTTGTAACAAGAAATTGAGGTACTTCGTTGTCATCAGCATCAGGACCGGGAATCTCTGAAATAATAGCATCAAACAATGGCTTGAGGTCTTCGGAATCATCACCCAATTCATTATGAGCAATGCCTGTTTTTGCATTTGTATAAAGTATCTTGAATTCTATCTGCTCATCCTGTGCATCGAGGTCAATGAATAAATCATACACTTCATTTATTACTTGCTGTATTCTAGCATCGGGACGGTCAATCTTATTAATCACAAGTATAATCGGCAGTTTTCTTGCCAATGCTTTTTTTACTACAAAACGAGTCTGCGGTAAAGGTCCTTCGCTGGCATCAACAAGGATTAAAGCACCATCAACCAGGTTAAGGCTTCTTTCCACTTCGCCGCCGAAATCAGCATGTCCCGGGGTGTCAACGATATTAATTTTTACATCATTATAAAATATCGAGGTATTTTTTGCCATAATGGTAATGCCGCGTTCCTTTTCCAGGTCCATCGAGTCCATAACTCTTTCTTCTACGAACTGGTTATCTCTGAAAGTTCCGCTTTGCCTGAGCATTCCGTCAACGAGTGTGGTCTTACCATGGTCAACATGTGCAATAATTGCAATGTTACGTAAATTATCTTTTCTCATAAAAACTTCAATTAAAAAAACTTATATGACAGAAGAGAGGGGATTTAATTGTAAACTCTATTTTTACAAAATAATTTTTATATTTGAAATTGGCTGAAAATATAATAACTTTTATTTATTCAAAGTTAGTTTGATTAAATTCATATTCTCGAATTAGACAATTCGAATACCTTTATTAATGATTTCCGATTGAATAAAAAAACTATCGAGTGATGATTTATTAAGCGGTAAAATTGATAAACGGTAATCAACTTTGCGGTACAATCCCCTTATTTTTTCTTTATCTTTAAAACGGTTCCCCTCAAAATTATCTGAAACAACTGCTAAATCAATATCGCTCCACTCATCTTCAACACCATGTGAATATGAGCCGTAAAGATATGCTTCTTTTACCGGAAATCCTGTGTCTTCCAGTAAATTAATATATGTTTTCACAATATTTAATATTTCAGTTTTGATAGGAGCCATTGATACATTTCCTCAATTTTTTTGAAATTTGATTCGGTAAACTCTTTTGTACATATTTTATAAAACTCAAGTTTTTCATCAGGGTATCTTGCTTCAATGTGAAAATCGTTAAATCTTTCAAGGATTTTAAGTCTTTCTTCATTGAATTCTATATTGATATACCGGGATAATCTGACTAAATCATGTATTTTTGGCGGTACTTTATCAATATCATTAACATAGTGGGCTTTTAATATTTTTTCAATGACAAGGTGGCCAATGAATAAGCACCAATCGTATCTGCCGGATTCAAACAACACTTTTGCTGTATCCAAATCGTGATTTGCCGAGTTCAACCAATAGCTTATATTCTCTTCTTTAGTCATTATCAAATTTACGAAATAGATATAAATAAATTGTTTAATCCCACGTTGTGGGTTCAATTCCTCGAAGCTTGCTTCGAAATAATTATTAATTGCTGATACTAAGAAGCTTACTTCGGTGTAATTTATAAAATCAATGAATTACATCTTGATTTCACTTTTAGAGGAAGAAAAATAATTTGGATTAATAATAACATCTCTATGAAGATAGGGTAAATCCAAATAATTTTTTAACTTTGAAATCCGTTGAATAAGTAATAACTTTTATTTATTTATGGTTATCATTACTGATAGTAATCAGGAACTGTTTAAATGGCATTAAAAATATCACTGAAGATGAGGCTGACTTTCTGGTACAGTACAATCGTTGTCGTATCACTCTCTCTCTTTGGTGTATATATGTATTTATCTGTTTCAAATGAGCTACACGCCAATCTGGATGCTTCACTGGCTAATGTCGCTATGTCTCTCGATAATATAATTAAAGAAAACACAATAGAAGCAATTAGACAAAAAACCGAAAAAAGGCCCAAAGTTTCGCAGGATAAATTCGCACTTTTCAGGGAAGACGAAAAAAGAAGGTTTGTCGGGCCGCTCAGGCCCGGCAGTGAGCAAAAAGAATCGGTTGAAGACAAAGGAATGGTATGGTCGGCAATTTACCAGCACATTCTGCTCGAACCAAAAAATTACTTTCTACAAATTGCAGACACAAACAATCATATAGTCTGGAGGTCAGAAAATCTCAAATCCGATTCACTTCCGGTCATTATGTACTATTCTCTCAAAATGCAGGTTACAAGTGATTCTGTTTTAGTCAAAGGTTCCTCATCCTTAACAATACCGCCGTCAATAATCACATTACATGAAGATGTTGACTCTGCTTTTTCTTATGTTGACTTAACTGGTGAAGAGTTGAGGCTGTTCGTAAAAAGGACAAATAATGCAGTTATATCCATTGGCTATACATCGAGTGTCATCGAGAACCAGCTAAGGCAATTGTTTATTTCATTGCTGGTTGCTTTTCCGCTTATTCTTGTTGTATCAATAGCCGGTGGATTTTTCCTTGCAAAAATATCCCTTCGTCCCGTTGATGAAATTACTCAGTCAGCAAATGAAATAACCGCAAAACATTTAAGCAAGCGTCTTCCCGAACATCAAATCAATGATGAAATCGGCAGGCTCACACGCACATTAAACTTAATGATTGAAAGACTCGAAAATTCCTTTATTCAAATCAGACAATTTACTTCCGATGCATCTCACGAGCTAAAAACACCTCTGACTATTCTAAGAGGTGAGCTTGAAATTGCTCTTCACAGCCAAAAGTCAACAGAAGAATACGAAGGAGTTCTCATCAGTGCATTAGAAGAAGTTCAGAGATTGTCTAATGTTGTTGAAACGCTTCTTGAACTTTCGAGGGCTGATACCGGACAAGTGAGACTAAGTATCGAGGAAGGTGATTTATCGAAATTGCTCAATGATATTGTTGAGGATTCCATTATTTTAGCTGAATCAAAAGATATAAAGGTACATTCCGACATAGAGCAAAACCTGATTATTGATTTCGATTCGGCAAGGATCCATCAGGCTGTGTTAAATGTAATTGATAATGCAATCAAATACACCACTAATGGCGGAAAAATTTCAATCGAGCTGAAAAAGGGAAAAATTTTCAGTGAAATTACAGTTACAGATAACGGAATGGGGATGGAAGAAGTTGAACTGGAGCATATTTTTGACAGGTTCTACAGAATTGACAAGGCAAGGTCAAGTGATATCCAGGGATTCGGATTAGGACTCTCAATTGTCCATTGGATTGTTGAAGCCCACAGGGGAAATATTGATATTAAAAGTAAATTCAATGAAGGAACTATTTTTACAATCCAGCTTCCGAATAATCATGGGCTGTTTTTGTAAAGAATTAATAATTTGAAATTTTTAATTTTAATTGAATTTAAAATGTTTATAATATTTAATGAGTTGAAAAATAATCAAGGAAAATTAAAAATTTAATCATTGAAAATTTATTAAAAATTATAAACTAAAAATTAAAAATTTTGAGTTATGATTTATAATCCGGCGTTGAGTGAATTTTTATATATTTTATAAATTTTAGTTATTAATAAAGGAGTAAAAATGGCTGAACAAAGAAAAAAGAAGGAACATTACAAAATTGCATGGTTACCGGGAGACGGCATTGGCATTGAAGTTTTAGAAGCAGCAAAGATTGTTCTCGACAAATTGAATTTGAATGCAGAATATATACATGGTGATATAGGCTGGGAATTTTGGTGCAAGGAAGCAGATGCACTCCCTCAAAGAACACTTGATTTACTAAGCAATGTTGATGCGGCTATGTTCGGTGCAATCACATCCAAACCGGTGAAAGCCGCCGAGTCAGAGCTAATTCCCGAATTGCAGGGAAAAGGTTTGATTTACCGTTCACCGATTGTTAGAATGAGACAGCTTTTCGATTTATATATATGTCTGCGTCCTACAAAGGCATATCCGGGTAATCCAATAAATTTCAGGGATGACATTAATCTTGTCATGTTCAGGGAGAACACAGAGGATTTATACTCAGGTGTTGAGTTTAATCCTGTCCCTGAAGTTCTATCTGAAGTTTTGAGTAAAATATCTAAACCTTTTTCTGCTTTCAAAGATTTGCAAAATGATGAATATGCAATTTCATGTAAAATAAATACACAAAAAGGCTGTGAACGTATTATCAGGGCGGCTTATGAATTTGCAAGAAAATTCGGAAGGAAAAAAGTTACTATAGTTCATAAGGCTAATGTTGTCAGAGCAACAGACGGACTTTTCCTCGATATCGGCAAAGAAGTTGCAAAAGATTTTCCTGAAATTCAATTCGATGAAGCAAACGTTGACGCTATGACTATGTGGCTATTGAAGAATCCAAACAATTATGATGTGCTTGTTGCACCAAATTTATATGGGGATATAGTTTCTGATTTATGTGCACAGATGGTCGGTGGACTTGGCTTCGGCTGTTCTGGAAACATAGGTGAAAAGCTTGCGGTATTTGAACCGACACACGGCTCAGCACCAAAATATACAGGTATGTATAAGGTAAATCCAATAGCTACTATTCTTGCGGCAAAGATGATGCTCGACTGGCTCGGTGAAACCGAAAAAGGAGTTGCTCTCGAAAAAGCCACTGCCGATGTGATTAAAGAAGGCAAGGTCAGAACCTATGATATGGGAGGCTCTGCAAAAACACTTGATGTAGCAAATGCAATAGCAGAGAAATTGTGAT
>JAKAKE010000020.1 GCA_021824625.1 Bacteroidota bacterium | reverse complement strand
ATATAAGCCTGCCAGCATAAAAAAATGAAATACGAGTGAAATGGCAGAAGTTACCGGATGGCGGCTGCTGATTGTAACAATAGCACTTGCTATTGCCAAAATTCCAAGAATAACGAAAAATATTAATGTCAGATTCAATTTAGTTACTCATTCTAATCTAAAATAACAATCGGCAAAATTAATCAAAATTATCGTCAGCACAAATTTTTAGCTTTATAAACCCATTTCTATTTTCATTAACACTATTTGGAAAATAATATTTAATTTTGCTTGATTTATTTGAAGAACTTATCAATCTATTATGGGTAATAAAAAGAAAAGCAATCAGAAATCGGAATTTAAGCAGACAAATGCTTCCGTTAAAAATGACAGCAGAAAGAAAATTTCTGCCGATTTTTCAAAACATGGAAGAAAATCAAAAGATTTCAAAAAGGAAACTGACTGGAAAAATGTATTTACGGTTATTGGTGCAACTTTGTTGATTATTATTGCAGGTTATGCCTTGTATTCCAGCGTACTGAAATATAACCTGGTATTTTGCGATGACAATATCTTTGTAAATAATTTCTACCAGTTCAACAGCGATATTAATAATATAAAGACATCATTTGAAAAAACAGTCGGTACATCCTATTACCGTCCCATGTTGAACGTGTCATTTATTATTGATGCAGTTCGTGGCGGACAAGACCCGGAAGTGTATCACTCAACTAATCTAATCTTGCATTTGTTGGCTTCAGCCCTTGTATTCCTTGTGTTAATTAAATTAAAATATCCCTTAATACCATCATTTTTCTTTGGATTATTTATTCTTATTCATCCGATTGTTACACCGTCAGCGGCATGGATTTCAGGGCGGAATGACTCCATGATAACAATATTTGTCGTGCTGTCATTTATAATGTTTCTATTATATTTAGAAGCTAATCTGCAATGGAAAATAATAATACTCCCGTTTCATCTCATATTCTTTGCATGCAGCATCTTTACTAAAGAAATAGCATTTGTATTTCCTTTAGTCTGCATATCGTATGTGTATTTCTTCAGAAAAGAAAAAAACCTTTTCAGGACAAAATATATTATTGCCGCAACCGGCTGGATGGTGGTTGGCATAATCTGGTTCTTCATGCGGCTGAAAGCAATTGAAAACATGAAAAATCCTGATGAAATAGGTTTGGGTCCTATACTTACAAACTTACCAACTCTTCCGGCAATGATTGGAAAAATCTTTCTCCCTGTCAAGATGATTGCCCTGGCAAGCTTCGAAATGTTTTCTATTGTTACCGGCTTAATTTTAATGATTGCCATTACAATTTACTTAATAAAATCCAAGAAACTTGATAAGAATAAAGTATTGTTTGGTGTTCTATGGTTTGCCATGTTCCTTTTACCGACCTTTTTAGTGAGAATAATTTATGTCGAAGACTTTTTCGATTATGCCGAGCATCGTGCATTTTTACCAATGGTAGGTATAATTATCATCCTGATTGAAATACTTAAAGACCTGAAAGTTGACTTTAAAAAGCCAATGTTTTTAATTCCTGCTTTTATTATTTTGGTTGCTCTTTCTGTGCGGTCTTATTTTTATGTCCAGAATTTTGAGAACAGGAAAGCATTCTGGGGGCATATGGTTGACATTTATCCTTTAAAGCCCCGGGGGTATCTGGACCTTGGTAAAGCTTACTTTGCCGAGAACGATTTGAAAACCGCAGAATCAAAATATTTAAGAGGGATAGAACTTAATCCAAGAAATAAAAATCTTTACATAGATGTATCTGTAATTTATCTAAGATGGAACCAGCTCCAAAAGGCTGAGGAGTATGCAAGAAAAGCCGTTGAAATTGACCCCAATGATGCCCTTGCAAATTATAATTACGGGAAAGCCCTCCAGATGGAGGGAAGACACGAAGCCTCCCTGAAACCATTTGAATTAGCAATAGGCCGTAATCCCGGATTCCCCCAATGGTATCTTGATATTGGTGTTGCTTACTATCACAATGGTTTATTAGAAAAATCTATCGAATCTTATCAAAAGGCAATTTTAATGTTCCCGAATTTTGCACTTGCTTATTCTAACATGGGCGCTGCATTTGCACGATTAGGAAAAGACCAGGATGCTGTGTCAAGCTGGCAAAAAGCCACAGAACTCGACGGCAGAAGTTTTGATGCCTACCAGAACCTTGTGAGGTATTACCTGAGAGTAGGCAGGCCCGACCTTGCTGATATATATGTTAAAAAGTTGCAGGAAAACGGTGGTACTTTGGCACCTGATATATTGAATTTTTTGAAGAAAGGTAAGCCGAATTAAACAATAGTAATTTAATAATTTTCGAAAATAATTTAACAAGCTAATATCTAAACAAAGGATAGATTATGTCAAAACAAAAATCATTAACACTCTGGATAGTTTCAATTCTTCTGATGCTTGGTATTGTTATTTTCCAAAGAACAACCGGCCCTACTTATCCGGTCATCGGTAAAGTAGCAATCAACTCACAGACAATTAATTATGAATTTCCGCGTAGCCACGGTGGCAAAGGCGGTGCCATGATTCAATTGGTTGTTAAAGATAAAAGCATCAACGGCGAAATCACCTATCGCCGCTTTAAGAGCCTTGACGATTGGACAAAAGCTCAAATGCTGAGAGCGGGAGATACACTGAAATTTGAATTACCGCATCTTCCACCTGCAGGAAAAATGATGTATCATGTAAATCTTGTTACTCAGGATGCAAAATCATTTCCTGTTACTGAAGAACCGGTCATTGTCCGCTCCAAAGGCCATGTTCCTGGATTAGTAATAATTCTGCATTTGTTCTTCCTTTTCAGTGCAATCACTTTATCAATCAGGGCAGGATTTGAAGCGATATACAAGGGTGAAAAATTATTCTCTCTTGCTCTAATGACATGTATAACTTTGTTTATCGGTGGATTAATAATTGGTCCCATAATGCAGGAATATGCCTTTGGTGCATTGTGGACAGGCTGGCCCTTCGGGCATGACCTTACAGACAACAAAACAGCAGTTGCTTTAATCATGTGGCTCATAGCAATGTGGAGAATAAAGAAAAATCCGAAGGCATGGGTATGGGGAATTGTTGCATCAATCGTAATGTTAATTGTATTCTTCATTCCTCACAGCCTGTTAGGTTCTGAGATAGATTTTACAAAACTTCCGAAAGGACATTAATTTTTTTAATAAAATAAATAGAATTGAATGAAGCAATCAATCAGTAAGAAGACAATTGTCTATCCTCATCCTGTTTTCGTCATAGGTTCTTATGATGCCGACGGTCTGCCTAATATTATGACAGCATCATGGTCGGGGATTTGCTGCAGCGAACCGCCTTGTATTGCGGTTTCTCTTCGAAAATCGAGATATACTTATGACAATATAATGTATAATAAGGCTTTCACAATAAACATACCAACACAGGACTATGTTCAGCAAGTTGATTATATAGGGATTTATTCCGGGAAATATGTAAATAAATTCCAAAAAACAGGACTGACACCTCTCGACAGCGAAATTGTGAAAGCACCTTATGTGAAGGAATTTCCTGTTTCACTGCATTGCAATCTTCTGAAAACAGTCGAAATCGGCATCCATACTCAATTTATAGGTGAAATAATGGATGTCCTCGTTGATGAGGAAGTAATAAATACAGACGGAACTTTGATGATAGATAAGATTAAGCCTTACATGTATGATTCATCAACAAGAACATATTATGGGGTTGGTAATCGCCTGATTGATGCTTTTAAATCAAAGTAATATTTAAATTATTTGTTAACTTTTTGAAATTTATTTCGTAATTAGGTTTATGGCAACATTTGCAATTGAAAGTAACGGAAGATTAGAGAAAACAGTTGTTTATTATAACGGTCAGCAACTCGGAGGAATAAAAGAAGTTTTTTTGAATCTCGACGAAGATGGCACATTTGATGCGATTCTGCAATATGAAGGAACTGATAAGCAAATCAGAACCAAGCAGATTTTTGGTGAGTATCCTGAAAATTTGAAAGTTGTTGAGGCGTCATTCACTGAAGAAGAAGCCGCACAGCTTCATCAACTGAAGGTTGACAGCGATGGCGATATCGAAGATACGATTGTCTCTATTGATGATGAAGAACTCGACGGAATCGTGAGTTTGTTTGTTCATATAAAATCGGCTGAGAATAAAGAGGGAATCAGTGCTTTTTTCTCGAAGGATAAAATTCCATCGCATGTGGAATTTAAAGCGGAAATTACATTCAGAAATGAAGACGATACAACTGAAACGGAGGAAATATTCTGATGAAAGATAAACTAAAAATAGTTCGTATATGGGCTTTGCTTTTTCTTAGCATTGTTACTTTACTGTTATTAGCGCCCGATATAGCAGAAGCAAGGGGTAGTTTCGGAGGAAGCAGAAGCTTCGGCAGAAGTTTCGGAAGAAGCTTCGGAGGCACAAGAGGTTTACGGCGTTCATCGCCCGGAACAATGCCCAGGTCTTCATTCGGCAGGCAGAGGAACATGACAACATCACCAATGCGGATGACCCCTTCGCAAAGGGCGGCAAGCAGTTTCGGAGGCAGACGTTTAAATTCTTCGGGAGACTACACTGCTAAGTATGGAACTCCAAGAAGGTCCCAGACTATCAGCAGAACAGGCAGTCAAGGTATGCCACAGAACTATGTGGTACATAACTACGGCGGCTATGGCAACGGATTGATGATGGGTTACATGATGGGACATACATCCTGGATGTGGATGATGCCTTTCCATCCCGCTTTCTATTATACAAGACCATATTATGCTGATAATCCCAATGGCACTGTGTCTGTCTATCCACCGACATTCGATTGGGGAAAACTCTTTTTCACTTTACTCATAGCCGGAGCAATCATATATATTATCTATTCAATAATCCGCAATAAACGCCGAATGAAGCAGGGCTATTATTCCCAATCATCATTTGGATAAGAATAACCCCATGCTTTAGCATGGGGAAAAGACACGAGACCTGACCCACAGCACTATCCCAACCCCCACACTAAAGTGTAGGGTTAATCTTATATTCTCAATGAATAACTCCATCGGAGTTAAACGTTAGTAACAAACACAATACCCGATAAGAAACACAACTCCGTAGGAGTTGAACCTAATTGCCTTCATTGTCATGCTGAACTACAACAGAATGACATTCAATATATAACTACAATTCGTAATTCGTAATTTACTCAAGATAAGTATAACCATAAAGTCCGGAGCGGTAGTTGGAAAGAAATTCCTTGCCTTCCTGAGTTGTGATTTTTCCTTCTTTGACTGATGTGGTAACCCATGTTTCCATGGTTCTAACGAGTTTCTTTGCATTGTACTGAACATAATCAAGTACGTCTGCGATAGTCTCGCCGTCGATGATTTGGTCAATTTCGTATCCGTCTTCGGTCAATACGACGTGAACAGCATTAGTATCACCGAATAAGTTATGTAAATCACCGAGAATTTCCTGGTAAGCTCCAATAAGAAAAACACCGAGATAGTAAGGTTCATCAGGTTTGAACTTATGCAGAGGAAGATAATGAGTAAAATTCCTTTCACCGATGAAATTATCAATCTTACCATCGGAATCGCAGGTTATGTCCTGTATGGTAGCGTATATTGTCGGTTTTTCATTCAGCCTGTGAATCGGCATAATTGGAAACACCTGGTCAATAGCCCAAGAATCGGGCAGGGACTGAAACAATGAAAAATTGCAGAAATATTTATCGGCAAGCATCCTTGACAATGGCTTTAGCTCATCGGTTTCATGCTTTCCTTCAAGACTGAGTACATACACTTCACGTGTGATAGTCCAAAAAAGTCTTTCGATTAATGCCCTTGTTTTCAGGTCGAGCAATCCGAGGCTGAACAAGTCGAGTGCTTCCTCCCTGATTTGCAGGGCATCGTGCCATGATTCTAACATGTTTTTATTTTTCAGTGATTCGTAAATGGAATGAAGTTCCTGAATGAGTTCATGGTCTTTTTCTGTTACGGGTGTTTCGTCGTCCCATTCGGGAAGGTTAGTTGTCTCGAGAACATCAAACACAAGTACGGAATGATGAGCCGTAAGGGAACGTCCCGATTCGGTGATGACGTTCGGATGAGGCAGATGATTCTTATCGCTTGCATCCTGAATCATATAAATCGCATCGTTTGCATACTCCTGAATGGAGTAATTTATACTGCTGGGATTTGTAGAACGGGTTCCGTCATAGTCAACGCCAAGCCCGCCGCCAATGTCAACAAATTCAATATTGCATCCCATTTTTTTCAATTCCACATAAAACTGTGCAGCTTCCCTTAGAGCATTTTTTATTTTTCTAATCTTTGTAACCTGGCTCCCAATGTGAAAATGAACCATCTTAACTTGTTTTAGCAAATTGTGGTGTCCGGCAATTGATATAGCTTCAAGCAGTTCGCTTGCATTCAATCCGAACTTGCTTTGGTCTCCGCCTGAGTCTTCCCATTTTCCGCTCCCGGCTGTAGAGAGTTTAATTCTAATGCCTATGTTTGGTTTTACTTTTAACTTTTTTGAAATCGAAATAATGAGCTTCAATTCATTAAGTTTCTCGACGACAAGAAAAATCTGCTTTCCCATTTTCTGAGCCAGTAGCGCCAGCTCGATAAAATCCTCGTCCTTGTAACCATTGCAGATAATAAGAGCATCGGGGTTTGAAGTGATTGCGAGAACTGCGTGCAGCTCAGGCTTCGAGCCTGCTTCAAGGCCGATATTATACCGGATGCCGTGCCTTACTATTTCTTCAACGACAGGCCTTACCTGGTTGACTTTGATAGGATAAATCGTATAATATTTTCCCTTGAATTCATATTCCTTTGCCGCTGTGTCAAAGCATTTTGTAATTGATTCGAGTCGGTCATCCAAAATATCGGGGAATCTCAGAAGAACAGGTAATGATACATCACGAAGCTGTAGTTCATCAATCAACTGCTTTAAATCTATACTCGCGCCATTCCTTTTCGGGGAAACAGTAACGTTGCCTTCATCATTTATATTAAAATATTCTGCACCCCAGCCGCTGATGTTATACTGCTCTGCGGAATCCTCAACTCTCCATTTTCTCATCGGCAATTCCTTTTATTTTGTATTATAATGTAGGAGAAGGTTCTAAACCTTCCCGCTCAAAAAAAATCAAAAATAGTTATTTATAAATTATGAACAAGAGAATATTTAATTATTAATTGATATTACACTACAATTTAACAGAATTGAAAATTATTAATTACTTAAATAATAAATTATGCGATAACGCAATTATTCTTTCAGCATTCAAAACTTAATATTCAAAACTCATAAACCCTGATCCTCTTATATAATCCCTGCGCGATAAGTCAGGGAGCGGCTCAATATTTGTTACTAATATATAATCACTATGTAATAAAATTGTTATATTATAATTTAATATGTTTTAAAAGTATCATTCATTCAACATTCAAAACTCAACCCTCAAAACTGAGAAGCCCAAATTACATTCTCATACAAATTAATTAATACTGGTACATATTCAGAAAATGATTTTCATCAATCTTTAGCATGTTTTCCTGAATTAATTCCTTAAATCTTTTTATCTTTAACTGATTCCTGCTCACCCATGATTTAGTTTCATCGGGAGCCCCTTCGTTAAAAAGAAAATAATTATATACTTCAAAAATATCTTCTTCAATCAGCATTTTGTGCCAATCGAAAAGAACATTTGGAAAAGTTTTTTCCAAATTCTCAGCATACCACAGTTCAATAAATTTTTTCCTGAGTTGATATAATATATCAATCGAAAAACTTAGAGTGTCGGCAGGTAAAATGCCTTTTGCCGCATCCTGCATAACACTTTGATATGCCATGTCAAAAGGTAAATCCTTGTTAGGCCTTTTTATAGGGCTGGTAATCATGTTAGTCGTGAATTGGATTGTAAATGCCGAGTCTTTCAAAAAGTAGAATGACTTTTTATAAAAATCAAATAGAAGGTGCGACATTTCCTTTGCTTTAAATTCACTTTCCGTAAGGTTTGAAAAAATTTCTCCATATAATACAGACCAGACTGTAAAACCGGCTTTATAATAGTATTTTGATAAAATAAAATAATTATTCGAATACTGAGGCTCATTGATTATGCCGTTTTCCCAATAGCTGAGAGCTTTTCTGACTTCTTTCTGTGCAATGTAATTTATTCCGATTTCATAAAAGAGCCTGCCTGATTTAGGAAATTTGCTCAATCCGTTTTTATAAACTTCGAGAGATTTTTCGGCATTGTCCAAAGCATCATAACTATTGCCTAATAATTGATATATTTGAGGATTCACTTCCACATGATTGGTTAGTGAATCGAGAATTTTAATTGCTTCATCAAATTGGTTCTTTTTGTACAATGCAAATGCCTTTTCATAAGGATAAGCAATTGGTTTTGAGTCTAATCCCATTGCACTATCACATTCTGAAATCGCAGAATCATACTTGCCGGAATTAATACTTTGAATGGCATTAAGATAAAGCTCATTAGCTTTTTGAGTACTATCAATATCCTGTGCTGATAATAATGAAATACAATTAATTATAAAAAATAAAATAATAATCGTAAAATGGTTCATACTTTTTTCCAAAATCAAAATAATTTAATTACAGAGAAGATTTTTTACTGATATTATTTGAATATTTTTTCATAATCTGTCCATCAGTTTCATGTAAAGTAATCCCAAAGCTCTTCCGACAAATAACTCACGGTTTATATTCCTGTCATCTGCAAAAACAAATTTTTTGGCAACCGTTGATTTACTATCGCTGATTCCAATCCAGACAGTTCCGACCGGCTTATCTTTTGTGCCTCCTCCGGGACCTGCTATTCCAGTAACGCTAATTCCATAATCAGTACTGAATTTTTCTCTTACATTCTTTGCCAATTCAATAGCAGTTTCTTCGCTTACAGCACCAAATTTATTTATAATATCTTTGGGTACACCGAGAATATTTATCTTTGCATCATTGCTATACACAATCACTCCCCCCGAAAAGTAATCAGAGCTTCCGGGTATGCCGGTGAAGGCACCCCCGAGAAGCCCTCCTGTACATGATTCTGCAACTGACACTGTCTTTCTTTTTTCTTTCAATAATTTTCCTACTGTTTCAGTGATTACCTCTTCACCGATTCCTGATATAAATCTTCCGGCTCTGCTTCTGATATAATTTTCAATTTTGTTGATTTCTTCTTCTGCCGATTTTGAGTTTTCGGATGAAAATCCAATTCTGAGTTTTACTCCATTATAGGATGGCAGGAAAGCCAGTGTCCCTCCATTCAGAAATTCATCGGGGTTGCCGAGTAAGTCAGCAAGGTGAGATTCCGGTATTCCAATTGTATTTAAAGTTTTATATAAAACCACATCAGATTTATTATTTATTATTTCACTTTTGATTAAAGGCAAAACATGATTGAACATAATATCCTTCATTTCGGATGGAACACCGGGCATAGAAATAATATATTTTCCATTTTGTTCGAAGAGCATACCAGGCGCTGAACCTGAATTATTGATTAGAATTTTGCATTTAGACGGCAGGTATGCAAGCTTTTTGTTCCTCTCTAAAAATTCAGTGCCGCGCTTATTATACATCTCCTCAAGTCTTTTGTATGTCAGCTCATGAAGAACAAGTTTATCGTTAAAATATTCTGTTAATACTGGTTTTGTTATATCATCATGAGTGGGTCCTAAACCTCCTGTGATGAGAACGAAGTCGGAGTTATCAATCAACATGTCTAAGCCATTTATCATTGCATATCTTTCATCAGGTACGGCAAAGTGATTAATAATTTTTGCTCCAATCGCAGTGCAATGGGATGCTATCCAGGAAGCATTGGTGTTTACAATCTGCCCAATGCAGATTTCATCTCCAACTGTCATTATTGAAACTTCTATCATATTATGATTTTATTAAATGATAAATAAAATTAATCAGCAAAAATAAAAAAAGGCAAGCATAAATGCCTGCCTTTATTGCTTATTGTTAGATTTTATTATTCTGCAATATCTGTTTTGATTTCTTCAGCCGGATCCTCAATAACAGTAGCTGCAATTTCCCCTGCCACAAGTTCTACAGCCGCAGGTACTATTGCTGAAGGTTCTAATGCCGCAAATTCCTCTGCTGCGATTTCTTCGGGAGGCGGTATCTCCGATAATTCTTCGGGATAGGCTTCGCGTTTCATTTCATCAAATTCAGGGAAATCAAAAACGGCAGCTTTGGCTTCGTCGCTGTGATATTCAGGCTTATAATGCGGGTCGTTTGCAAACTTCTCAGAATTTGGTACGGGATGTTGTGCAATGTAATCGTCAATTATTGCTTTATCGTTGCTTCTTAAGTATTCAACAACAGACAACACAATCTTTTTGGCTTCCTTGTCGAATTCAACAACCTTCATGGGAAGTTTATCCCCTATATTAAAATATTCGCTGATTGTTCTGACGGGTGCAAATGCAAGCTGTGATACAGGGATGAATCCATCAACACCTTCCGGCAATTCAACGATTACGCCCTTTTCGATAATCCGCTCGATTTTTGCTTCGGTTTCTGCACCGACTTTATATCTTTCCTGGAAGAATTCCCAGGGATTGTCTTTTATTTGCTTATGGCCTAAAGCAATTCTTCTTTGTTCGGGGTCAATACTTAAAACAGTAACTTCGATTTCGTCACCCTTCTTGACAAATTCACCGGGATGACGAATTTTCTTTGTCCATGATAAGTCGCTGATATGCACTAATCCGTCAACACCGGGCTCAAGCTCGATGAATACACCGAAGTTTGTCAGGTTTCTGACAATACCTTTGTGCATTGAATTAACAGGATATTTCTGCATTAAATCAGACCATGGGTCGGGTTCAAGCTGTTTCATTCCAAGTGCGAGTTTCTTATCGGTTTTGTCAATATTCAGAACGACTGCTTCCATAATTTGTCCCATCGAAACAATCTGCGAAGGATGTTTCACATGCTGTGTCCATGACATTTCACTGATATGAATTAATCCCTCGATGCCCTTTTCAATCTCGATGAATGCTCCGTAATCAGTCAGGCTTACAACCTTACCACTTACTTTTGTATTGTTCTCATATTTTTCACCTATCGTATCCCACGGATGAGGTGTCAATTGTTTCATTCCGAGAGATATTCTCTTCTTATCATCATCAAAGTCGAGTACGACAATTTTAACAATCTGGTCGAGTTTCACAATCTCGCTTGGATGTGTAACCCTTCCCCATGACAAATCTGTAATATGTACTAATCCGTCAACAC
>JAKAKE010000208.1 GCA_021824625.1 Bacteroidota bacterium | reverse complement strand
GCAGATGATTTCGATGAAAAGACTGAAGGAACAGGATATTCACTACTCCATTTCATAAAGGAAAAAGATGAGCAGGCACTGTATGACCCCTCGCTTCTGGCGGCTACACAGAGGGCAATAGCAGTTTGTCTGAATGATTCAATGATGTACGCTTATGCGGATGGTAAATTCAACGTCATACCCGCACCGACATTAATTATCGGAGGAATAGATTTTCAGGATGACCAGGAACTTTATATGTGGGATCTATATTCACGTATGGCTGTCTCCTCCTATGATATGCTTGAAACAATATTCGAGACATCAAAGGATTGCCGGGATTTTGTCGTTTATGATATTGCAACACGCGACACTATTTACAAAATGTTTAAACTTTACTTTGCAGAGAATTACAGATCACCAACTAAATTCGAAATGGAAATTCTCGGAAAATTTCAGGTTGATTATTATATAACAGGAACTTTGAAAAGGGTCAAAGAAGGCGCTGAACTCGAACTTGGCTTATACAAAATTAAAAATGAAAAACTATATCCGGTTCGCTCTGAGAAAGGGATACTCAAAGAAGATGATATATATAAACTGAGAGAACTTGCCTCATATTTGACTAAGCAGTTATTGAATTTATAAATCACTTTATTTTCTGAATAAATGTAACACTGAGTTTATCGAAGTGTGATAATAAAATTATCACACCTTGAGTTCGTTCATTGTGAAAAGTTGAATAAGCTCAATATTGTTCTTAGCCAGGGTTTCCTTACCTCCCAGCTGTCTGTCAATTACACAAACAGCATTATTAACAATTGCACCTTGTTCGCGTAAATCAGTAACGCTTAAAATAACCTGTCCGCCGCTTGTTATAACATCTTCAACAATCAATAGTTTTTTACCCTGCATATCAGTACCTTCGGCAAGTTTTTTTGTCCCGTATTCCTTAGCCTTTTTTCGCACAAAAACGCAGGGCTTGCCGGTCTTATGCGAAAGTAGTGTCGCAATTGGAATACCTCCCATCTCAAGTCCGGCAATAATATCAAAATTTTTTGGAATGATTGGAAGCATCTGTTTTACTATTTCTTCGAGCAATTCAGGTATGCTCTCAAACAGGTATTTGTCGAAATACTCATTGCTGATTTTTCCCGAGCGGAGAAGAAAAGTTCCCGTCAGGTATGATGTTTCAAATATAGCTTTTCCAAGTTCTTTACGTGTCATATAATTTATTATTATTAATTTAAAAATTCAGCATTCAGAATTCATCATTCAGAATTATTTTCCAGCTTTCTCAATCAATCTTTTTCTTGTGTAAGGTATCAACCCACCTGCATCAATAATAGCCTGTCTCGCCTGTGGGAGAGGAATTATTTCAAAGCTTTTTCCGCTTGTTTTATTGATTAATTTATCTGCCGATATTTCCATATCATCTCCGACAGAAGCCTCGGCATCAGGACATACAATAGTCTGCAAGCCAAGATTAATACTGTTCTGCAAAAAAATCCTCGCAAAGTTCCTTGCAACAATGATAAGTTCATATCCCTTCAATGTAGAGCAAGCCTGCTCCCGCGAAGAGCCGCAGCCGAAATTTTTCCCGGCGACAATAACACTATTTGGAGGTGCTTTTTTATCATTCAACATTTTGTTCAGGTCTTCAATATCCGCAAATGCATACTGTGGTGTCTCTGTCGGCAGTACAGTAGCCATGTACCTGCCGGGATAAATAATATCAGTTGAAATGTCATCTTCGAGTTTATAGATTACTTTTGCCATGTTATTTACTCCCATTATTCGGATTTGTGATTACACCTGTTAAAGCGCTTGCCGCCGCTACTGCCGGTGAGCAGAGATATACCTCAGAGATGGGATTACCCATCCTCCCTTTAAAATTACGGTTTGTCGTTGACAATGCTCTTTCGCCGTCTCCCAAAGCCCCCTGGTGAACTCCGAGGCAGGGACCGCATCCCGGGTTAGCTATTACAGCACCCGCTTCCATCAAATCGTACAGGTATCCCCTTACCAATGCTTCCCTGTAAATATTTCCTGATGCAGGAAATACGAGCATTCTTGTTCCTTTTGCGATTTTTTTGCCTTTTAGCATCGAAGCGGCAATTTCCAGGTCATCTAAACGCCCGTTTGTGCAGGAGCCGATTACTACCTGTTCGATTTTCAATCCTTCTACTTCATTAACCGGCTTCACGTTGTCAACTGTGTGGGGACATGCTATCTGCGGAACGAGTGTTGATGCATCAATCTCGATTATTCTGTCATAAGAAGCATCCGGGTCAGGTACTACCAAATTAATCTCATCTTTCACACCTGCAACATCTCTCAAATACCTAACAGTCTCCTCATCAGAAGGAACGATACCTGAAGTGGCACCTGCTTCTACGCTCATGTTGCAGATTGTTAGCCTCCCTGATGTATCCATATTCTTAATTGTGTCGCCGTGAAATTCGATTACCTTAAAATTCGCTCCTTCGGCAGTTAATTTTCCAATTAAATATAGAATCAAATCTTTTGGTGCAACGTATTTTTGAAATTTTCCATTTACTATTACTTTGATAGTTGCAGGAACTTCAACATTAAGTATCGAACCGAGTGTCCACACGGAAGCCATCTCTGTGGCACCGATACCAAACGAGAATGCACCCAAAGCCCCATGACTTGTTGTGTGACTGTCTGTTCCCACAACGACATATCCGGGCCTGACATAACCATATTCGGGCAATATTTGATGGCAGATTCCCATCTCATCACCGCGTATGTCGTGGAATTTTGATATGCTTTGTTCAGCAACAAACTCTCTAATCTTCTTTTGATTAGTGGCTGTCTTCTTGCTTTCAGCCGGAACCCTGTGGTCGAAAATAATTGCAATTTTTGACGGGTCCCATACCTTTGCTTCAATTCCTGTACCATCGTAAATTTCAAGAAATTGATTCAGCACGAGTGCGGCATTCTCATGCGACATGGCAAGGTCAACTCTTGGTTCAAGCACCTCGCCGACCTCAACATGATTTTTTCCAGACGCTCTTGCAAGAATCTTTTGAACAACTGTTTGTAACATAAATTTCCTTAAATAGTTTAATGTAAATTAATATAAAAAGTAATATAAAAATTTTTAGGACTGATATAAAGAACAAGTCCTTTCAAAAATCCCAAGAAACAAAATTATGCTTCTTCAAGATGCATAAACATTTGAGGATTTTCAGAGAGTTGTCCGAATTTCTTTCCCTTTAAATCTCTAATGTCAACAACAGCTCCAAATTTATTAAAAATCGAATTGAATCTATCGTTGTTATTACCCCAATAAATCATTGCACAAGACATTGGGGCACCTTTCCCTCCATTAATTCCATTAATAAGAAATTTAAGCCGTGTATCATATAAAAAGCAAATAGAAGTAGCTTGACCAAAAACATATTTTTTCCAATGTCCGGTATTTGTAGCTACCGGCACTAAAGCGAGAACTTCAGAATTATACTTTTTATGTGCAATTAAACATCTTCTTAACCAGTCTTTAATAGATGTCCCATGCTCTTTATCCAAACCATATGGAGGATTAACATAAATAGTTGAATAATTCCAACTACTACTTAATCCATCATTCTTTGGTAGTTTATATTCAACTAATGCACCAACAATTGAATTGTCATTTGAACAAGGATCCAACCCGATTTTACCACCGAAAAATTCTTTTATAGCTTCAACATATTTTTCGGGTGTACCCCAATCCTGACTAAATGTATTTATTTTTCTTCCTGCACTCATTTTAAAATTTCTTTCCAATTTTTATTTTTTAACTCATTTAATTCGCATTTTAAATCAGTTAAATTTTTCTTTTTAGGAGAAATCACATTAAACCAGCTTTCTATTTTTTTTAAATTTTTTTTAAAATAATCTAAAAGAATTCTATCGGCATCAATATTAATCTGTACTTTAGTAAATTGATTCTTAACCTTCTTTTTTGAATAACTTGAAATAAAAGCATCCCTAACAGGCAAATATACCCTTTTAGGATTCATAATTAATTTATCTATAAATTCAGAAAGTCCTTTATCTGATAAAAATAATAACCAATCATACGATTGAGCAAGAACTTTTAATTCTTTATTCTGGTTATCAGACGTAAACCAATTCCCATGATTGCTAACAATTCCGATAGTCATTATGAATCTACGAAGTAATTCATTGTTATTAGAAAAAATAATTTCTTCCATGAATTCAATATAAGGTTTTATATAAAAAGTATTATCACTTTTATATATAATTCCAAACATTTCTCCTGACTCTGTACGGATTTTCTGAAGTGAAGAAGCAGTTCTCGCAACATAAGCACCTTGCTTTGCTTTTTCTATTGTTTGAGGTCCCTTGCTCATGCCTTCTTCAATTCCGACACGTTTACATTCAAAAACTGCAAAAGGCTTGCTATTCTGTTCATAAATATAAAGTTCAATATTACTTCCCTTTTCTGATTTTATACTGCATAACAAAAAGGAATTCTTTGATTCTGCAATAGTGCATGCATTACGAAGTATACCGTCTTTACTCAATAGATTTGTAGCTTTCCAACTTAATCCTGATAAGTTGAAATTCTGATTCTTTAGTTCTTTTAATATTTGATTAGCTGTTATTGATTTATCTGTTTTGTTGATAAATAAATTTGTTGAGCGTATTATTGGATGCAATGAATATTCAACATTATGTGAAATTTCAGGATTTCCATATTCCTTGAGTCCCTTTTCAATTGAAATATGATTATTTAAATCCCAGGTTTTTAATAAATAATAAGTGATTATTTCTACTAATGTACCGAGTGCTCTTCCAGCCGCTTTTTTGGAATCTTTTGCATAATGAAAGACATTTTCGACTAATGCCTTCTGTAATTTATCAACTGATTCATAAGACATAATAATTTATAATTTGATTTATTCAATTTAATAATTTAATAATTCCAATATTCAACAAAAATATAATGAATTTAGCGTAAATACAATTTTCATATTAAACTGTATTAGTAATTTATAATATTTTGTTATGATTAAAATTATATTTAATTTAGCCTAATAATTTATAATAATTTTAAAAAAAGGTTAAAAAAATGGCAATATATAATTATTCATGTGAACGCTGCGGAAATGAAAAGCAGGTAATCGTCGAAGAAGGCGAGAGACTCGAAGATAAGATTTGCGGATGCCATTCTGCTAAGGATTACACAGAGGGATTTGAGATTTTCAATTCAGCTTCTGTTGCCGGTTCTCAACAGCACGAAGGTCATTCCCACAGTTGCGGCTGCGGCGGCGGCTGCGGATGCCACTAATCAATTACGAATTACGAATTACGAATTACGAATTACGAATAAAAAATCATTAATTTTGCTGCCTTAAATTTATAAAAAAAATAAAAGAGTTCATTATGCAGAAAATAACCCCGTTCCTGTGGTTCGATAACCAAGCCGAAGAGGCAGTTAATTTTTATATGTCAGTATTTAAAAATTCAAAGATTCTGGACATTTCCTATTATGGTGATGTAGGAGGTGAAATATCCGGTTTTAAGAAAGGTGATGTGTTGACCATTGCCTTCCAGCTCGATGGACAGAATTTCACTGCTCTGAACGGAGGCAAACATTACAAAATCAATGAAGGCATATCCTTCGTAGTAAGTTGTGATTCACAGGAAGAAGTTGACTATTATTGGGAAAAGCTTACTGATGGCGGTGAAGAAAGCCAATGCGGATGGCTGAAAGATAAATTCGGTGTGTCATGGCAAGTTGTTCCTGCAGTATTGGGTGAATTGATGAATTCTCCTGACGCTGACAAATCTCGAAGGGTTATGGAAGCTTTGCTTCAAATGAGAAAGCTCGATATTCCTGCTTTAGAAAAGGCATACCGGGGATAACGTATATTTAAAAATAATCTTCCTAAATCAACACTTTTCATATAAATAATGCTAACCTGCCCGTACTGTGGCAAAATTATTTTCATTTTTCCTGAGACCTTTTTGCCTTTCATGTGTCATTTATTATTTAGTTGATGCTATTATATAAATAGTTAGAAATTTTTATTGCTTTTTATTATATTTCAGTGTAAGTTTATATTTTGTACATTGAATTATTATTAATAAATTTCTTTTAAAAGTCATTCTGAACAAAGTGAAGAATCTCACTTATTCCAAGAGATTCTTCGTCGTTTCACTCCTCAGAATGACAGGATGGTGTAACATTTTGTATTTTTTACGGTTATTACATTGTTCTACTGAGGCACTGGAAAATAAAATTTAAAATAAAATATCATTTTATTATTTAAGGGAGGTTTTATGAAAAATAATTTTACGTCTTTTATCGGCAGATTATTTGTTACATTGCTGATGTTAGTTTTTATCGGGAGCTTTGCTAACGCAGCACCGAAAAGAATGGTTCTTCTCGAAGAATTTACGGGAACGTGGTGCGGTCCATGTGGTGCAAACGGCAAGCCAATGATGGCTCAGATTCTCGCCGCTCATCCAGATGATGTTATAGGTGTTGAAGTTCATCTGAATGATGAGTTTGACATTCCTGAAGGCAACACACTTGCCGGTGCTATCGGTGTTTCAGGAATTCCGTGTGCCGCTGCTAACAGAACTTATAACTTAGCAGGTACAGGTGCCGTGGTTGGCTACGTTTCTTCCTGGACATCTATGGTAACCGATGCATTGGCTATACCTGCAAAAGTGGAAGTTAAACTTTTTTATATGTTAAATAAAACCAGCAGAACCCTGACTGCTAATATTGAAGCTAATTTTGCTGAAGCCGCATCGGGCGATTTGAGATTTAATGTTATTATTACCGAAGATGATTTGATTGCCGACCAAAATGGAGCATATGCAAACTACCACCATATGCATGTTCTAAGAGATATGCTTGGTGATACATGGGGTACTAGCGGTAAGATTCCTTCAACTGTTTCTTCAGGCCAGAATTTCAAACATTCATATAGCTTTCCAATTCCTGCCGGATGGAATTTAGACAATCTTCATTTCATTGGTGTAGTTCAGGAGTATAATGGTACTTTATCCGGTGTGAAAATCCTAAACTGCGTTAAAGGAGTAGAAGGCCAGCCTGATATGGAATTTACATGCACATCCGGTCAGCAGACTTCCGCAGTAGCTGTGGGTGTAACAGCTCAAAGAGATTTCGAAATTAAAAACCTGACAAACACTCAGAAAACATATAACATCAATGTAACAAAAACATCAAGAACTCCTTCGAACTGGATTGCATCTGTTGTGCTTCCCAGCGGGGCTGTGAGAACATCCAAAGATGGCATAACAGCCGATGAATTGGTTATCGGTCCTCTTGCCAAGAAGACAGTTACTCTTCAGCTTACACCCGGAGACATGATTGGTATCGGCGATGCTGAGATGTCTGTTAAGGAAAAGAATAATTCGACTGCAACCGAAGGTAAAGGCTCTGTAACTGTTGCATCCGCAGAAATTGATAAATTCCAGATTGTTGACGATGATGAAGGTGGTTCCAATTCTCTGGCGGTGACAATTCAAAATTCTGGAAATAACGGTTACTTCGACTTCAGTGTATCCGACTTTTTATCAATATATAGCCAATTCACAAAGCTGAATACTGTTGTTTGGACATTAGGTAAAATGGGTGAATTAAACGATGAAGAAGCCACTACCTTAAAAAATATTATTGATGGAGGTACACCGGTTCTGATTTCAGGTGAAAAAACAGTTGCATCAATGGACCTTTCCCTGCCAAATTTGTTATTTAAAATTGGTTGTTCTTTTGGAGGTGAAAGTAATGAAGGACAAAATAATGGCTGGAATATAACATTAGTCGGCTATAATGGCGACCCGATTACTAATGGTTTTGAAAGAACTATTAATTTATTAAATCATTATAAAACAGAAATTATTGAAGTCAACAATCCGAAAACATATCCGATTTTAAAACATAAAAATGTTGACCAGGTATTAGCAGTACGCTCTGAGCTTGCAAATGCGAGAGTAGTGCTGCTTGGAATTAATCCATTATTAATCACTTCTCAGTCATCGAGGAACACTCTTATTAATAATGCATTAAAATGGCTCAATGGTATCGGTCCTAAAATAACAAGTTCCGCTTCAGAGGTTGATTTCGGCGATGTTGCAATCAATAGCCAGAAGGATATGACTGTGGATATTGAAAACACAGGTGAAGAAGCCCTCAATGTCAGCGAAATGTCAGTTGATTGGGAATATTCAAACGTTTTTACAATCGTCAGCCCTTCTGCACCATTCAGCGTTCAGCCGGGTATGTCGGAAACGGTTACTATCAGGTTCAAGCCTTCATCTGAATTTGGCTATAATGTTAATCTTACGATTAAGTCAAATGCAGTAAATGATAACGAAATAGTCGTTAACTTAAAAGGAAACGGCACATCAAGCAATACCGGGCCTGAGATATCGGCAGATGTCCAGGCAATTGACTTTGGCGAAGTACCAATCAATCATCCAAATGACAATGTGATTGAAATTACTAACACTGGAAACCAGACTTTATCAATCTCTTCTCTGAACATCGTTTCTGATGTCAGTGATATTTTCGAAGTTGTATCGCCGACATCATTCCCTGTGTCTGTTCAATCCGGTGCAAAGACAAATATTACAGTTAAATTCAGCCCGACTGAGAAAATTGCTTACACAGGTGTACTTGAAATAAATTCAAATGCAACCAACGGAAATAAACTCTCGGTGAATCTTGACGGAATCGGCGGAAACCCTGACGGAGTGCAGGATGAGGAAGGCAATTCTATTTCTGTTACTGCCGGCCCAAATCCCTTCAATGCAAGGACAACAATTAGTTATACAGTTGCCGGCAATGGCGGATTGGTCGAAATGTCTGTTATTGATTCAAGAGGCATGACAATCACTCAGCTTGTATCCAAAAACCTTGCCGCAGGTGATTACAGTGACGTTTTCGATGCTAAAGGATTAAGTTCAGGTGTTTATTATATTATTGCAAGAATCAACGGTCATTCAGAACAAATTCCGATCGTTATTGAGAAATAAAATTACTAACTTCCATTCCCCTCTTTTTATAGGAGGGGACAGGGGAGGTTGGAAGAAGAATTTAAAATTTTAAATTTTCAATTTAAAATGAATTTTTAATGTATGAATTTAAAATCTTATTAAACAATGTCCTTTTAAATTTATCATTTTAAATTTAATGAAAATTGAAAATTAGAAATTGAAAATTTAATTCCTTGAAAATACTCTTATGTTGAATAACATGAGTTAATAAAAAAAAGTAAGAATCCGTAATAAAATAAATTACGGGTTCTTTCATCTTTAATTGTGAATATAATTTATTTGTAATATTTATAAACTCTTTTGGAGTTACCATGAAAAAAATGTTTTTCTACTTTTTATTTTTATTTGTTCTTCTTTTTTTCAGCACTGAAAAATCATCAGCGGCACAGCAATATTATTATGTTGTGTTCGACAACCTTGATGTAATTACAAATACTGATGGTGTCCCAATTTCAAATGCTTTTGATGATTTATATTATCTGCCCGTAAAAAATTCAGTCGAATATGGACAATACTATGTCAAACTGCCATTTTCGGATGCCACTTTTGCCAGCTATCCGATAACTAACTTCGACCTGGCTGTTTTTCCGATGGGTGATACCCCCCTCAACTATACGACACCGGGTGGAATATCTGTGTTAAGCAAAATCAAAGAAATGGAAGCCGCAGGAAGACGTGTGATTATAATTGGAAGGTCGCTACTTTGGAAAGCATTCCAATCTCAACCCAATCAGCAGGTACAGAGTTTCTTCTATAATTACCTTGGTGTAGATGATGTATTCAGTATGACTACCCACACTCCTATCACTAATGGATGGCGGTACGACGGTTATACTATTAACGGTTATCCAAGTGACCCTATATCAGACGATGCAAGGAAATGGGCAAACTGCAGAAGGTCTTCTTATGGAAGTGATTGGTATGACCCCTGGAAATGGACAAAAGAAGTTGAGGCTTTCAGAATTAGGAATGATACCACAAAATATATTCCAATCGAATGGGCATCCAAGGTTATTGATGATTATGCCATTATCAGACAACCTATTTCAGATACGACTATGGGTTGCAGAGTGTTTACAGATAATTCCAAGATGGTATTCTGGTGCTTCGGATTTGAATACCTGAATGCATGGATATCAATCAGCCTTGCACAGTCAGAACTTCGGCAGGCATTTAAATGGCTTCTGTTTGATGTTCCCAAAATTGAGGCTTATGCCATGCTTGTCCCGAATCCGGTATATTATGGTGCTGTTTCAATTGATACAATTAAAATTCAAGGAATTAAAGTTACAAACTGGGGGAGAAAAAAATTATCTGTAAATGATGTTTACACCTTTGGATACGAAGACCCTGATATATTCACTGTATTAAATCCTAATCCTTTTGAATTACAACCGCTCGACACACATACTGTATTTATTAAGTTTTCACCTAAAGAAGAAAAAAGCTATCTGGAAATCCTTACATTTGAGTCTAATTCATACCTTTCATCGTCACAAGATGTTGAATTAAAGGGATTAGGTGGTCCTGAAAAGCAACAAGGGCCTGCGATTGCAGTCGAAGATACTGTTTATTTTGACACAACTGATGTAAAATCATTTGATATTAAACCGGTAACAATATATAGCATTGGTACTTCTGAGCTCATATTATTGGATAAGAAAATTACCGATAACGGAGGGGGTGTTTTTACTTTCAACACAACTGAGGATAGTAAATCCGGAATAGCGATTCAACCCGGTACAACCCATGTGTTTAATGTAAGATTTGTACCACAAACTTATAATACTGAAAGCACTGGCCAAATCAAGCTTAATTCAAACAGGAAAGGCGACAATCCTTATTCTTATATTACTCTTAAAGGGTGGTCCTCTCCCCCTATGCCTAAAATCAAATTTGAAGTTCAGACTACCGATACCATGAAAGTAATTAAAGGTTCTAATCAGGAAAATCTTATTACAATTACAAACTTTGGTTCATCAGATTTAATTATTGATAAAATCGAATTTACAAAGAATGATTCTTCTGTTTTCAGCTTTGTTGAAGGGACAGCAAATGTACCGATTACAATCGCTAAGAGTGAATGGCATGACTTGAAGGTGAATTTTAGTCCTGATGATACTGTAATTTATTCTTGTAGTATAAAAATCGAATCTGATGCTGTAAACTTACCTGTTACTACAATTAATTTAAAGGGTCAGGGATTTCCCATCGTAACTGTCGAAGAACCTCCTTCAGCCAGTAATGAAATGTTCAGCATGAAGGCAATGCCGAACCCGAATTATGGTAAAGCTGTTGTTAATTATGTATTGAAAGGTGAGACTCAAAACAAAGTTGAAATTTTCTTAGTGGATTTACTCGGAAACAGAATTTCCACTTTCATCAATTCAACACTCAGCCCCGGCGAATACAGGCTCGAGATGGATGTGCCTGCGGCTAAGCTTGCATCCGGCACTTATTTTATACTTGCTAATGTGGGCGA
>JAKAKE010000003.1 GCA_021824625.1 Bacteroidota bacterium | reverse complement strand
GAAAATAGAATATAGTAAATAGAAAATGTCATTCTGAACGTAGTGAAGAATCTAAATTTAAGTAAATAGAAAATTGAAAATAGAATATAGTAAATAGAAAATGTCATTCTGAACTTAGTGAAGAATCTAAATTAAAGTAAATAGAAAATTGAAAATAGAATATAGTAAATAGAAAATGTCATTCTGAACGTAGTGAAGAATCTAAGATTGATATGTACAAAGTTCCTTCGTTTCATTCAGAATGACAAAAGAATTTTAATAAAAAAAGAGAATTTGACCGTATGAAAAAGGATATTATTATCGCCGGTGTCGGCGGACAGGGAATTGTTTCAATTGCTTCAGTAATCGGCTACGCTTCTGTTGAAGCAGGATTATTTCTTAAACAGAGTGAAGTTCACGGAATGAGCCAGAGAGGCGGAGAAGTATATTCGCATTTCCGTCTGTCCGACAAAGAAATAGCATCAGACCTCATTCCGCAGGGCAAAGCTGACTTGATTATTTCAGTAGAACCTATGGAAGCATTGAGATACTTAAATATGCTTAATTCTGAGGGCTGGATTATAACAAATACAACTCCATTTATAAATATTCTGAATTATCCCAACATAAATAGCATTCTTGCCGATATTAAAAAGCATCCAAGAAATATTACAGTGGATGCAGATAAAATTGCAAAAGAACTAAAATCACCAAAGTCAGCTAATATTGTTTTGCTGGGAGCCGCTTCCCAATTCCTTTCATTTGATTATGAAAAACTTGAAAATGCAATAAAACTTCTCTTTGGAAGAAAAGGAGATGATGTTGTGAATGCAAATCTTAATGCTTTGAAAGCAGGCAGAAATTTCGCGAGTAAAATTAGTTAGAACAAAGTATTTTTGTGTTAAATAAAATATTCTTAAATTACGTACGTTATTAAGTGCGTATGAGGTATTTATGAGAACAATAAGCATAACTTCTGCACGAGCAGATTTATACAATTTAATAGACTTGGCATCCGAAACGAGTGAACCAATTCAAATTACAGGAAAGCGGAATAATGCAGTGCTTATTTCCGATAAAGACTGGAAAGCAATAGAAGAAACATTGTACCTGCTATCTATCCCGGGTATGCGCGAATCAATTATAGAAGGAAATAACACACCAATTGAAGAATGTTTCGATGACCCTGGATGGTGATGTGGAAGATTAAATTCACAAAGCAATCAAGAAAAGATGCAAAGAAAATTTTAGCTTCAGGTTTACAACCTAAAGTTGAAAAACTACTCAAATTAATGGAAAAAAATCCATACACAAGCCCACCATCATTTGAGAAACTAATAGGAGATTTAAAAAATGATTATTCAAGAAGAATAAATATTATTCACCGTCTTATATATCAAATTAATGACAAGGAAAAAATAATTAAGATAATCAGAATGTGGACTCATTATGAATAAAATATTATTAATAATCATTGTAGGTTTAAAAATTTGTGGATGCACAAATACTCCTGAAAAAGATGAATTAGCTAAAAAAATAAAATTATATGATAAAAAGTATGATATTTCATTTTACAGAGATAAAAGTGGTGTCTTTGCTCCAGATTATGGTGAAGTTTATATAGATTATAGAAATGGAAATTATAAAAAAATATTTCAGTTTAATTTTAATGATTTTGCATTTAAAATGATTCGCTTAGATTCAGAACATGTAGGATTTATAAAAATATCCCGAAATACAGAAATAGCTGATACAAGCATTTATAAACTTGAGTAACATTATTAATTAATTAATAATTCTAGAAATTTTTCCACTTTACTTTTTCCTCTTATCCAATGTATCAACTAACCAATGCAGCATTTGTGTATATTGATTTTCTTTGAGATTTGCTAATGAATTTTTTGCTTTATTGAAATAAGAATCGGCAAAAGAAACGGCATCATCAAATACATTTAATCTTGTGAATAAATCAATCATCTGAGGCAATTGGTTTTCATTCATTAAACCATTATTATTGACAAATTCATTCAGCAAATTTTTATCATTTTCATCTTTTGCTTTTTCGATTGCTTTAATAATCAGAAAAGTTTTTTTCCCTTCGAACAAGTCCTGCCCTATTCTTTTGCCTAACTCAGCCTGTTCGGCTGTGAGGTCGAGCAAGTCATCCTGAACCTGGAATGCAATACCCAGACAATTCGCATAAGTTTGCAATGAATTGAGTTCCTCGTTACTACCCATTCCGATGGTTCCTCCAATCATAGCCGCAGTTTCAAGTAGCTTTGCTGTTTTTTTATCAATCATATTGAGATAATCAATGAGAGATACATCTTTCTTTTCATTGAAGTCCATATCATAAGCTTGTCCCTCGCACACTTCAATTAAGCCTCTTGTGAATGTTTTATAAATCTCATCAGAACGCGCATGCTGCTTTGAATTTGGAAGCAGATTATAAGCAAAGCCAATCATTACATCTCCAGTTAGAATAGCTGATGCCTCATTCCATTTTTCATGGACTGTCTGACGGTTTCTTCGCAGAGGAGACCTGTCCATAATATCATCATGAACGAGAGTGAAGTTATGAAGTAGTTCGATTGCAACTCCGCAGTCGAGAGCATCATCAGGATTTCCGCCAACCGCACCTGCACAAATCATAGCCAGTACGGGCCTGATTCGTTTGCCTCCGCCTGTAATTAAATAATGGAATGGAGCATACATGGATTCAGGATGTTTATCTTTTACAATACATTCAAGTTGAGTTTCAACTTTTCTGAGATAATCATCGTATAATTCTTTAAAATCCTCACCGGCAGTCATATTTCACCATCTGATTAACTAATATTTTCTGATATAATAATTGCCCGGTAACTTTCGTATAATATCCCTGAATTCCATTTCAAGCATGGCAACAAGAATTTCATTAATCTCATAATCTGTGCTTGTAGCAATTTCATCAATATGAAGAGGCTCATTATCTAATAAATCATAAATTGCTTTTTCAATCACATTGAGTTTAAGCATGGGTTTATTCCCTTCGATAAGCATGGAGTCCGGCTTGGCTAATCCCAGGTCAATAAGCACCTGCTCGGGACTAAGTGCCGGAGAAGCTGAATTGTTTTTGATAAGAAGATTTGTCCCCTTGCTTTTCTCGGAATCAATTCGACCGGGGACGGCAAATACTTCTCTTTGCTGGTCGAGAGCAAACTTTGCAGTAATTAATGCACCGCTTTTTATACCACATTCAACTATTATAGTCGCTAATGATATTCCACTGATAATCCTGTTTCTTTGGGGGAAGTAACCAATCAATGTTACAGTACCGAATTTATATTCCGAAATAATAGTTCCGCCTTTTTCCACTATTTTTTGGGAATTGCGAACGGCTTCAACCGGAGTTATTTTATCAAGTCCTGCCGCAACAATCGCATAGCTCGTTCCTTTCGCTTTTATAGCTGATAAATGAGAAATGGTATCAATGCCATAAGCCAAGCCGCTCGTTACAATTATACCATGAGTTGCAAAATACTCTGCAAATTTCTCTGCGGCAAGCTGGCCATAAGTAGTACATTTTCTGGTGCCAACCATAGAAATCGAGATTGAGCTTTTAGTTTGGAGCTTGCCTTTAACATACAAAATAATAGGCGGCAGAACAATATCTTTCAGAAGCTCGGGATAATCCTCGTCCCAAATTGTTATAATACTACAATTATTATCTTCAGCATAATCTATCTGTCTTTTTGCTTCTTCCCTTGCCGAAGCCCATACTGATGAATTGTTATCACTGAATATCTCGTACTGATTAATTTTATCAGCAAACATTTTATCATCAGACTCAGAAAGTTTCTGCAAATCATCGAAATTTTCGACAGCCTTTCTGAGCAATGAAGAATTGACACCTTTGATATAAGAAAAGGTCAGAATATCTTCAAGATTCCAATTACCGGGATAAGACATTTTGTTTATTTCAATTTTGAAAAAAATTAATTTACAAAAGAATATTGAATTGTCATTCTGAATCCCGAATCAAGTTCAGGATAAACTCCGTGAAGAATCTCGCATAACAATATCAACATTCAAAATAAATTCTTCGCTATGCTCAGCATGACACTAAATCTATATCTTACGTTCAAATATTTTTGATAAAATCACTGCACTGCTCGATGCAACATTTATGGAATTTAGGCAACCGGTGATTGGTATATGAATAATGAAATCACTTAAATCCAATATTTTATCATTTATACCTTTGCCTTCACTGCCTAAGATAATAACGTATTTTTTAGGAAATATTACCTGAGAAATTGGCACTGACTTACCTGTTATTTCTGCAGAGATAATTTTGTAAGATAAATCCTTTAATTTATGCAAGTCTTTCGATAAATTCTCAGAAAAGTGTATGTTCAAATTCAATACTGCTCCCATTGAAACCCTGACTGCCCTTCTGAGAAACGGACTGCTCGTCTCTTTATCAACAATAACAGAATCAATGCCAAATGCCGCACAATTTCTGATTATGGAACCAACATTTTCCGAATTGATAATCCCGTTTAATACAACAATCGGGGAGGTTAAATTGTTAAGAGATGTTGGTTCAGGCTGCTTAGCAATAGCCATTATACCTGAGTGGAGCTTATAACCAACAATCTGATTCATTATTGATATATCTGCATAATATTGTTTTTCTTCAGGGATAGATTTTTTTTTTATAAATTCATTATAATTTTGATAAAAGTCATGTAAGGCAAAAATTGATTCGATTTCATAATCGGATTTTAACAATTGAAGTGTAACCTTCTCTCCTTCTGTTATAAAAAGTTTTTTGTTAGTATGTGTTTGAGGAGTAAATCGCAGGCTTTTGTAATTCGCTATCCTTGAGTCCTCAATATCTGTGATTTTTATCATTTCTATATTCAATATATAAAATTATCTTTCAGTGTCACTCTCAGGTTCTGTATGTATGTGCACTTCACATTTCTTGAATTTGCTTTGTATATTTTTCTCTACCAAATGAGATATTTCATGTGCCTGCTCAATAGAAAGTAAAGAATCAACATGAATATTCAGTTCAACGAAAGTTATTGAACCGGCAGTTCTGAGCTTGATGTTATGATAATGAGTAACTTCGGGAATCAGAGAAACAACCTCTGCAATCCTAAGTTTCATATCTACAGACGAACGGTCAAGCAAGGCATCAATTGACCTTTTACCGATTCTGAAGGAAATCCAAATAACTATTAGAGCTACAATTAATGCGGCAATCGAGTCGGCAGAATGATAATTGAAGAATGAAGCACTAATCAATCCGATTAATACAACAACCGAGCTTAGAATATCTGTCGAAAAATGCAAAGCATCGGCTTCAAGTGCCTGGCTGTTATACTTCTTCGCTGTTTTCATCAATGCGCGTGACCTGGATATATCAATGATGATTGAAACGATAATTACAGCAAAGCTCCAGAATGTAACTTCAATGTGTGTTCTGCCTGATGACAACCTTAGATAAGCTTCATAAATTATCCAGACACAAGTTAATAACAGAAGAAAAGTCTCACCGAGAGCAGAAAGATTCTCGATTTTACCATGTCCAAATTGATGTTCATCATCGGGAGGTTTATCGGCAATCTTCACTGCAAAAAATGTCATACCGGCGGCAACTAAATCAAACCCTGAATGTAAAGCTTCCGAAAGAATACCAAGACTGCCGGTTAACAAGCCAACGATAAGTTTCATTCCTGTTAGTAAGACTGCGGCAAGGACAGAAGTCAAAGCAACAAATCTCTTATCTCTTGTTTCAGTATTACCCGAATAATGCATTTGATAACATCACATATAAAACTTTTAGAAAAGCTGAAAATAAATAATTTTTACAATTAACTTTCTGCTTTGCAATGACTGACAAATTATTATAAACAAATATAAAAATTATTTCACTTTTTCACTAACTGATTTACCTTGTAAAAAGAGTAATAGGTAATCACGGCTTCCGGCTTTCGAATCAGTGCCGCTCATGTTGAATCCGCCAAACGGATGAACATCAACTATGGCTCCTGTGCATTTCCTGTTGAAATAAAGATTGCCGACATGAAACTCAAGCCTTGCTCTTTCGAGTTTCTGTTTGTTCTTTGAATAGACACTGCCTGTCAAACCATAAATAGTATTATTAGCAATCTTCAAGCCATCGTCAAAATTATTCGACTTTATTACTGCAAGAACAGGACCGAATATTTCTTCCTGCGCTAATCTTGCATTTGGTTTTATGTCAACGAAGACAGTAGGTTCAACATAGTAACCCGGCAATTCTGCAACTTTATTTCCACCGACTAATAGTTTCCCCTCTTTTTTGCCAATTTCAATATATTCTAAAACTTTTTGCTCAGAACCTGCATTAACAACAGGGCCACTAAATATATTTTCTTCAGGATTTCCGATTTTAAGTTTAGAAACAGCTTCCTTTAGCTTTTTCACAAAAGGTGCATATACTTTTTTATCAACAACTACTCTTGAACAAGCCGAACATTTCTGCCCCTGGAAACCATAAGCGGCAGCAACTGTGCCTTGAACTGCCGAATCAACATCAGCTTCGGAATCCACAACAATTGTGTCCTTGCCGCCCATTTCAGCAATAACTCTTTTAATCCAGATTTGTCCTTCGGATGCTTTAGCGGCGACTTCATTAATATGTAATCCGACTTCCATAGAGCCTGTGAATGAAATAAATCGAATCTTAGGATGATGAACAAGATAATCTCCTGCTTCTGCTCCGCTTGCTACAAAAAAGTTCAAAACACCTTTTGGGAGGCCTGCCTCGTGCATGATTTCCTGATAGAGCCATGCCATCATAGGAGAATCTGATGAAGGTTTTAATATAATAGTATTACCTGATACAATAGCCGCTGAACTGATTCCAGCCATAATTGCAAAAGGGAAATTCCAGGGAGGAACGCATAGCCCTACGCCAAGTGGAATATAAGTATATTGATTCTTTTCGCCGGGATATGTCGTCAAAGGCTGATTCTGAGCATAGCGTAATGATTCCCTTGCATAAAATTCCATAAAATCTATTGCTTCGCAGGTATCTGCATCAGCTTCTGCAAAGTTTTTTCCAACTTCCTTTATCATCCATGCATTTATTTCCAATCTCCTTTTCTTTGCAATTTGAGCGGCTTTGAGCAATATGTTAGCCCTGTCTTTTGCAGGTGTGTATTTCCATGTTTCATAAGCTTTAAGAGCAGACTGCAAGGCATCTTCAGCCTGGTCCCGTCCTGACTTTTGAAATACACCAACAATTTCTTTTATATTGGCGGGATTAATAGAAATTGTTTTCTTCTCGGACTTTAATTTTTTTCCGCCAATAATATTAGGATATTCTTTTCCTAATTGCTTATTAACTTTAGCTAGAGCTTCCTTCTGTTTTTTGAAGTTTTCTTCTTTAGTAAAATCCAAGGGTCTTTCATTCGCAAACGGTTTCATAATTTTTCCTTTTTAATAATATTAATTTCAATATTGCAAAAATTTAAACAGCAAAATTATAAACCCTTTTCAGTTTTTACAATTAAATATGATTAATTAATACTAACACGATAACAAGAGTTATAATATGAATAAAATCAATCATTGTCATTCTGAGCGAAGCGAAGAATCTAACCTTATGTTTTTTCAAAGAATTAGATTCTTCACTTCGCTACGCTTAGTTCAGAATGACAAATAATAATTTACTTTAGTTGTTATCAATTTGGTATAATAAAAAAATGCCGGATACCCGAAAGCACCCGGCATTTAATTAATCAACTGTCAAAATTTTATTTGACAATATTCAGCAGTCCTGACTTAGAATTATTACCACTCCTTAAAGTATAGTAATATGCACCGCTTGACAGTTTATTGGTGTTGAATACAACAACATGGTTGCCTGAAATAATAGAGTTATTATCCAGAACATGTGCTACTACACGTCCTGTTAAATCAGTTATTTCAAGAGATACATTATTTAGATCTCGCTTGGCAAGGAACTGGAATGTAACATTTCCTGCAGTAGGATTTGGATAGCAGTTAATTACAGCAAACTCACTGTTTTGATTGTCGCCATCATCCAAATCAACAACTGAAGTTATTAGCTGGAATGAACCCTCGCTTACTTTCTCACCATTATTATTATAAGTAAGGAAATCAATGTTAACGGTTCCTGTACCTCTCAGGCTAATGTAAATTGGCTTAACGGCTTCACCCGGAAGTATTGACGATACTTCAGCACTTGCAGGCACCTGTGGTAATAACTGATTATCACCACCCTGTATGCTGTAAGCATTCAATATAATCTGTTGTGGGTCTATTGTCGGACCTACAGCTAAGATATCTGCACCTGTCGGTGTTTTCAACTCAATGCTCCTGATACCTTCTTCGAATGAATTAGCATTAGTTATTGAAAGAGCATAAGTGTGAAGATTCTGCAGATTGGCAGAGTTGTCTAATGCCAACTGGTCGCCGCCACCGCCCGATACTCTCGAATTTACCTGAGATTGTATAGTGAACGTGTCAAGAGGCATTGCATCATATACGAACTTGAGAGTTACAGTGTTGGTGAATAATCCTTTCTCAAGTGCGTTGTCATAATATAATGCTATATCAGTTGAATTTCCTGCACCAATGTTGACATTCACTTTAGCTGTTCCATCTTCAATAACAGAATTATTGCCTGAAGAATTGTCATGCATCGAATCAATTTCAACAGATTGAGGTAAAAGCCAGACATTTGTTATAGTTATTGCATCATCTCCACTTGAAGTATTGGATACATGCAACGTACCTGTTTGATAATCTGTCATTGTTATATAAACATCATTTTCAGTGGTCTGTCCCTGAACAATATCCTTTACTCCGGTTTTACCCTTCTCTGCAGTACCATGAGTCAGATTGTCATTATAGTACTTTCTGTCAATTACATATTCGACAAGCCTGTCGCAAGTGCAGCAGTTAGTATCAGTAAATTCATACCTGATGATGAACTTGATTCTGTCACCTAACCTGCTTGTAATCGGCGGGAACATAATAAGCATTTCCATATTGGCATTAATGAGAATCACACTTGACAATACATGGCGGTAATCTCCCCAAATAAGCTCACGACTGTAAAATGGCTGAGTCCTGAATGTCCCATATACACCCTGAAGGCCATTCGAAGGTGATGTGCCGGGTCCGCCAAGCGGACAAGGTATTATTGAACCCGAAAGCACCCAATAAGGAGGGAATGCTTTTGCACCAAGTATATCGCTATATGTATGATAGGCAACTGTTGATGACGGTGTCTGGATTTGAGCACTAACTATTGTTGCCGATGTCCTGATGATAGGGCCAGGAAGTGCTGTTAAAGTATTCTGAAGCCATATAAATCGTCCCTGCGCTATAGGAAGCTGTCTGATATTTTTGCGTATAACTTCGATTGTATCAAACTTGTCACAACAATCCTTGCAATTAATCATTTGCTCAAATTTGCAGACAACATTTCCATTTTGGTCAATGAATGTGATAATTACAGGGAAGGTTGTTACACCTGCCTTCAATTCAAAGCACAGTTTGAAAGGACCATGGTTTCCGGCTGTAAGCATTCCCGGAGGTGTCGGGACATTCCATGAAACACCATTCGATGGTGGAACAGGATTGGGACCAACCCAGCCTGCGGGACCAACTGCACCAACAATAGTTGCAGATGGTGAATCGAAATGAACACTATGAATATTCGGGAAATCGGCTGTTGCAGTAAACATAAACGACTGACAGCATTCTCCCCTTATCGGGTCATTCGGTGTCGGTTTGTATAGAATCGAATTCAATCTTAGGTTATCACAAGTTCCATTGCCTTCACCGCATTTTATATCAACAGTATCAAGACAAATAACTTTTCCTTCCCTGTCTGTCATAGCTACTTGCATTTGGAAAGAAAAGACATTTGGCGGCAGGTCAAAGCAAATCCTGAAGTATTCATGAATACCTGCAGGAATTCCATGAATACCCGAAGGCAAGCCCGGTGTCAGATATCTGACTCCATTTGGGGGATAAGGTGTAGATGAACCCCATCCCGGAGGCACTGCGGGTGTCGAAGCCATAGTAATCTGAACATTGGGATTCAATGGCATAAAGTTTAGGTAGAAAACACCCGGAAAATCTGTGTGTGCTATCAGCTTATATGCATAACAGCAATCACCCAAATTATTTGCTGTGGTGGCAGGTGTTGATACTGGTAACCTTTCACCATAAATTTCAAATTCACATCCCTTCTTAACGCAATCCATTATAAGTGTATCTTTGCAGATTACCTGCCCGTTTGCATCTGTAAACAGCACCTCGACAGGGAAAGTAGTTACACCGGCAGGCAGATTGAAGCATAACCTGAAATACTTATGTACTCCATTTGGCAGATTGTTGCCTGTACCAGGAGTATGGAACTTCACACCATTTGGGCCTGACGGAGCGGATGCACCCCAACCCGGAGGTGAATAAGCCGGTAATGCCGTAGCTGTTGTAACACCCGGATTAATAGGATTGAAATTAACAAAAGCAACCCCCGGAACCGCAGTAGGAACTATCAAAGCAATTATATAACAGCAGTCACCTTTAAGATTTTTATTATCAACCGGTACTCTTTCGGTTCTCCATTCGACATTACATTTTGAAGACTGGCACACAACCTGAACTGTATCAACACATATTTCTTTTCCATCCCGATTAAGGTAAGCTATTTCCACAGGAAGTGAAGAAATACCTGAAGGCATATCAAAGCATATACGGAAATGAGCATGAGTTCCCAGATGCAAATATCCGCCGGGTGCCATAAAACTAACATCCTGTCCCGGAGGTGTCGGAGTTGCACTTCCCCATCCCGCAGGGCTTGACGGAGGCTGAGCAGATGTAATTTGAACTGAAGCTAATAAGGATTTGAACCTGACGTAGAAAATATCAGGCATATCCATTCCCGCGTTCAGTTTAAACTGATAACAGCAGTTCCCCTGGTCATTGGGTGTGGGCTCTACTTTTTCATAATTCATTTTCAATGTGTCGCAATCGTTAGTAGTTTCACATTTTATATCAATAGTATCCTTGCATACAGCTCCACCAGTAGGACTCATATAAGTAACCTCCAATTGGAAATTACCCGCATTACCGGAAATATCGTAACAAATTCTGAATGCATCATGTACTCCGGCGTGCAAATAGCCACCCGGGGGTTGGAACGAAACCGATTGTCCGGGAGGTGCCGGCGGTGCCAATGACCATCCCGACGGACTCGAAGGCGGTTGTGCGGATGATATCAGTACGGCAGCACTTAAAGATGTAAATTTAACAAGTGAAACACTTGGAAAATCAATGTTTGTTGTAAGCCTGAACTGATAGCAGCAATCACCGATATCATCAGCATTTGGAGTTACTTTCTCATATTCCATCTTAAGGCTGTCACATCTGTCAACAGTCTGACATTCAATAAATTCTGTAAACCAACATATTGTGTCATTATTAGCATCAAAGAAAGTAATAACAACATCAGATGCAGTAACGCCTGCAGCAAAATTGAAGCATAATCTAAATAATTCATGGGTACCGGCAGGCAGGCCTGGTCCGGCTCCTATAATACCCGGTGTAGCAAATTTTACAGAGTTTGGCGGAACAGTTGTGGAAGCACCCCATCCTGTTGGTGAAGATGGAGGTAAAGCAGTACCGATAGTTACTCCGTATTGGACTGGTGAAAATTGAACATGCGTAATACCCGGATAATTTCTATCAGCTAATAACTTGAAAGTGTAGCAGCAATCACCCTGGTCATTTGCATTTTTTGTAACAGATTGAGGATAAATATGCAATCCTGCACAAACATCACATGTTAATGGAATGGTATCTGTACATATTATTCCACCCGCTGCGCTAACATAAGTTATTTCCATTGGGAATGTTGTTATTCCTGCAGGCATAAAGACACAAAGCCTGAAATACTGATGAACTCCCGGCATCATTCCATTTGCAGGTGCAGGGAACTGGGCGCCATTTTGATAGTTGCTTGGTGTACCCCAACCTGCCGGGGACGATGGAGCAATCTTAGTTCCGACAGTAACACTGGTTAGCAATGGCTTAAATCTCACATAAAAGAGGCCCGGAAATTCTGTCTTTGCAAGTAATGAGAAATTATAACAGCAATCTCCCTGGTCATTAGGTGTTGGGTCTGAGCTAACAACTGACATTACAAGGTTATCGCAACATATTCCCATGTTAGACCGCTCTGTCATGGTTGTACAAACAATCTGTTTGTTGCTTATAGCTCTGAACGTAAAAATAGGTGCACCCTGCAAATCCCCCGATAAACAAAAATGGAAATTCCCCTTTGTCGAATTATTTGGAATTGGGGTTCCTCCATTAAAGGTAAGCATAGTAACGTTCGGATTAAATGAAGTCGGACTAAAAGTCCATCCCTCCGAAGCTGCTGTAGAGGAAACACCTCCCCAGCTAAAATAAAAACTACCTCCACTAACTAATACCTGAATTTGATCCACAGGACTACCGGAATTGTTAGTAAAAGTAAAATTGTAACAGTTGCCGCAATCATTTGTTAAATTGGCTGTGCATTGCTGTTGTGAAAATGCAGTATTAATGCTTATTGCCAATATGAATGCAATTAGCAAATAGAAGACTTTCTTCATAAAACAATCTCCTTAAATTATTAATGAAATGAATTATAATGGCTCTTCTTTAAATTTATAATAATTACAACATAATGTAATAATATAACCTCTAACAGCAACATGATTGGGGATCAAATTCATTCAAGTATTTGAATCCCTGATTTGTGAATTAGTTATTATGGCATAACATCATTCAAATATATAAAATAATAAAGTAATTAGCAAAGACAAAAAAAATAGGTATTATATTTAGTATTATCGTTTCCTTACTTCGATAATGATAAAATATTCAATTGCACATGCCCAAATTTTGGGCATGGCAATTTCTTTTTCAATTCTAATATTTTAATTCAATTTTTTTTGAGGATTAGTTACCTGTTATTATCTTTTGCAAATAGTGTTTTCATACAAACATAACCTTAGAGTAAATATAACAATTTTTTTTCTTTTCAAGAAGT
The DNA here is from genome assembly GCA_021824625.1 of Bacteroidota bacterium. Taxonomy (GTDB): domain Bacteria; phylum Bacteroidota; class Ignavibacteria; order Kapaibacteriales; family UBA2268; genus XYC2-FULL-35-21. The sequence goes on along the minus strand of JAKAKE010000003.1, from coordinate 39,102 downwards.
TATTTAATTTGGAGTTGCAAACTTTGTGGAATTATTTTTGCAATTAGGTATTTACTTGAATTTTTTTATTTGTAAGAAATAATGATCATTATAAAATGAACAATGTATTAAAAAATTTCATAAATTATAAAATAACAATAATATTAACCCATAATAAGAGGGGTTTAAAATGAAAATTGCAATAAAGTCAATATTGTTATTAATACTTGGCATAGTCTTTATTAAAATTAATGCCGATTCACAGCCTCCTCCAAATCCTCCGACATTTCGAAATCTGACATTAGAAGGAACGGGTTCTAATACTCATTTTAAGCTGGATTGGACAATGAATTCAGGAGATACAAATGACATAACAAAATTTAAAATTTACAAGGCAAATATTTTTACAAATAATTATTTGCTGTGTTCATATTATCAGACTATTAACAGGTACGGTACGGATACTGCCTGGACAGTTAATGCGAACCCTCTTTATACCGGAAATTATACATTTTACATTACAGCGATAAAAAAATTCGGTTTGATTGAGTATGAAAGTATTGCATCAAATCTGTTACAGGCAAGATTCAAACAAGGGCATGTTGATGTTACATTCACAACGGCTCCCCCGACAATAGGTTCGGTAGCCACATTGTATCAGTATAATGCTAATGCAACATCACCCGACACAGCTCCGGTTAACTATTTTTTAAAGGTTAAACCGTTATCAATGACAGTTGTGGGGCTGACTGGACAAGTGCAGTGGATTCCTATTGCAACCGGCAGGTATAATGTTACATTAAATGCATATCTGAATTTTAATCCTGTCGGTTTGGCAGATAAAGGAAAATCGGACGGCACATTATCTGATGAAATTCTGATTGACACATCAGATTGTGACAAAGACCAATCATGGCTGCTTTTGGTTAAATCATGCAGCAATCCCACATATTTTTCGGGCATTGTTGTTGATGAAAACCGTGATACTATAAGAAGTGGCTTGGTAACGGCACATAGTGCTAACAACCTCGATATTGACAGTGTCTATTATGGCTTGATTGGCAATGACGGCAGTTACAGGGTTGAAGTTCTCGAAGGAGCTTATAAATTATCAATCGAAGGAGGAAGTTTTACCAAGGAATGGTATAATGATAAATTAACGATGGATGCAGCAGATTCTATAATAGGCCCATGCGGGACTAACACAAGATTAAATTGGGTAGTTAAAAAAAATCCACCTGATACCATTACTTTTGCTTATGAACCTAATCTTGTTGAATTGCTGGGAAATGAATATGTTTATAATGGAGCAGCAATGTCAAGCAGTGGCAGGGAACTAAGATATACACTGGATACAGCACCGCAAGGCATGATTGTTGACCCAATAACCGGACTTATAAAATGGACGCCATCAAATATCGGTAGATTTTATGTTTCATTAAAAGCATATTTGTTAGACGATTCATTAAATTCCTTTGCATACAAGAATTTTTATATAAAGGTAAAGTCCTGCGTTGAAGAAACTATTATAAAAGGAAATGTAAAAGATGGTTCCGGAAATATTATTAAACAAGGAAATATTGAAATTTATAATGATAGCGGTATTGACTCACTTGGGATATATTTTGGAAGGATTGGGGAAGATGGGACATATCTCGTAAAAATTGACGAGGGTAATTGTAAGGTTTTTGTTGATGGCGAAGGGTTCATTAGCCAATGGTATGACAACAAACCTTCAAATGATAGTGCCATAGCCGTTCCTTGCCCTTGTGGAGATACGACTGAAATTAATTTGATTGTAGAAAGAATACCGCCACAAAATCTGACAATCACATCGACACCATCCAATTCAACTGTTACCGGCAGTCTTTATAACTATAACCCGGTTGTTACAGGAAACGGAAAAAGAGTATTAAGATATCTGCTGATTAATAAACCAGTAGATATGACAATTGATGAAAAAACAGGTGAGATAAGGTGGACACCTAAAGATGTCGGAGGATATAAGGTAAAACTTAAAGCTTATTTACTGACCGATTCGGTAAATTCTTTCGTTATCCAGGAATGGTGGATTAAAGTCCGTTCATGTACAACTGATACATATATCAGTGGTAATGTCATAGATGAAAATAATAATTCAGTTCCAACTGGAAGTGTAAAAATAGTTTCTGTGAGCGGAATGGATTCCCTTGGCTATTATACCGGTTCAATTATCAATGGTAATTACAGGGTTTTGGTTGATGAAGGAAAATGCAGGGTTTATGTTGAAGGTCCAACTTTCAGGGGAGAATGGTATGAAGATAAAACATCCGAACAAACCGCCACAATAATAGATGCACCATGTGGAGAAACAACTACTGTCAATTTATCAGTTAATTTATTCAGGAATTATTCGGTAAGTGGAAAAGTTATTGATGAATTAAACTCAAATCCGATCGAAAATGCTACCGTGTATTTTCAAAGCATTGATTCCATTGACAGCACTTCAACAAATCAATCTGGAGATTATGCAATTGATTTGAATGAAAAATACAGCTATACATCTTGGGCAAATGTTCCACAGAATCCGATGTATGTAATTCAATATTTCTCCGGGACGGGAAATATAACTGAGGCAACACCTGTGGAGTTTACAGGTGATATCAATAATATAAATTTTGCATTGAAAATTGCCCCTTTATCTTCAAACAGGATGTTTGGAAAAGTTGAAACTGTTGATGGAGAACCAATTAAATCAATAGTTCTGAATCTTACAGTCTTCCCGGCAGATTCAAACATTGCATCTATGTTTGATGCAAGAACTTTTATAACCGGTATAAGTGGTAATTATGAATTTCAGAATTTGGCAGAAGGAGATTATCTCTTGCTTGCAATACCGGATAGGGACAAATACGTTCCTGGTTACTTTAAGAAGGATGCTACAGCAGTTCCATCTTGGGTGGATGGAACGTTGGTAAAAATTGTTTCAGGTGAACAAAGCGGGCCTCATATTATTTCATTGCCATTTGGAGTACCAACCACGGGTAATGGAAGTATTTTCGGAAGTATAACCGGAGACGAGCTTCCTGCGTTTTTGAAGCCCGGCGACAGTCCACTCGCTAAGGAAGCAGTATCGGGGGCTGTTGTAATTACTGTTAGTAATGATGAAAAGGTCAGGAAATATAATATATCAACTTCAAAGGGTGTATATAAACTCGACAGCCTCGAAGCAGGTGATTACCATGTCAATATTGACAAATTAGGCTATGGGCATTATTCTTTCGACATAACAATTGACCCGGATAATCAATCTCACAATGTTGATGCCGAATTGTCCATACAAATTCCTGTGGGTGTTTTGGATGAGATTAAAAGCATAAATAATCAGGTTAGTATTTTTCCCAATCCATCGGAAGGACATTTCATAATTCAAAGTGAGATTGATTTGAGCAGAACAGATATTTCATTGACAAACTTATATGGACAAACGATTATTGTCGAAAATAATGATTTGTCTAACAATCCATACAATTTCAAAATCAGGGTTGATAATGTTTCTCAGGGTTTGTACTTTTTGAAATTTATGAAAAACGGAAAGTCTTTTGTTAAACCTGTGGTCATTGTGAAATAGAATTGTTTTAAGGATTTTACCAATGAATAATGAACTGCTCTGCCCCATGCGGCTGAGTATCTGAATTATTTAATTCAATTCTTTTATTTTACTTTCAAAATATATACATAAATAAATAATATCCGAAATATTTTTCTGTGTATTTTTGTTGATGTTGTTAATACTCATTGGCTTAATAGATGACGAAAGCAAAAATATTAATATTTCTGTTAATTATTTTAAATTTACTGTCATATATAAATTGCTTCAGCCAGGACTGGAGTGTTCATGTAGATAGTTTGGAATATTATTATTATAAAAATAATTTTGACAAAGCAATAATATTTGCTGAGAAAGCTCTGAAAGTTATTGAAAATTCCCCGCAAAAAAATGATACAAACCACATAAATATTCTTGAAAAAACAATAGATATTTATCTGAATCTTGAAAATTTTGAAAAGGCTCTTGAATTATCGAAAAAGGATAGTACACTTACACTCGAAAAATATAAAAGATTAAGCGAGAAACATGCCCGTTCAATTACAAGATTAGCTGTTTCCTACAACATGCTTCAAAGAAATAAGGAAGCTGAAACATCCTTAAGGGATGCTTTGAATATCAGACGGCAAATATACAAATCAGATGACCCTGAACTAGCAAGGTGTATGAATAAAACTGCTGAATTTCTCGATGAAATTGATAAAGTCAGCGAAGCAGAAAAGTTAAATACGGAAGCTATGGAGATGAGACGGAGACTATTTAAAACCGACCATCCCGATTTGGCCGAGAGCATAAACAATGAAGCTTATTATCTTCAAAAGCTTGGAAGATACAGCGAAGCAGAGCCATTTCTAATTGAAGCATTGAGTATTTACCGTAAATTAATGCACGAAGACATCCCTCTTTGCATAACAAACCTTGCTTATCTTTATGAAAGATTGGGGAAATATGATAAAGCAGAAAATTATTACCGGGAAGCACTGATAATCAGAAGGGAAAAATATAATAAAACAATACACCCTTCACTTGCGAATAGCATCAACAATATGGCAAGAATTTGCAGGCTCACCGGTAAATTCCAACAGGCTGATACTTTGTTCAATGAGGCTCTTGCCATGTACAGGAAAATGGTGGACAAAGACAATCCCTTCCTCGCATTTTTGTTAAATAATATTGCAGAATTTTATACATCAATCGGAAGATTCAGTCTTGCAGAATCATATTATAAAGAATCCCTTCAGATATATCGAAATAATTGCAAAACCGATAGCCCAAATCTTTCGAATAGTCTGAATAACCTCGGTTCGTTTTACCAGGAAATAGGGAGATACACCGAAGCTGAAGCATTGTGCTGTGAGGCTCTCGCTATGAACAGAAGGCTTTACCAAGAAGACCATCCTAATCTTGCAAAATCAATAAATAATATGGCAAGTTGTTACCGGGTGCAAGGCAAATATGCAGAGGCAGAGCCGCTTTATATTGAAGCAATGCAAATGGCCCGAAAAATTTATTCCGAAGATAATCCTGAACTAGCAAACTTCATTTCTGAAGCAGCATCCTTTTATAACATTAAAGGAATGTCCAAAGAAGCAGAACCCTTATATGAAGAGGCTCTGCGAATTCAGAGAAATATATTCAAAAACGACCATCCTGATTTAGCCAAGACAATCAGTAAAATAGCATTATTTTACGATGAACAGGGTAAGCCGGATAAAGCTGAACCGCTCTATATTGAGGCTCTTGAAATGAGGAAACGGCTTTTCACAGAGGACCACCCTGACCTTGCCTACAGCATAAGCAATCTTGCTTCATTTTATGACGGACGGCACATTTTTGATAAAGCCGAATCCTTATATAAATCAGCTCTTGAGATGAGAAGAAGGATCTATAAAGGCGACCACCCTGATATTGCCAATAGCTTGAATAATCTTGCTTTCCATCACTTAAATCATAAAGAGCCTGAATTAGCTTTATCATTTCTTGATAGTTCTCTCGCTATGAACAGAAGATTATTTACGAGCCAAAGCCCTGTTCTCCTTAATAGTATTTACAGCCTTGCAAATCTTAATGAAGATATGAATAAGTGCGGAGAAGCTGAAAAGTTATACAACGAAGTATTTGTAAATGTCCAAAAAATAATTGGTGCATACTTTCCTTCACTTAGCGAAAAAGAAAAAGGGCAGTTCTGGAATACCATGAAGGGTTATTATGATTCCTACAATTCATTCGCATTAAAAAGAGTGAAGGAAAATCCCGAAATAACAGGTAATATGTATGACAACCAACTTGCTACCAAAGCATTGCTGTTCACTTCCACCAGTAAAGTGAAGAGAAGGATTCTTAACTCCAGAGACAGCGCATTGATTGAAAATTACAAAAATTGGGTTGCATTAAAAGAATATTTGGTCAGCCTCTATACTTATACAAAAGATAAACTTAATAAGGAAAATATTAACCTCGATTCAATCGAGAATGTGGCTAATGTCCTTGAGAAACAGATTAGCCTGAAATCAGAGGTGTTTGCAGATTCGTATGAAAAAAAGAAAATCAACTGGAGAACTATACAGGCATTTCTCAAACCAGACGAAGCCGCAATCGAAATTATTAGATTCAGATACCGTGAAAAGAACTTGACTGACACAATAATCTATGCCGCACTGATTGTTACCGACCAAACCACAGAGCATCCCGATTTAGTCGTAATGGAAAACGGCAACAAACTTGAAGGATGGCTCTATAACTTTTACCGTGAAAACCTGAAATCTGTCAAACCTGATAAAGAATCATTCAATTTGTTCTGGTCAAAAATTTATGATAAAATAAAAGGGATTAAGAAAATTTATTTATCAACCGACGGAATTTATAATAAAATTAATCCACTCACATTCATTGGGCCTAATGACAAATACCTGCTCGAGGAACAGGACATACAGATTTGCAACAGCACCAAAGACATTATAGTAAGTTATTACAAAACCCAGAAGGAAAGCAACCTTCTGAACAGTGCCGAGCTTTTTGGCAATCCCGATTTTATCTTATCATCCGATAGAAAAAAAGAATCGCCAAAAAAAAGCAAAACAAAACAATCCAAAGATTATTCTTTCATCAGCATTGATTCGGTTTCCGGATTTAAGTTGAAGAACCTCCCAGCTTCGGAAGATGAAATATTGAATATCGCAAAATTTCTTCACGGCAAGAACTGGGTTGTACATACACATCTCAGGGAAGACGCATTAAAATCAGAAGTTAAATCAGTATCGAATCCCCGTGTATTGCACATAGCCACTCACGGTATTTTTCTACCTGACATTAAATCCGAAAGAGGAAATATTTTCGGTTTTGAAAATAAAAGATTATTGGAAAATCCACTCCTGCGTTCAGGCTTATTCTTTGCCGGTGCATCCGACTTTATCAATGATACAAGTTCCCGTTTAGCAGAAGATAAAAACGGTGTGCTTACATCTTACGAAGCCATGGACCTCGACCTCGACCATACAGAGCTTGTTGTGTTATCAGCTTGCGAAACCGGCTTGGGAGAAATCAAGAATGGTGAGGGTGTTTACGGACTGCAAAGAGCATTCCAGACAGCAGGAGCAAAAACTGTATTGATGAGCCTTTGGTCAGTCGGAGATGAATCTACTAACGAATTGATGTCTATGTTTTACAACAATTGGGTATCGGGAATGACCAAGCGGGAAGCTTTCCGCGAGGCACAACTCGCCATCTTCAACAAATTTAAACTACCCTACATTTGGGGAGCGTTTGTGATGGTGGGAGAGTAAAATTAATTACGAATTACTGATTACTAATGAAAGAAATATTAAATCATATAACAATTCTATCGTGTGGCGGTTATATATAAGTAGAAATCAAATCCCCGCACCCATACTTATCCTATATGGATTAAATATTCAGTTACTAATTACTAATGAATGCTGTCATTCTGAGCGTAGTCGAAGAATCCATAAAAGATTTTACGCAAAGGAAATTTTGTTTTATAATTTGTAATTATTATTGTTAAACGATTTATTTTTTTCTTGATTCACTCTTGAGCAATTCCCAAGCTTCGGAAACATGCTTTTCATTAACATTTGTCTGTCCTATCATAAATCTTATAACATATTTTCCATTCAGCTTTGTGTGAGTCAGGAAGAGCTTACCTGTTTCATTAAGTTTTGATAAAAGATTTTCATTGATTTTATTGATTTCTTCTTCATGCACAACACCGGCAGGTTTATACCTGAAACAAATGGTATTGAATGGCACAGGAGCAAGTATTTCGAAATCTTTTTCAGATTCGATTTTCTTGACGAGGTACTGTGCGAGTTGAATATGGAAACGTAATTTTTCCTGCAATCCGCTCACACCAAAGCTTCTTATGACGAACCATAATTTGAGGGCACGGAACCGCCTCCCAAGCTGTATTCCCCAGTCTTTGTAATTGTTCACATGAGACTCTGCAGATTTGAGATATTCAGGTATCATCTCGAAAGTCTTTATTAGAGCTTCCTTATCACGAACAAAATAAGCTGAGCAGTCAAAGTTTGTGAAAAGCCATTTGTGAGGATTAAAAACAAAAGAATCTGCATATTTAATTCCGTCAAGCAAATATCTATACTCAGGAAGAATCAATGCAGAGCCTGCAAAAGCGGCATCGACGTGTAGCCAGATATTATTATCTTTGCAAATCTCACCGATTTCCTTAAGCGGGTCAATAGCTGTGGAGCCGGTTGTACCGAGTGCAGAAACAACACATAGTGGCTTATATCCATTGATTATATCAACCTCCAAAACTTTTTCAAGTTCATCGGGGAGCATAGCAAAATTTTCATCAACGGGAATTTTAACAAGATTTTCTTTTCCTATACCTGCTATTTTCACTGCTTTCTCGATTGATGAATGTGCTTCGCTTGAGCAATAAACTCTGAATTGTTCATCTCCTGAAAAACCTTTAGTATTAATATTGAATGATGAATATTTTTCGCGGGCTGTTAATATGGAACAAAGGGTGGCTGTTGAAGCAGTGTCCTGAATTACACCGGTAAAATCATTTGGCAAACCAATCATTTGTCTCAACCATTCCATAGTCAATTCTTCAAGCTCTGCCGCTGCGGGAGATGTCTGCCACATCATACACTGTGCCGCCAAAGCAGAAGTTAGAAATTCTGCCGCAATAGATGGGAAACTTGTATTTGCGGGAAAATATCCAAAAAATTTGGGATGCTGCCAGTGAGTCATTCCGGGTACAATGATATTCTTAAAGTCTTCGAGAATATTTTCAAACTTTTCAGAATTTTCAGGAGGATTTTGTGCTAATTGATTGATGACATACCCGGGTTCTATATTCGGCTTTACATCATATTTTTCTATATTATTAAAATAATCTGCAATCCAATCAACGATTTCATATCCCCATCTTTTAAATTCATCAGAATCCATTTCTTACCACAATAAAATTTTCGTAAAAATGTAAATATTAAATTAAAAATTTTCTTGTAAATACTGTTACATTATTTTAGAATTCACTAACATCATCAATAAATTTCTATTATATAAATTTGGATTAGTTAATAAAATATAACCATAGACGGTGGAATGGTGAGGCAGTTGACTTTCGAGCTGTGAGTGTAAAATAATATTCATTATTCAATAAGTTAGTATCAATAATCCTTCAAATTCCCCCTTTAACAAAGGGGGAAAGAGTTGTTAATTTGGATTAGTTTTCAGTCAGAATATCTTCATCATATAAAGTTTCGAGTTGAAATTTATGGTTTGATTCCTCGTTTGCTAATCTCAAAAATAAATTTTTCGTTTCTGCATCTGTAAATTCTTTAGCCAAATCAGAATATAATTTAGCTGCAGCTTTTTCCCTTTTCATAGCAAGAACAATTGCATCCTGGTATGTCATTCCTTCATTTACGTCTGGTGTTTCCATATAATCGCTGATTTTCAGGTCGGGAATATTTGGTATTTCTGGATTATCCCAGCCTTCATTTTTGAAATCCTCAAGGGTTTTTGCATGACTGAGTTCCATTTTCTCGAGTTCAAGAAAAAGGACAATATTAGAATCGAACTTTGTTTTATTTGCCATATCTTTATAAAATTGAGCGGCTTCGATTTCCCTCGCTATTGCAAATTTTATCACATCATTAAAAGTTTCTTTATTCATATTTACCTCAATATTGATAATTGTATTATTTATTATTTCTAAATTAAGAAATAAATCTTTTTTTTCGATTTCACTGAATTAATATCATATTATTAAATTATCAAAACTATGAAAAATTTCAATTTTTCATAACCACAATTATTCATTATTCACTATTCACTTTTAACTGTACCGACGTACAAATAAACAATTCCAAAAGCCATTTTGTAAGGCCTGTATTCATAAAATGAATCCGTTTCCTTCATCAACAACACAAAATTTTCACCATAAGGAAATTCTGATATACTATCCACAAGATATTGATACGATTTTTTATCATACGATATTAATTTTCCAATTAAAGGTATAACGAACTTTGAATAAATTTTATAAAAGTATTTAATAATTCCTGTAGGAGTACCGAACTCAAGAACAACAACCTTTCCTCCCGGGATTACAACACGAGTCATTTCCTTTAAACAAGTTATTTTATCATCTACATTCCTAATTCCGAAAGCTATAGATGCCCTGTCGAATACATTATTTTCAAAAGGTAAATTCAAAGCATCGGCATTAATAAATTCAATATCAATATTTTTTTGTTTGGCTTTTAATCTCGCTAATTCAAGCATTCCTTCGCTGAAATCAACACCAATTACCTTACCGGTACTCCCGGCAGCTTTTCTAAATTCAAAAGCCAAATCCCCTGTGCCGCAGGCAATATCAAGTATTTTCATGCCTTCTTTTACTTCAGCCATTCTTACGGTTTTTTTTCTCCATTTTCTATGGATTCCGAAAGACAAAAGGTCATTAATTAAATCATATTTCCGGGAAATGTCCGAAAACATATTTTTTATTTTTTCACTCATTTTTTTTCCTGAAAGCTATATACATCAATAAAACCGGTGAACCTATAATTATTGCTAAAAAAATTATTATTATCCTAAATTGTAATTTCATTTTTCTTCTGGTGCAATCAATATACATCCAGATAATTGTAATAATCGAGAACACAATCAAGTCGGCAAAAATAACTAATGAAAACATATTAGTCATTATATAATTAATGAACATCTTTAAATCATTAATAATATTTGTTGTTCCTGATAACCATATAATCAGGATAATAGCATTAAAAATAAGCAATAATAATGCAGCTAATAAAAGTATTGGTTTATTTATTTTCGTTTTAGTAAACAATTTTTTTACTATAAAATATTTGATTTCATCCCATAAAATTATAATTTAATAAAAAATAGAATTAAAGGTATATCAAAGATGTTAAATGAAACTGAAAAGAACAATTTTCTTAAAGAATTATTTCATGAGAAAGAATTGTTACAGGAAATATCCACATGTCCGGTAGTTGATTTAGATGAAAATTATTTTCTTCTGAAAGAGGGAGAGTATGTTTCAGCTCTGCCTATTGTTATAGAAGGTTCGATAAAGGTTATAAGAACCGATGAAACAGGAAAAGAAATACTTATGTATTTTATTGAAAAAGGTGAAAGTTGCGCCTTATCCATATCTGCTTGCCTCACAAACAGCAGAAGTAAAGCTTTAGCACAGGTTGATGAAAAAACAACGGCAATAATTATATCAGATGAAAAGCTGAAAAAATGGATTGAAAAATACAATAGTTTTAAGACTTATATTTTTAAACTTTATCATAACCGTTTTACTGAATTGATAAATGTATTCGAGGCAATTGCTTTTAAGAATATTGATACAAGATTAATTGAAAAGCTCAAGGAAAAAATGACACATCAAAATACTGATTTAATATATATTACCCATCAACAACTTGCTAACGAAATTGGAACAGCAAGGGAAGTAGTTTCAAGGCTCCTAAAACAACTTGAGCGACAGGGAAAAATTCAAAGCTTAAGAGGAAAAATAAAAATTTTAAGGCTAATGTAACTTATGTCACAAACTTCAGTGAATTACATTTCATAATTTTGTACTGTAATTAAAATTGTTTTTTCTAAATGCAGGAGTTGATATGAAGTGCAATGTTGGAAAAGTTGACAGAGTAATTAGAATTATACTTGGGATTTTTATTATAACCTTAGGAGTATATTTCAAAAGCTGGTTCGGACTAATTGGTATAATTCCAATTCTTACGGCAGTAGTTAAATTTTGCCCGATATACCTAATCGCAAGAATAAGTACATGTAATAAATAGTTGAATTATATAATATAAGGGCTTTTGTATTAACAATAAGCCCTTTTTCATTAATTTAGATTCCAAATGTTCAGAAATTGTTAATAACTCACTAACTCTTCAGTAAGGTCAAAATTATTTAATTTTGTAATTTGAAAAAATTTATTAACTGAATTATTTATAATATTTATTGTGTCTGTAATGGCTCTTGAAGTTACATTTTCTGACAAAACTTTTGAAAATAGACAAAGGAATCCCGAAGAATTTTCTGAAATAGCCCTTGAAATAAGAAGAGATATAATTAAAAGTCTTTATCTTGCTAAATCAGGTCACAGCGGAGGAACATTGGGAACATCCGACATTTTCTCTGTCCTATTTTTTGGTGGAATTATGAAGTATAATCCTCAAAAACCTGACTGGAACGATAGAGACCGATTTGTATTGAGTGCCGGGCATTTATGCCCTTTACTATATTCTGCACTTTCAAGAGCGGGATATTATTCGACCGAAGAACTTTATCGTTTGCGAAAATACGGAAGCAGGCTTCAGGGACATCCCGGATTTGACATGAAACTTCCGGGAATCGAAAGCTCGACAGGTTCGCTCGGCCAGGGAATATCAATAGCAGTTGGAATGGCAATGTCGGATAAGCTTGTTGACAAAAATAACCGAAGAGTATTCGCTTTAACAGGTGATGGGGAAATCGAAGAGGGAGCAGTTTGGGAAGCGGCTATGGCAGCGTCTAATTTCAAGCTGGATAATCTGTGCTGGATAGTTGATAACAACGATTGTCAAATTGATGGGAGAGTAAGAGATGTAATGAGCATATATCCCATTGACAAAAAATTTGAATCATTCGGATTTGATGTGATTAATATTAACGGGCATAATTACACTGAAATAATAAATGCTTTTGCTCAATTTATTTCTAATCATGAATCGAAAATCGGAAAACCGACTGTCATTATTGCTAAAACTTTAATGGGAAAGGGGGTCTCATTCATGGAAGATAAATATATATGGCACGGCAATCCGCCTAATGAAGAACAAGCAAAAATCGCACTTGAAGATTTAAGTTGAATATTGTTAAGGATGTACAAATGAAATTGAAAGTTTTTATTTTATTCCTGATTTATTCGCTGTTTATTTCGGAAACAACTAATTCTTATTCTTCAACAATTATACAAAAAGATAAGAAAATTTCATTAACAAAAAAGTCGAAAAAGAATAAAAATAAAATACAAAAGTCAAAATGTTCAATCAATATTCAAACAATATATCCATTCAAAGTAGAAGAATTGTTGAATTTTTTTCCTGATTCGGTTTTAAATTCAGAAGTCTCTCCACCATCTACAGGTAGAAGAAATGGGAAATTGAATCAAATCACATCCGGTTCTGTTGAATACCAATTATCGAAAAGGACTATCTTGACAATTACGCTGACAGACTATGGCTCTTATGATAACATTTCCTCTAATGAACTACGGGATTACATTACTATCCCAAATGAATTTGGAAAATCCACAGTTGAATTTACTCTGCCATGTGGTGAAGGTTACAATTTGTGGCACGAAAAAACAAACAGCGGTACAATAAGTTTCCTGTATTGTTATAGATTTGTATTACAGTTTGAAATTATGAATTGGGAAAAATCTCTTCCTAAATTTGAAGAATTTGTCAAATATTTTGACTTGAATAAATTAGTTGATGAATCGAAGAAAAAGATTGAATTAGAAAAGAAATAAATAGTAATTTTTTAATTAGGAACGTTCTTTTTTTATTATGAATAGCCACTATCTTTAGATAGTTGGGTTTTATAGCCATAGATTTCCGACCTAGAGACAGGTCTCAGACCTGTCTCTACAGAGTTCAATCCCTATTTGTGAGAATGAACCATCACCACGACTTAAAAGTCGTGGCTATTCAAATTATTTATTTTTTATTGACTTTATTATTTATGAGCGAAATAAAACTACTCGGAAAAAAGCCTACTCGCCACGGATTTGGCGAAGGGCTTGTTGTGCTTGGTGAAAAATATGATAATGTTATTGTTCTTGGTGGAGACATCACAGGCTCTGTGATGACTTCCTATTTCCAGGAAAAGTTTCCTGAAAGATTTTTCTCTATAGGTGTTGCCGAACAGAACGCAACAACAATTGCCGCAGGATTTGCCTTGTCCGGGAAAATTGCATTCTTTTCCAGCTACAGTGCATTCTCGGCTTTTCGTAATGCTGACCAGCTCAGAGTGTCTGTTGCATATAACAACGTAAATGTTAAAATCGGAGGGGGACATTCGGGTATTACTGTTGGTCCCGATGGGGCTACCCACCAATCTTTGGAAGAAGTGTCATTTATACGTACTCTTCCAAATATGACACTCGTTGTGCCATGCGATTACCTCGAAGCAAAAAAAGCGACAATTGCAATCGGTGAAAAATTCGGTCCATGCTTCATTAGGTTCGGCAGGTCTGCTGTTCCGATGTTCACAACAGATGAAACTCCATTCGAAATCGGCAAAGCAAATGTATTGAGAGAGGGTAAAGATGTTGCAATAGTTGCCTGCGGACTTATGGTCTGGGAAGCCCTACTCGCCGCTGAGGAACTTAATAAAAAAGGAATCAATGCACGTGTTATTAATAATTCCACAATCAAACCTATTGACGTTGAAACCTTGGTTAATGCTGCAAGGGATTGCGGTTGTATAGTTACTGCAGAAGAACATCAGGTTCACGGCGGTTTGGGTGGTGCTGTTGCCGAGGTTGTAGTAAAGAACTACCCTGTCCCAATGGAAATTGTCGGAGTACGAGATAAATTCGGCTGCAGCGGTGAACCCGAAGAATTAATGGTAAAATTCGGCTTGACCTGGAAAGAGATTTATGCTTCTGCTTTGAAAGTAATTGAACGCAGGGACAAAGGATTCGTTGGTCTCAGGCAAGTAAAGGATGTTGAGGACTACAAGGAATAATTTTAAATTTTGAATTTTGAATTTTAAATGAATTTAAAATATATAATTTGAAATTTATTTGAAAATATTAGGAACCTTGATTCGTACAAATCATATATGGGTAAATCAAAAAGAAATAGTACTAATAAAATCAGTAAGGATGAGGCAATCAGGAATGAAATCAGGCAACTGATTACAAGAATTGAGCCGGATTCAGAGGTTTACCTGTTTGGTTCGAGAGCAAGAGGTACACACAAACGGAACTCAGACTGGGATTTACTCATTCTTCTCGATGGAAAAGTGGATTGGAAAAGACAGGAAAAAGTTATTGATGAATTGTTCGACATAGAATTGGAAAGAAGAATTGTTTTTAATTCGATAATAAGAAATAAAGATTTCTGGAGAAATGATGAATTAATGCATTTAACTCCGTTTTATAAAAATGTTGAAAATGACAGAGTGGTTTTGTAGAAATGAAACATATTTCCGAACTCATCAAATACAGATTAGAAAAATCCTGGAATACTTATGGGGATGCTGAACTCTTAGTTAAAGAAAACCGTAAAGGAAGTGCCTTAAACAGGATGTATTATTCTTGCTTTTATGCAGTATTAGCTGCTTTGTTATCAATTGATAAAAATGCCAAGACTCATAAAGGTGTAAAAAGTTTATTTAATGAACATTTTATAAATACCGGTATTATACCAAATGAATTGGGTAAATTCTACGGAAAGATTTTTAATCAACGTATGGAACAGGACTATGACGATTACGCTGAAGTCGAGAATATAGACTTACAAAGCTACCTTGAACAAACCAAAAATTTCTTAAAAGCAATTGAATTGGTTTTGAAATAATATAAATATCCTATTGATTTTATCCCAAATCTTATTAATTTAATATGATTTTTTATACCGTTTCAATTTAGAAATGAGAACTATTCTTATGAAATATCTTGGATTGATTATTCTTATGGTTGCACTATCCAACACATTCTGCCAGGACAGCCCCGACACTGACAAAATCACGCACCGGCCGCCGACAGTTGCGGGGGCTTTCTATCCTGATAATGCCGACACTCTTAAGAAGTGGATTAATGAATATCTTGCTTTAGATGAGCCAATGGAAGTAAAGGGGGATATTATCGGGCTTGTTGTTCCCCATGCCGGATATGTTTACAGCGGCTGGGTTGCAGGCAAAGCATACCGTGAACTGAAGGGAAGAAAATATGATGCTGTGATTGTTATATCTCCAAGCCACACAAAAGCGTTTCGCGGTGCATCTGTTTTCAAAGGTGATGCTTATGTTACCCCTCTTGGTATAGCTAAAGTTGACCTTGAACTATCTAAGGAAATAGCGAATGTTTTTCCTGACGTGAAATTTTCTATGGATGGACATAGCTGGAAAGAAGGAAGGTCAGAACATGCTCTCGAAGTTCAGATTCCTTTTCTCCAGATTGTTCAATCAGGTGTTCCTATTGTACCGATTGTTATGGGTTCACAGGATTTCGAGACAACTGATGCTTTGGTTAAAGCAATTGTGAAGTCAGTTAAAAAGCTGAACAAAAAAGTACTGCTTGTTGCAAGTTCGGATTTATCTCATTTTCACGACCAGAGAACTGCCGAGAAAATTGATTCTCCTCTTGTGAAAGCATTCTCGAAACTCGATTACTTCAAAATAGCAATGAATCTCTACCAGGACAAGTGGGAAGCCTGCGGAGGAGCACCAATAACAGTAGTAATGATGGCATCAGAACAGCTCGGAGCAAATTCTGCACAATCTTTTCTTTACGCAACTTCAGCGACTTCACCATACACTTCTACAGATACATCGAGAGTTGTGGGCTATTTCAGCGGAGCATTATATAATGACAACAGCGGACAATTAAAAATACTTCCTGAATTGACTGAAGATGATAAAAAAGTCATCATGGAGTATGCGAAGAAATCTGTTAAGTCTGCTGTACTCAATACTTCTATTGATATAAACGAAAAGCAAATATCAGATAGGTTGAATGACGAGTATGCATCTTTTGTTACCTTAAAGGAAGACGGAATGTTACGAGGATGTATGGGACAAACTTTCACGACATCATCATTATTGAACTCCGTTATTGAAGCAGGGAGGCTTGCCGCAAGCCGTGACCCGAGGTTCAGCCCGGTTAGCGAAAAGGAACTCGATAAACTTGAATATGAAGTAACTATTCTTTCGAGAATGAAGAAAATACTCAACCCGGAAGAAATTGTGATTGGAAGAGATGGTGTATATCTCAGAATGGAAAATTCAGGAGCATTGTTTTTGCCACAGGTAGCACCCGAACAAAAGTGGGACAGGACAGAGCTTCTCGAGAATCTTTGCAGGAAGGCACGATTGCCGATAGATGCATACAAATCAACAAAAGCCGAGTTATACGTCTTTCAGGCATTGATAATTGATTAGTTTGGGAAAATGAAAATAAAAGTGGAAAAAGGAACAAAAAAAAATACTGCTTTTACAAAGAAAAAGAAAATTAAAATAACTGAACCAATCGTTAAACAAATTGGACAGCTTGCCGACAAGTTGGGTGTTGAAGTGTATATAGTCGGTGGTTATGTCCGTGATTTCTTCCTGAAAAGAGAAAGAATTGATTTTGATTTCACAGTAGCCGGCGATTCAATTGCATTTGCAAATGCAGTTGCAAGGAAATTTAATTCAAAAGCTGTAATTTATCAGAAATTCAGGACTGCTCTCGTCCCTATCGGTGAACATAAAATAGAATTTGTCGGTACCCGCACAGAAGAATACGAGCCCAATTCAAGAAAACCTGTTGTTACTGAAGGCACACTCGAAGATGATTTAAGAAGAAGGGATTTTACTATCAATGCAATGGCGGCATCCGTCAACGAAAAATCTTTCGGCTCACTGACTGATAAATTTAACGGTATATCAGATTTGGATGACAAAATACTGAGAACTCCCCTCGATGCCGACATAACTTTTTCAGACGACCCGTTGAGAATGATGAGGGCGGCAAGGTTTGCATCACAACTTGGATTTAACATTTATCCTGATACTTTAAAAGGTATTTCAAAAACAGCAGACAGGATAAATATCATATCTCAGGAAAGAATCACCGATGAGTTTATGAAAATAATATCATCAGATAATCCCGGTACCGGGTTAAAAATCCTGAACGATACCGGAATTATGAAAATAATTTTTCCGGAACTTCACAGGTTGAATGGTATTGAATTTATAAAGGAAGAAGATAAGGTTTACGGGCATAAAGATGTTTTTTTACATTCACTGCAAGTACTTGGCAATATCTGTGAAGTAACCAATAATCCATGGCTGCGATTCGCCGCTTTGACACACGACATTGCAAAATCCGTAACAAAAAAATATGTACCGGGAACAGGCTGGTCATTCCATGGGCATGAAGAACTTGGTGCAAGGAGGATGACACAGATTTTCAGGAGAATGAAACTCCCTCTGGAACACTTACCTTATGTTGAAAAGTTGGTTCGGCTCCACCAGAGGCCTATGGTTCTTGTTGATGATGGTGTTACTGATTCTGCAGTTCGCCGTTTGGCTTTTCAGGCGGGTGAAGTTCTCGAAGACTTATTTGTTCTATGCAAAGCTGATATTACAACAAAGAACCCGGTATTATCTGCAAAATACCTGAAGAATTATGCTCAGGTTGCAAAAAAAGTTTTTGATGTTCAGGAGAAAGATAAGTTGAGGGAGTTTCAATCTCCTGTTCGCGGCGAGGAAATAATGGAGCTATGCCAACTCAAACCTTCTCCCGCTGTCGGATATATCAAATCAACGATAGAGGAAGCAATTCTCGATGGTTTAATTCCGAATGAATATGAAGCGGCTAAAGAATATTTTCTTCAGCATAAAGATGAGTGGTTGGTGGAATTTAATAGGAAAGAGGATTGATATGATTGAAATAATAGACCTGCATAAATCTTTTGGGCAAAAGTCGGTTTTAAATGGTGTAACATTGACTATACCAACCGGCGAATCGAAGTGTATTATCGGAAAATCCGGATGTGGAAAAAGCGTTCTCATAAAACATATCGTTGGACTGCTTTCCCCTGATAAAGGTAAAGTCATGGTTGACGGACAAGAAATTGAAACGTTATCACTTGAGGATTTATTCAGGCTTAGACAGAAAATCGGCTTTGTTTTTCAAGGCTCTGCTTTGTTCGATTCATACAATGTGTTTGAGAATATTGTTGTCGGATTATATGAGCATGGTTTGAGAAATATGAGGGACCTCGAAGAAGAAGCAATCAGGGTAATTTCATCTGTCGGATTGCTTCCCGAAAGAGGAATGCCTGAGACATCTGAATTTAAGAAAGAATGGCAAATACTAAAAAATAAGAAACCTTCAGACTTATCAGGTGGAATGAGGAAAAGGGTAGGTGTTGCACGTGCTTTGGTTGGCAATCCATCCTATATTTTATACGATGAGCCCACTACCGGACTCGACCCGGTTACATCCGAACAGATTGACAAACTTATAGCAGAACTCACAAAAAAAATGAATGTTACTTCAATCATTATTACCCACGATATGTTCTCGGTATTAAGAATTGCCAATACCGTCGCCATGCTTGATGAGGGAAGAGTACAATTTGATGGCACACCTGCGCAGTTCTATAAGTCAGAAGACCCGGTTACAAAGGAGTTTCTCGAAAGATATATGAAATAGTAAAAAATACAGGCTGGTCATACATCAGTCTTTGCAAAAGTATGTTCTAATGCAGATTCAATAATGGAAAAACCCTCATCCAGATGCCCTGCATCCAGATTCAACGGGGGCCTGAATCGGATTGACCTCTCCCCGCATGCAAGAATAAGTAAACCTTCGTCAAAACAATTTTGTTTAAATTTATTTCTCAAATCACTGTTCAAAACGTCGAAAGCACAAAACATGCCTCTACCCCGTGCATTAGACAAATAATTCGGGTGCTTATTCACTAATTCGGATATTTTTGATTGAAGTACTTTCCCAGTGGTTTTAACATTTGTTAAAAGATTATCCTCCTCGATAATTTCCAGGTATCTTCCAGCCCTCACCATATCAACAAGACTGCCTCCCCATGTTGAATTAATCCTGCTTGACACCCTGAAAACATTATCCGGAACCTCATCAATCCTCGAACCAGCAACGATACCGCATATCTGCATTTTCTTGCCGAAAACCAAAATATCAGGAACGACATCCAACTGCTCATAAGCCCACATAGTACCCGTAATGCCCACACCGGTTTGCACTTCATCAAAAATCAGCAGAGCATCATTCTCAATGGAAAGTTCTTTCAATTTTCTTAGAAATTCAGGCCTAAAATGGTTGTCACCACCTTCACCCTGAATAGGTTCAATGATAATAGCTGCAATGTCATCGGGATTATTCAGGAATGCCTGTTTTATTTCATATATGGAAATATCCTCGAGCTTTTCTACCTTCGCGAGATTCTTCTCATCCATAGGAAACTCAATTTTCGGATTGGTTATTCTGGGCCATTTGAACTTAGGATAATACATTGTCTTCACTGTTTCTGTATTTGTTAGAGACATTGTATAGCCGCTTCTCCCATGAAATGCCTGCCTGAAATGAATCACCTGCTGTCCCTTCTCTTCACGGTATCCCTTTCTGAAATTTTTCCTTACTTTCCAGTCAAAAGCAGATTTCATCGCATTCTCGACAGCCAGAGCCCCACCCGAAATAAAGAAATAATGTTCGAATCCCGCAGGAGCGGCAATCTTTCTGAAAGTCCTGACAAATGTCGCCATTTCAGAAGTATATAAATCCGAATTAGAT
This sequence comes from Bacteroidota bacterium, assembly GCA_021824625.1. Classification (GTDB taxonomy): domain Bacteria; phylum Bacteroidota; class Ignavibacteria; order Kapaibacteriales; family UBA2268; genus XYC2-FULL-35-21. Next base: position 18,463 of record JAKAKE010000003.1, on the reverse strand, counting down.
GGCTTATTAATTGCTACTTCGGTTAGATATTCCAAAAAATCCTTTTCCAGAACTTTCGGATGGTTCAGCCCAAGCGGCAGAGATGCAAAACAAGTAAAAAAGTCCTTAAATTTTCTACCGGTGATAGCATCCGTGAAATATGGATTCGTGCTATTCCGTAAGTCAAGAACGAACTCGAATCCATCAACAAGCATATTCTTTCTTAATTCATGGAAAACTGATCCGGCTTCAACTTCATACTTTGGTTTGAATTGTATATTTTTCATAATATTCCCTTTATTTAACATTTACATTTTACTTAAAGAACAAAACTCCATTCCTTTGAATGGGAAACCTTATATAATTAAGTAAATTAACAGGGAATTTCGCCGGTAAGATATAGGAAATAAATAATTTTTGATTTAGTTATGAGACATGAAATAAAAGTTCCTCCCCGGATAGTACCCTTATCCGATAATTTCAGATTCGCTATTAAAGTTCTGTTTCTCATAAAAGCAAATTAAGAATTTTCGGACAGATAAAAAAAATGCAAAAAGATATATGAATTAACTAAATAAATTATTAATTTAAAAACTTAATAAATAACTTTATTGGCAATATTTGTATTATTTCGTAATTTCTCATAATTAAGTTCGTTACATAAAAGCAAAAATCATAATATTAATTCAATTATATTTTTTAGTTAATTGTTTTGAACTTTTTTTGTAAGTTTATAGATTATAATTAAAACATTAATGAAAAAATGAAAAATAAAATTATATTACAAATTGAGGAGATGAGTTAAATATGGCAAAATCAGGCTATTCACAAACAGGGAAGAACTCACACACAGGAATTCAACATTATCTTTTATGGGCTATATTAGCAGTAGCTTTCTATGTATTTTTCTTCTTTAAAGTAATTCCATGGGGTGTAGCAAATTTCGTTGTACCTTTATTCCAGCCTAGTGGCGAAAGGTTGGTAAAAACAGGTTTCGTCAAATTCGATGGATTGGTATGGGCATCAGTACCAAAAGATAAAGAATACTTATACAAAGGTAAAGATGTTGAAATCAAAAAAGAATATATTAACAAAGAGTTTATATTCGATTTTACATTTAGCACCCGGACCGAAAACGTACAAGGGTATGTGAAATCCCCTACTGAGTTCTATGCGAAAACTGAAGCTTTAGGTGAAAATCCAATCATACTTGAACCATGGGTTGGATTTTGGATTCTTGCATTAGTGATGTCCCTACTCTGTGCTTCACTGGTAACAATTGTCTTGCCCACTAATATCGGCTTATTAGCCATTTTATTCGACAGGCAGGTTGATAACACCAGGGCTAAGATAAGGCTTCAAACCGGGTTCACTGATGACATTGTAGATATATTAATTATGCCTGACGACCATCTTCGCGAAAGAGATTGGGTTGAAATTGAAAAAACCTTCAGGACGGTTTGGGACAGAACTTATACCGAAGACACAACAACGACAAAACATCATGTAAAATTTGAAGACCTCTTTAATGAAGGCTCTGATATTGTAACCTATCGAAAAGAAATTGCGTATGGCAGAATTAAAGAATACTTCTCCGATTTCGTCGTTAAAGAGATTGAAGATACTAAAGACGGCTTGATTTGGAGAAAGAATCATTTTCTTATCGGTAAAGGTTTGCGTGTTTATATGGCTCATCACTTCACTGAGAAGTATTCAAATAATGTTACGGGTATGGCTTATGGGGGCGCAGCTTTCCTTATAGTTGCTATCGGTATCAGGGGTTTGAAATTTATTCCTCCGACCAAGCCTTCATTCATACTTCTTGCCATATTTCTTGAATTTTCTATGCTTTTGCTTCTGGCAGTAACACTATTTTATACTGAAGAAGAAGAGCGAATGGATAGGATGTTGAAGAAGATGGAGGATGCCAACAGAAGCCAGCTTGAGACACTGAAAGCACAGGGGCATGACATTCATCAGCTTACAAATGCACTTGTCGGTCAAACAGCAGAAATAATTAAATCGAGAGTGGAAAAAGCCATCTCGGAATATATGACAAGTGATTCAAATGTACACAAAGTGGTTGCTGATGAGATTAGTAAGAAAATTATGATTGGAATTAAAGAATCGTTTGTTGAAAAAAAATAATAATTAAATTATTAAAAAGAACCGCAAATGAACAAAACATTTGCGGTTTTTTTTTGCCCTTTTATATGAATATACAATGATTTTAAGAAGAATTAGTCTTAAATATAAAATTATGTTCTGTTTGAGATTAATTTTTTAATGATTGAGAAAAAATTATTACATAGTATTATTATATTTTTAGGCTTTTTCCTTGTATCTGATTTTGCAAACTCGTTTGCAAATATTATTGGAGCTGAATGTTATAACGACAAAATTATCATTCGCATTAACAATCTCAAAACACATTACCAAATAGATAATATTACAAATCAAATTTATTTAAAGATTGATAATTCCAACGATATTTATCAAAACACAGGTAAAATTGATTTTGACGAATTAAATTTCAATTTGGCTCTTCAACAGAAATCTTCCGATATATCAATCACTCAGAAAAAATTAATCAGTATTGGAAAAATCGAAGAAAAAGATTTTGAAAATTTAAAAGAAATTAATATTAAAGTTTCTGCTGAACTTGTTAATTTGGGAATTATGAGAGGTGTGCCTGTTGCATCTCTTAATATTCAGCCCTTTGAATTTGATTTCAACAGCAAGGAAATTAAAGCTCTTCAATCAGCAGAAATAGTTGTGCACTTCGCGAATCCAATCCCAATATCAGAACCAAAATTAATTGAAACTGAAAAAGGGGTTTTTGCATCTATAATAAATAAAAAACATCTGAATTATTATCTTCAGCAAAGAATATCAGGAAAAAAAATATATGATAAAACCTTATCTGCAGATAACTGGTATTCGCCTGACAAAACATACTTAAAAATCACAACAACTAAAGACGGAATAGCATTTATTAACGGAAGTGATTCCATTTTTAAAAGAAGTTCATTATTTGGCAGACAATCAAAATACCTGCATCTCATTCATAAAGGGATAGAACAGCCTTTATATTTTCTTGACGACAAAGACGGGATAATGGATGAAACGGACAGAATCCTATTCATCGGATTGAGGCCAACCGGAGACACGACATGGTTTGATGTTTTTACAAATGAAAATGCTTTTTTCCTGGTTTATGATGACACCAAACCCGGTGAGAGAATGACTCAATTCCCCGGGGCAGGCTCAAATCCCGCACCGATAGAGGAAGTCTTGATAAAAAAACACATCGAGTATGATAAAGAATATTACAGAGGTTATTTCGATTTTCAAATTGGAACTGAAACCATTGATGCTGAAGCATGGTATTGGGATTTTGTTTCTCCTTTCGCCGATTCTAAATTACCAAATCCATACGAAAAGGAAACTTTCACTTATTCGACTTTGTTAAATTCAGATTTAAATGCAACTGACTCAATTAAATTCTCTCTTTATATCAGAAGTAAAGAATTCAAGAAAGACAGCAGTATTCCTTATCATATTATTAAAGCAATTGCCAACTATGATACAATTGGTACATACCAGGTAAAACACCGGGAAGCAGATACTATTGTAATAACATATCCCCGAAACAAATTAAATTCAGGTATCAATAAGATAATGTTAAAATCATTTTTTACCCGTGATTTGAATAATAATATACAGCAGCCTGATGATGTTTGGATTGATTTTATAAATATCGAAGGCAAGATAAAACCATACCCGTTTAATGGTATTTTAGATTTTGAAATTAACAATTTAATATTCGATTCTGAGGTAAAGTTCAAGGGTTTTAATTCACAAAATATTTATGTAATTGACACCGTAAAAAAAATTATCCAGTTCCCTCAAACAGAAAGAGGTTCTTTTGTAAGAGCAACTATTGTTAATGGAAGGAAGCCGACTGCAAGTATCGTTATGAATGATACCATACTTTGTGATTCGACAGGACAAGGTTTACATGTGGCAGTACTGCGTTATCCCGATTACAATCCGGAATATACACTTTACACCGTATTTGAAAGCGAACTCGACAATTATTTGAGTAACATACCCGACAACAGTATTATTTGTTTAGCTAATAACTCTGACGAATTACTGCCGTTTAATACCAGAACAATAATTCAAAACCTTGGGAGCAAAGAAATCAATACGAGAGTTGCCGGGCAGTCCTGGCTCTTCTTAGTCAGAAAAGGGGAACAAAATTCTATCATTGAAAAAAGAATAACAAGCGGGACTATCCAGCTTGAAAAATATATAAATCATGTTGACGGTAAATCTTATTCAGGTGCTATTAAACTTCCAAAGGGTTCTTCTTTCAAATTATTGTGCAGGGATGAATCCTCTATAGAGCATGCATCAATTTATAATGTAACATCTACAAACCTCAGAGATACTACAAACCGTTTTGACTTGTTGATTATCACACATAATAAATTCAGGGAGACAGCAGACAGCCTTGCTCGTTATAGGGAAAGAACTCATAATATAAAATCATTGGTTGTTGATGTTGATGATATTTATAAAGAATTCAACTATGGCAACAAGTCGCCTCATGCTATCAAAGACTTTCTTAAGACTGCATATTTTACATGGGAAAAACCTGTACCTGCATATATAACTTTGGTAGGAGATGCATGTTGGGACAACAGAAAACTAAGTGCCAATGCTAAATATATTGATTATGTCCCGAGCTATGGCTGGCCCGTAAGCGACCACTGGTACACAAGGTTAGACGGCAATGATTTTCTTAGTGAAATGATAATAGGCAGAATTCCAATTTTTGACAACAAGACCGGTTTAAAATACATTGAGAAATTAAAAGAATATGACTCCATTCCATTAAGACCCTGGATGAAGAATTTTTTATTTTTATCAGGTGGTAATGACCCTAATGAAAGAATAGAGTTTGGAGATGCGATTTACGATGTTTTAGATACTATCTTATCACGGCCTTTATGTGCTGATACCAGTTCTGTAAGGAAAAAAGACGACTTACAGGGCGGTGTAATCGAGGGTCCTGAAATAATATCAAAAATAAACAATGGAGCTATATGGGTTAGCTTTCTTGGCCATGCCTCACCAACTATATTTGATATGGATGGCTGGAATGCTGATAAACTTAATAATAAACCAAAATATAATTTTCTGACTACTTTCGGATGCAATTCAGCAGCATTTGCCGAGCCTGACCTGGTTTGTAGAAATGAAGAATATACACTTGAACCTGACCGTGCAAGTATTTGTTCCGCCGGGTCTTCAAGTGGAAGCAGCGTTCCATCCGATAGAGTATTAATGATGAAAATGGTAGCCGGATTAGCCGATACTAATCTTAACATCAGGCAAATAGGTGATTTTCTTAATTATGGTAAATCGAAGTTATATTCAAAGGGTTCCGATTCTACTACTATTTATCAATTTACTCTTCTGGGTGACCCTTTAGTAAAACTAAAGATAAAAACACAGCCTGACTTATATACAGTACCTGAAGATATTAAAATAATAAATAGAAATAATGAAACTGTAATTACTGAAAGCGATTCCGTTGTTACAATTTCGGGTTTTATTTATAATGGGGGAATTTGTCAATATGATTCTGTGGTATTTAGATTAATCAGGGAGTATGAAAATCACCTTGATACAGTTGTAATTTTCTTACCCGGAATCTGTTTGAAAGCTCAATTTCAAATAAAAATTCCCATTTGGGAAATGCCCGGTAAACACAAGGTTATTTTGGAAATTGACCCATATTCTTTATTGAGGGATGCAAATCCCAATAATAATTATTCTGTTTTTTCATTTGAAGTTTTCTCTCAGGGGATTGTTCCTTTAGAGCCTTTGCCCTTCTGGGATATGAGAGCCTCCGGTCCTGTTTTTAGAGTTATTGACCCCGTATGTAACAACAATACAGTCTATAATTTTGAAATTCGTGATAGAAAAAACATAACTACCGAACCTGATTATTCATCTTTGGCTGATGAAATTACTGATTATAAGACTCATATTGAATGGAAGCCGCAGTGGAGGCGTGATATTAACAGAACTTACTGGTTTGTTGCTTATAAGAAAAGTACTCCAGGTGGAATTGATAGCAGGGTTCTGTGGGTTCCTTTTTCTACTGTATCTTCAAAGGATAGTGGAGTTGTAAAATATACTTTGCAAGGCGAAGAGCAATTATCAACTATTCAACTTGACAGCCTGAGTATTTTATCAATTGATGATACAGCCAGGATTAGTTTTGAAACCAAATTATTACCATTTAATCTTGTGAGTGTCCATGGTATTGATGGTATAATTGATAGAACAGTTGAAATAGGATTGGATGGGAAACCTTATGTTGATGCCTCAAAAGTACCGATTGGATTCAATATTGTTGTTGCTTCAGGAAAAGACGGTAGTTACAAAATGAAACGTAATTTCGATACTTGGAGTGTTTCACAGACCTTAAATGGAGTTAAGTGTGTAAGATTTTTAAAAGATTCAGTTGACACTGACGATTATGTTTTAATAGCTACCTGCGGTGCATCATTCAGGCTTTTTGTGGATAGTATGAAATTAAATCCAAAGAGCATTGGTTCATTAGATTCACTAAAGTATTATCTCAGGCTATATGGTTCAAAATTAGCTGATTCGATAACTTCAAAAACAAATTATGACCCAATTTCATTTGTTATGGTTGGCAGAAGAGGCTCCCCTGTCGGCTCGATTCCCGAGTCTCTCAACTTAACAGGTAATGTTGCTCAAATCACAGGCAACCTAGAAATTAAAATGAGAAAAGGTCATCTCAAAACTCCAATTATTGGCCCCGCTAAGCATTGGAAGAATTTGTTATTGAAAGGCAAGCTGGATTCAGGGAATACAAAAAATAAAATTATTGTTTTTGGAATACATTATGATAAAAATAATTATGATAAGCTAATTGAAAATGATACTTCAACGTCAATTGATTTATCAGAAATAAATGCTGATGAATATCCTTATTTAAGATTGGAAGCTGACCTTGAGCGGAATAATGACACTGCTGCAGGTTACATTACATCAATTGCATCATGTTTTAATCCTCTTCCCGAATTATCTTTTGTAAAAGATAATTGTATTATCAAATCGGATTCAATTATGCGCGGCGAACTTTTTACATCAAGTTACACAGTAAGAAATATATCCAAAAGAACAGGTTCTGAAAAATCTGCTATGGATTTAATTGTTTATTCGGAAGACAACTCACCATTAACATATCCTTCAAATGTGAATAAACTTGACATGGATGAGGAATCAGCAGCTTCATTTGTATTTGAAACTCAGTTTCTCGATACCCACACTAATTTACTTGCTTCTTTATCATTAGACAGTAACGAAAAAGATATTTACACTTTTAATAATAGTGAAAAACGCCTCCTCCATATCATCGAGGATACAATAAAACCGACTATTGAATTAAAATTGGATGGAATCAAAGTAAAAAATGGTGATTTTGTTTCTATTAAACCCTCGATGGAAATTTCATTATCCGATAACTCAATTTTACCTGTTAAAGAAGATGATATTAAAGTAAGATTAAATGCTCATATCCTGAAAAAAAAGACAGATAATAAATGGATATTTGAATCCAAAGAGAAAGAAAGACCCGTTAAAGCAAAATTATCCTTCATAAGTGATTCGCTTGACATAGGCGCAAATGATATAACCATTTATTACTCTGATGCTACCGGTAACAGGGATACCAGCAGAATTACTGTCTTTGTTTCATTAAACGGGTATGTTGATAATGTTAAGAATAGTCCGAATCCGTTTGAAAATGCAACAACCTTTAGCTTTTACTACAAAGCTCCCCATCAGGGTTCAATTGCCGACATAGCCATTTACAATGTTTCCGGCCAGAAAGTTTCTTCATTCAAAAAAGAAATATTTATCGGCAATAATGAATTTGACTGGGAAGCAAGAGATGAGAACGGTGCCTCACTTCCAATAGGTATTTTCTTCTACAGAATTACCATAGAATCCGATTTCTACGTTGACCCGTTGTTTGGTAAATTTGTTATAATGAGATAAATTTCAAGCAACAACATAATTCCCCCCCACCGTATTGGTTTTTGCAGGGGTTTAAAATTTTAACCCCCTACGGAAAAAATAAAAAAACATCATCCAAAATCAATTTTTCCTGAATTAATAATTTTTTTTTTCATATTTTACAATTTGTTGGGATAGAATATTTTCTGTCCATTTGTTAATCGGGAAAAAAACAGTAGTGGTTCAAAATTTTGAACCACTACTATAAATAAAAAAACAATTCATTATTAACAAATCATTGGAGGTAAAATGAAATTCAGGATTACCTGCTTAGCGGCAGCCTTATTTTTTGCTACGGTATCACTAACCTTTGGAAACGGCTTAAGCCTTAACAGTATTGGACCCAAATCACTCGGAATGGGCGGAGCATTTATCGGATTGGCGGATGATTACACTGCTGTGTATTGGAATCCTGCGGGAATAACAAACCTGGATAAAATACAAATTGCGGCATTTGTCACAGACGTTATTCCATCGTCAACTTACAAATATGTATTAGCGGATAATACTGTTATTGCTGATGCTAAAAGTAAGCCTAATCATTATATCAGCCCAAATATTGCAGGTTACATACCATTAATGAAAGGCGACCTCGTTGTTGGATTAGGTGCTTATGTCCCCGCAGGGCTTGGAACAGAGTGGGACGGAAACGAACTAAAGGTACTATCAAATCAGAAATCTTATGTGTGGAAAACAAAAATTGCAGTATTTGATATATCACCTGTTATCGCTTACAAGATAAATGATATGTTTTCTGTCGGGGCTTCATTAGATATTCATTATGGGATGTTTGATTTGGAAAGATATGCTCAACCCGCACAATATACAGAATCAAGTACAGGAATAGGTATTGGAGGCAGCCTTGGAATATTGGTAAAGCCAGATAAATTATTAAATATAGGTTTATCATTCAAAACCGAAAATAATATTAAATTTGAAGGCACTGCCAAAAATCCTGCAATGCAGGCAGTGAATGTACCTGAATCTGAATTCAGCAGAGATGTTGCATGGCCCATGTGGTTTGGCGGAGGTATTGCATTTTTCCCGATTGAAAATTTGACACTTGCATTTGATGTGCAGTACAGCATGTGGAGCAATACTGAGGATTCATTGATTACTGATTACAAATCTCCCCAGTGGAAGGGTGCAATCGGTAAAGATACCGTTATGCATTTGGATTGGAAGGATGCCATGCAAATCAGATTCGGTGCTCAGTATGATTTGAGCAATGAATTTGCAATTAGATTAGGCTATTATTACGACCCGGCACCTGCCCCAGACAATACATTAAATATACTTTTCCCAAGCATAACATATAATGCACTAACATTAGGTGCAAGTTATAAGTTAACGAGTCAGTTTAACATTGACTTCGGAGCTGAATATCTGATGGGAACCGAAAGGGTTATTGCCGCACCTAAAACTGGAGACCCGAATTTCCATGCAATGCCGGGTACACATAATACAAATATTATCGCTGTTAGCCTTGGTTTGTGCATGACACTTGATTAAAAGAATTTTTTCTTATTAATATAAAAGACCCACGAAGTAAATCGTGGGTTTTTTTTGTCTGAAATTTGACTTGTGTTATTTTTATGATTATAGTGATGAAAGTTTAATAATAATGTAAATCAAATTAATCATGAGAATCATTGTAGGGGTTCAAAATTTTGAACCCCTACAATAACAAATTTACGTAAGACAAAAGAATGTGGATAATTTGCTGATTATTAGTCATTTATTGAAAAATAAACATAAATTAATTTTTTTCAAACCGTATAAATTCCTTAATTTAGAAGATTTAATTATCTCATAAAACTGAAAATAAAATCGGATAAAATAATGGCGGATAAACAAAGAACTATAAAGAAACCGGTGAGTTTTTCCGGAGTAGGGTTGCATACGGGACAGGAATCAACAATCACTTTCCACCCGGCACCTGCAAATTACGGATACAGATTCATAAGAACAGACCTTGCGGAACCAGTGGAAATACCTGCACTGGTGGACTATGTTGTCGATTTGTCGAGAGGGACAACGCTTGGATTGAACGGATACCAGGTGCATACTGTGGAGCATGTTCTGGCGGCATTGACGGGTTTGAAACTTGATAACTGCAAGATTGAACTATCGGGATTAGAACCACCGGTAGGAGATGGCAGTTCTTTACCTTATGTTGATGTTCTTCTTCAGGCAGGATTCGAGGAGCAGTCCGAAGACAGAAATTACTTTGTGATTGAAGATTCAATTCATTACACTAATGAGGAAAAGCAGGTTGACATAGTAGCCCTGCCTACCGACGATTACCGTGTAACAGTGATGATAGATTACCATAATCCGGCATTGGGTAGCCAGCACTCCGGTTTGTTCAACATGGAGAAAGAATTTGTTACAGAATTTGCTCCCGCACGAACATTCTGCTTTCTTGCAGAAATACAGATGCTGATTGAACAGGGATTAATCAAAGGCGGCAACCTCGATAATGCGATTGTGATTGTGGACAAGGAAATGACCGAGGCTGAATTAGAGAAGATGTGGAATAAATTCAATCTGAAAAAGACACCATCACTCGGAACAACCGGAATTTTAAACGATATAGAACTCAGATTTAAGAATGAACCTGCAAGGCATAAAGTTCTCGACATGCTTGGTGATTTGGCACTGGTTGGTGTACCGTTCAAAGCACAAATCCTTGCCGCAAGACCCGGACACGCCAGTAATATTGAATTTGCCAAGAAAATCAGGAAAGAATTTCTAAAGAAACAAGAAATAAAGAAACACAAAGTAAATGTTACTTCGGAAGTTGCTCTCGACATTTATGATTTACTGAAAATTATGCCCCACAGGTATCCATTTCTGATGATAGACAAACTCGTGGAGTATGATGCAGAAAACAGGAGCGTGGTCGGATTAAAAAACGTAACAGTAAATGAACCATATTTTGTGGGACATTTCCCGGAAAAACCTATAATGCCGGGAGTGCTGATTTGCGAAGCAATGGCACAAACAGGATGTTTATTGTTAGTTAAAGAAATGAAAGATTTTAAGAATCAGCTTGTTCTGTTCATGGGTATCAAGGAAGCAAAATTCAGGAAACCCGTAATACCCGGTGACCAGCTCGTTATGAAATTAAAAATGACAGGAAAAAAATTTAATACATATACATTGAAAGGCACTGCTTACGTAAACGGACAGGTTGTAGCCGAAGCAGAATTATCAACTGCGGTTGTAAATAAATAATTACAATTTGAATTGGTTTTAATGTAGAATGTAAAATGATAAGTGAAAAATAGAATATGATTGAAAGTTTACATCATCCGACAGCGATAATTTCAAAAAAAGCAAGAATCGGAACAAATGTCAGCATAGGGCCCTATTCCATAATATACGACGATGTTGAGATTGGATTTAATACCGAAGTTCGTTCATCTGTTGTTATTGCCGATGGTGCAAGAATTGGTAATGATTGTAGGATTTGTACAGGAACTGTTATTGCGACAGAACCTCAGGATTTGAAATTCGGCGGAGAAAAAACTTTTGCTTTTGTAGGCGATAGAACAGTTCTCAGGGAATATTGTACAGTCAACCGGGCAACAAAATCCACTATGGAAACTAAAGTTGGTTCTGACTGCTTCATTATGGCTTATTGTCATGTAGCTCATGATTGCAAAGTGGGGAACAATGTTATAATGGCAAATGTCTCGCAGCTTGGGGGCCACGTACATGTTGAAGACTGGGCATTTATCGGCGGAGCTGTGAAAATACATCAATTTTGCAGAGTGGGTATGCACTCGATGATAGGTGCTGATGTAAAGTTAGCAAAAGATGTAGCTCCATTCACATTAATCGGTGAAAATCCTCCAAAAGTTGACGGTATAAATAAGATTGGACTTAAACGGCGTGGATTCTCGAATGAATTAATAAATGAAATTGATGAATTTTATAAAATCCTTATACACTCTGGTTTAAATAATTCTGATGGTATAAAGAAATTCAAAGAAAGAAAGTCTATATCACCGGAAATAATTCATTGTATTGAATTTATAGAAAAATCGCAGAGAGGAATTTATAGATAAGTAGGAGATAATGGGATAAAAATCAATTATTGCAGGGGTTCAAAACATTGAACTCCTACAAAAATATTAATTTATTTCTTTTGTTTTTTCAAAAAAGATTATATATTTGTAATTGAAAAAACGATTTATTAACTAATGAAATAAATAATGCCCTAATTCCCTACCATTTTTACATATTTTTTATTATATTAAATATTACGGGTTTTTTCTTATATAAATTTTTCTACTTGATATCATTTTGTTGTGCATGAGCAATGTTCAGGCGTATGTTTTGCATTAGATTGTTGTAGGGGTTCAAAATTTTGAACCCTTACAAAAACGGGAAAAAAATTTTTGAACCCTTACAAAAACGGGAAAAAAATTTTGAACCCTTACAAAAACGGGAAAAAAATTTTTGAACCCCTACAAAAACGGGAAAAAAATTTTGAACATCTGCAACAACAAAAAAGAAGAAAATGATATTGTGAGAAAATATTTATAAACAAATTGCAGGAAATATTATTTGACGGTTGGTACTGCAGGTTTTTGTTGAACATTATGAAAAATATTAATGGAAACACTCGATTTAAAGGAACTGACTAAGCTTCTTGCAGCACCAAAGGTAGAGCCTATAAACAGAAGGAATATTTTCTTTCGCAGGCTGTCTGCCGGCATCATTCTTTTCTCGGTTGATATAATCGTCCTTTCTTTAACAATGTTTCTTTCGCTTTTCCTGAGAGATTTAATCTGGGCAGGAGAAGTAGATATGGGATATTATATTAATATAGTCCCTGTAATAATTCTCTTTTTCCCGCTGGCTTTTTACTTTAGAGGCTTATATCCCGGTTTTGGAATTGACATCATAGACGAATTAAAAAACCTCACATATAGCATCACTATTGTATATGCTATAGTAGCCGCCATGAGTTTCCTGCTCAAGGGCTCATGGGAGTATTCCAGGATAGCCTTTTTACTTTCATGGTTATTATCACTTGCATTAGTGCCTATCGGCAGGTCAGCCATCAGAAAAATATGCTCATCAAAATCCTGGTGGGGTATTCCTGTTTTGGTTATTGGTGCAGGCGAAGCCGGCGAAAAAGTAATTAAATCATTAATGAAGCATAAGCAAATCGGATTAAGGCCTCTTGTTGCCGTGGATGATGATATAAACAGATGGGGATATATTGACAAAATTCCTGTTATAGGAGGATTAGAAACCATTCCCGAATTGGCTCACAGGCTAAACGTTGACCATGCAATTATTGCAATGCCCAAAGTTCCCCGAGTCAGACAAAAAGAAATCATAGAAAATTATTCCAAATATTTCAGCCAAACAACGGTTATCCCGGATTTGTTCGGCCTGACAAGTCTATGGGTATCCACAAGAGATTTGGGTGGTATTCTTGGATTGGAAGTACAGCAAAGGCTTCTGAGAACATCATCCAGGATAAAGAAAAGAACCTTTGATTTAATATTAGCTTTAAGCCTTGGAATGATTGCTTTGCCAATTTGCTTGTTTATTTCTGCAATGATTTGGATTGATTCGAAAGGGAAAGTGCTTTTCAGGCAGGTTAGAATGGGAATTGGCGATGGAAGGTTTGATATTGTAAAATTCAGAACAATGCACATTGATGCAGAAGACAGGTTATCACATCTCTTGAAAAACGATAAAAATTTAAAAAGCGAATACGAAGTATATCATAAACTGAGAAATGACCCGCGTTTGACCCGAGTTGGAAAGTTTCTCAGAAAATTCAGTATGGATGAACTGCCTCAATTCATCAATGTTATTAAGGGCGAAATGAGCCTGATTGGACCAAGAGCATACATGCCCTGGGAAAAATACAAGATGAATGGCCATGAAGAGATGATTCTTAATGTGAAACCGGGTATAAGCGGACTTTGGCAGGTTACTGACAGGAATGCATCCAGCTTTGAAGAAAGAAACATAATTGATGTTTACTACATCCGCAACTGGTCTATGTTTCTCGATTTGTATATCTTAGCAAGAACTATTGCTGTTGTATTTTCAGGTAAGGGTGCTTATTAACAAATGAAAAGTCAAAACCCACGCCATTGACGGAAAAAAAGGGATTAGGAGTAAAGGATTAGGGGTTAGCATTTCCAGCCTCCGGTCTCTGTTTCTCATATCCTTTACAAATATTGTTTTTTTGGTGGGGGGTATTGAGTAGTAACGTGTCTTATGAAAAATTTAATTGTTACCTTTTTAAAATTTATTGCAATTTTATTTTTATTGTCAAATATTTCCTATTCTTTGGAAGGGCATTTATTCCCCCCACTAACTGCTAATTTACTCGAACCAAGAATTGGATGCGTTTTTCAATTAACTGAAAAAAAGTTAAGGCTTGACATTGGAACTTCAGTTGATTTATTCGAATTTGACATAAGGGAAAATAGTAAAATCCGCATTGGCACTGACTTTTTCACATTATCAAGATTGAGGTCAGAAGGTAATATGAAATTCCCGGTTGAGACAGCAGACTATTTCTTCGGATTAAATGGAACTACAAAAGGTAAAGCATTGGGACTGAATTATTCAGCAAGACTGAGACTGGCACATATTTCATCTCATATTGTTGACGGATTGGCAAATGATACGATTTTAACAAGAAAGCCTTATGTTTATAGCCGGGAATTTGCAGAGTTGACCCAAGCAATTAATTTTGATGAATTAAGGTGCTATGCAGGAATAACATATGTTTTCTCAAGACAACCCAAATCAACAAATGCGATAATACCCCAGTTTGGTTTCGATTATAAATACAAAATGAATGAATTTATGAATATTATTTTGGGTTATGATTTTAAGTTATCCGGTTATAATAATGATTATTTCGGAGCTCACTCAGCCCAGGCCGGTATTGAATTTGTTACAGTTAATGATATTGGAATCTTGATTAGCGGCTATTATTTTAAGGGTAAAAGTATTCACGGTATGTTTTATAATGAAAATGAATCTTATGCCGGTGCAGGTTTTCAGGTAGTTTATTAAAGAATAAAATATTTTCTTTGTTTAATAGAGAAATTTTAATAACTTAAAGTTTATTTTTTTTCCAAATCATCATCGGGGTTTATATGGCATTCAGTTTAAACAGGGTAACATTAATTGGAAATTTGGGGGCTGACCCCGAATTAAAATCAACACCACAGGGAGTATCGGTTTGCACAATTAATTTGGCAACGACCGATAGATACAAAGATAAAAGCGGTGAGTTTAAAGACTCAACCGAATGGCATAGAATTGTCTTTTGGGAAAGGCTTGCAGAAACAGTATCGAAATACCTCAAAAAAGGAAGTAAAATATACGTAGAAGGAAAACTCAAATACCGCCAATACGAGAAGGACGGCATCACAAGATATATGACAGAAATCAATGCTCTTTCTTTGATTATGCTCTCTAAGGAAGTTGAAGGTTCTCCATCTCAGAAGAGTGCTGCAACAGAGCCGGAAACGTTTGATGATACATCTTTCTCTGACACAACAGCCGCTGCTGCTGAAGATGATATTCCATTCTAATTACGGATTATGGATTACGAATTACGAATGAATAATTCTTCTTCAATCTCCCTTTAGCATTGGGAGAATTTTATTATGGAGTTGAAAAGGAAACACCTGCTTGTCTTGTTTGATATAGATGGTACTATTCTGAAATATAAGAAATACCTTTCAAAAAGTGTATTTATTTCGATAATTAAAGAGGTATTCGACAGAGATATTGCCTTATCTCAATTACCAAGCTTTGCAGGTATGACCGATTTGGAAATTCTCAAAGATATAGCCAACAAGATTGATTTTAGCGAAAATGAACTGAATAATTCACTTCCTGAAATATGGAAAAAACTATTAACTGAGTTTAAAAAAATAAGCAACCCTGAATATATAGAACTTTTACCCGGAATACCCGAACTCATCAATTTACTTAATGAAGACCAATTCGCTCATCTTGGATTGTTAACCGGAAATTTCAAAGACAATGCTTATCTTAAATTAAGTGTTTTTGGCTTAGATAAATATTTCCCTTTTGGAGCATTCGGGAATGAATCAGAAGATAGAAATAGATTAGCCGGAATAGCTATCCAAAGAGCTAATACTTTAATCAGAGGCAAACAATTTTCATCTGCTCATACAGTCATTATCGGTGATTCGCCAAAAGATATTGAATGTGCAAAATCGAATAATATTCCTGTTGTTGCTGTTGCCACAGGTTTATTTACAGAAAAACAATTAACTGAATACAGTCCTGATGCCCTATTCACAAATTTCAGCGATTATGAAAAAGTATATAATACAATAATCAATTTTTAAAATAAATAATTGATTTATAAAATTTAAAATTTCTAATTTTCAATTTTCATTGAATTTTCAATGAACAAATTTTAAATAACAAAAATTTTCACTCCAATAAATAAATTGGTAAATTGTTATTGAGTTCTTTTCTTTTTTGACATTGATAATTGTATTATTTATTGAAAATTGCAAAATTGTAAAATAAAATAATTGAAAATTATTAAAATAATATATGAATACATTACCAAGAAGAACGAAAATAATTTGCACGATAGGCCCTTCCACCGACTCGGTTGAAAGTCTTATTAAATTATTAAACACAGGGATGGATGCCGCAAGATTAAATTTTTCACACGGCACTCATGAATGGCATTTACAAACCATTAAAAATATAAGAGCCGCTTCTGATTCAACCGGCAAACCTGTTGCAATTCTCCAGGACCTGCAGGGACCTAAAATCAGGACAGGTAAAGTGGAAAACAGCTCTGTGCAACTGACTGACGATAATCTTTTCACAATCACTATTGACGATTTAACTTTGGGAAATTCCTCAAAAGTCGGCACTACTTATAAAGATTTGATTAACGAAGTCAAGCCCGGGAACACCATTCTTGTGGATGATGGATATATTATTCTGAGCGTTGAAAAAATCACGAAGAATGACATAATCACAAGGGTCATCAAGGGCGGAACATTAAAAAATAATAAGGGAATAATTGCT
This sequence comes from Bacteroidota bacterium, assembly GCA_021824625.1. Taxonomy (GTDB): domain Bacteria; phylum Bacteroidota; class Ignavibacteria; order Kapaibacteriales; family UBA2268; genus XYC2-FULL-35-21. Next base: position 1,273 of record JAKAKE010000003.1, on the reverse strand, counting down.
CCAGGTGTTTCCAGCAAGGCTCCTTCGATGAGCGAAAAAGATATTGACGATTTGAAATTCGGCTTAAATGCAGGTGTGGATGCCGTCGGTTTGTCTTTCGTCCGCTCCGAAGCAGATGTGATTGAACTCAAAGCCGCAATGAAAATTTTCGGAAGAGTGATTCCCGTCATTTCGAAAATTGAGCGGTACGAAGGATACGAGGACATCGAAGATATTATAATGGAATCGGATGCAATCATGGTTGCACGTGGTGACCTCGGATTAGAACTGCCTGCCGAAACCGTTCCAGTGCTTCAAAAGGAAATTATCAAGAAATGCAACTATCACGGCAAGCCAGTAATCATAGCAACTCAAATGCTGGAGTCAATGATTGAAAATCCAAGGCCTACGAGAGCCGAAGCGAGTGATGTGGCTAATGCAGTTCTCGACGGCACCGACTGCGTTATGCTGAGCGGCGAAACAAGCACAGGTAAATATCCCTTCGAGGCTGTTGATTACATGAACAGAATCATCAGGGTAATCGAAGAAAAATATGATATTAGCCATAAAAACGTAAACCTGCCAAATGTTGCAGGGGTTCAAAATTTTAGAACCCCGTATGTTTCAGGGGTTCAAAATTTTGAACCCCTACAACTAATTGATGTGGGTGATGCTCTCGGAAGGGCATCCTGCGTGATTGCAGAGCAAATTAAAGCGGCGGCGATTGTACCACTGACAAGTTCGGGTTTCACTGCAAAAAATATTGCCAAATACAGGCCTAAAATACCTATTGTGGCTCTAACTGAAATTGCACACACACAGAGGCGGCTTAATTCATTTGTCTGGGGTATTGAAGCCCGGCTTGTACCTGCTGACATAACTCCCGAAGATATATTCAATAAATTGCGGGAATACCTACTCAATCTCGATTACATCAAATCAGGTGATTACATTGTTTTCGTTGCAGGTTTATCGGCTGGAAGCATCATGCCCGACAATATGCTTAAAGTATATCAACTTTGAATTAAGAATTAGGGAATTAGTTTGTAGTAATTTTATGAATTAAGTAACTAATACAACAATTCTATCTCGTAGAGATTATAAATCTGCCGCATAATCAAAACAACAATAATAAATTGAATGAACAGGATTAGGAAGATTTAAGGATTGCAGGATTTTTTTTAACGCAGAGTTTTTTTTTTGCCATACTGAGCCAAAAGTGGAAGAAATGGAAAATATGGAAGAAATGGATAGGTTTTTAAGTGCCCATTTTTTCCACTTTGTGTACTTTGGT